>DASZIT010000037.1:0-10096 GCA_035948855.1 Acidimicrobiales bacterium | reverse complement strand
GGTAGTTGCTGCCCGGCCCGCCGTGGTAGGCCAAGCCGCCGGTTACGGTGACCGGCCGATCCGGCGGGGTGGCCGGATCCGCACTGCGGGCCGAGCCCGGGTCGATGCCCAGGGCGTCGAGGGCGAACTCGATCGAGCTGGCGAAGCACGAGTAGAGGTCCAGATGGGCGACGTCGCCGACCCCGGCTCCGGCTCCCAGCAACGCCGCAGCACTGGCCGCCTCCATCGCCCCCGACCGCCAGAGGTCCGACCGTTGCGCCACTGCCGGCGGGTCCTCGGCGTAGCCCCAGCCCCGGAGATAGACCCGCCGGTCGATGGGCACCCCCAGCGAGTCGGCGGTGGCGTCGCTGGCCACCAGCACCGCGGCGGCCATGTCCACGTCCATGATCGCGGTCATCAGTTTCGAGTACGGGTAGCCGACCATCCGGTTCTGGGCGGTCGGGCCGAGGATCTCTTCCACCCCGCGGACGATCGGGAACCAGGCGCCGGGGTTGGCCGCGGCCACCCCGGTCATCGGGGAGAGGAGCTCGCCGAGCGACCGCCGGTACTCCTCCAGCCCGGCACCGAGGTGGGCCCGGTGGGCGTTCTCGAACAGGGCGAAGGTGAGCCAGGCCTCGAAGACGCGGTGGGTCACCTCTCCCGGGTGGGGCGGTACGTCGAAGGGGAACGGCCGCCGTTCTTCCGGCCGGAAGCTCCACGCCGGCTTGCGCCCCTCCTTGGCCAGCCGCCGCTTGGTGGCCAGCGCCTCGCTGCCGACCACCAGGGCCAGATCCAGGTCGCCGCGGAGGATGTCCCGGGCGGCGTTGGACACGATCGACTGGGGGACGTTGCCGCCGATCCCTGAGTAGTTGGCTACCTTCGGGTCGGCGCCCAACCGCGCCGCCAGGCGGCCCGGGGGATCGTCATACTGCCAGGCCTGGCAGTAGACGACATCGATGCGCTCGAGCCGCTCGATGGCACCGGGGTGGCCGGTGTCGGCATCGGCCAGCCTCGCAACCTCCTCCCACATGGCCAACGGCTCGGGGGCGCCGTCCGGACCGCAGTCTTCGGGGTGCCAGGTCCGCCGCCCGACCCCGATCAGGCAGGGCTGGCGTGGATCCCGGCGAGGGGGGGAGGCCACCACCCGGTCAGGACTGCCGCGCCCGACCCGGCAGTTTGATGGCCCGGTCGGCAATGATGTTCTTCTGGACCTCGGTCGATCCGCCTCCGATCGTCGAGTACCGCTGGAACGAGTAGAGCCGGGTCCATTTGCCCCGGTCCACCGCGTCGGCGCCTCCCCGGGCCAGCAGCCCGGCCGGGCCCAGGAGGTCGACCGCCAGCTCCGCCAACGTCTGGGCCAGCATCGACCACTGCAGCTTGGAGAACGGGACCTCGGGCCAATTCTTCTCGCCCCGCATGACCTTGCTGAGGGCCCGGTAGACCAGCAGCCGGGTCAATTCGATCTCGGTCCAGGTCCGGGCCAACCGGTCGGCCATCACCGGATCGTCCAGCGCCTCGGGATTGAGGGCCCGGGCGGTCTCCACCATGGCCCGCAGGTCGGCGGCCAGGCTGGTGATCTGGCCGGCGATGCCGACCCGCTCGAAGCCCAGGGTGCTCATGGCCACCATCCAACCCTCGCCCTCACCGCCCAACCGGCTGTCGACGGGAACCTTGACGTCGCGGAAGTACACCTCGTTGAACATCTCCTCGCCGGACATGTCCCGGATCGGCCGGCATTCCACCCCGGGTGACTCGAGGTCGACGATGAAGGCGGTGATGCCTTCATGCTTGGCTCCTCGTTCGATGGCCGTCGGATCGGTGCGGAAGAGGAACAGGCCCCACTTGGCCAGGTGGGCGGTGGAGATCCAGATCTTCTGCCCGTTCACCAGGTAGTGGTCACCGCGGTCGTCGAGGATGGCCAGGGTGCGGAGGTTGGCCAGATCATTCCCGGCATCGGGCTCGGAGAACCCCTGACACCAGTGGTCGTCGCCGTTGATGATGTTCGGCAGCCAGCGGTTCTTCTGCTCCTCGGTGCCCCACTGGATGAGCATCGGACCGATCTGCCAGATGCCGTTGGTGTTGAACATCCCCGGCGTCCGGTACTCGGCCATCAACTCGGAGTAGATGAGACGCTGCACCGCGGTGGTCTCCCGGCCGCCCCATTCGGTTGACCAATGGACCGCGGCCCACCCCCCCTCGTTCATCAGGCGCTGCCACGCCTTGCGCCGCTCCTGCGACGGCACCCCGGCCACCCGCTGTTCGTCGTCGTCGGTTTCGATCAGAAACCGTTCGAGATGCTCGTCGAGCCAGCCACGGAGCTCGTCACGGAATGCCTCGTCCTCTGGGGCCAGGGAGAAATCCACGGGCCGAAGCCTACCCAAGGAGCTCAGTTGCTCATCGGTGAGGTGGCCAGGCGGTGGCGGTCAGTGGCTGAGGCGGGGCGGAATCGGGTCTGACGGCACCGTGGGCGCGGAGGTGCGCGGTTGGTACCGGGGGGCTAACAAATCTCCGCCAGGTCCTCCGTCGCCTTTGAAGGCGGCGATCACCGTTGAGTGGGACAGCGAGTACGCACCGACACAGAGGATGAGTAGCGAGAAGGCTTCGAGGGGCCCTCGGGCCCCGGCGGTCTGGAGGTTGTCGCCGAAGAGAGCGATGCCGATGGCGATGCTGACCAGGGGATCGACCAGCACGATGGCGGTCTGGGACGCCCCGATGGGTCCGGCATGGAAGGCGTTCTGGGTGAGGAACACCGAGGCACCGCCGAAGGTGGCCAGGGCGTAGGTCTGCCAGTGCCAGAAGATGCTCACCCAATCCTGGGCGAAGAAGTGAGAGACGACCTTGGTCATCGCCGCGGTGAAGGCGTAACCGATGGCGGCCGAGGTGCCGAACATCGAGGCTCGCCACCACCTCGGACCGCGGAGGGCGAGGACGATGGTGATCGCCATGGCGGCGACGCACGCCCCACCCACGAGGATCCAGTCGATGTTCTCGGGAAGTTGGTTCCCTCCGATGGGGGCGGCGAACACCAAGAAGCCGGCGAGGCCGGCCGAGGCCATCCCGACCCCCAGCCATTCGCGGGCACCGACCCGGTAGCCGAACCGGGTGGAGAGAATGAAGACCAGGAAGAGGATTTCGGTGACCAGGATCGGCTGGACCTGGCTCAGCCGTCCGAAATGGAGGGCCAGCGCCTGGAGGATGAACGAGACGATCATCAGGGCGAAACCGGCCAGCCACACCTTTCGCTTCAAGGCGTGGGCCATAAGGCTCAGGCGGAGGGTGTCCTCTTCCTTGGCGTCCTCTACCCCCATGCGCTGGAGCACACTGATCACTGCGTTCGAGAAGGCCGCCCCGAGGGCAAGAAAGAAGACCATGGAATTGCCCTCAGTGTAGAAGGGGCGATCCGTAACCTGTGCGAATCCTGAGAGCTGGCTTGGTCATGCCACCCGGGTTGGCCAGATGGCATCGGTCTATGCTGACGTAGCTGTCAGGGTCGTCGTCTCCACCCTCGGGGTGGCGACGGTCCGAGACCCCCGCCCGAGATCCAAGGAAGGCTACGCCGGCAAGACCTATGGACTTCACCTACGACGCCGAGCAAGAGGCGCTCCGAGATGTCGCCCGACAGGCGATGGACCGCGAGATCGGTGGCGCTCGGCTACGGGAGATGGCCGACGATCCCGACGGGATCGACCCCGCCCTCTGGGCCACGCTGGTCGACCTGGGATGGACCGGGCTGGTGATCCCCGAGGCCCTCGGAGGGGCCGGGGCCGGGCTCTCGGAGCTGTGCATCGTCCTGACCGAGACCGGCCGGGTCCCCCTCCCGGGGCCGTTCTTCTCCTCGGCCGTCATGGCCACCCTGGCGGCCAAGGCGCTCGGCGCCGACGACTTGTTGTCGGACCTCGCCGCCGGGCGCACCCGGGGAACCGTCGCCCTCCATGAGTTCGGCCACGGCGACCCCCTGGACAACCTGCGCACCCGGGCCCGGCGGAAGGGCCCGACCTGGGTCCTGGAGGGACTGAAGCCGTTGGTCCTCGACGGTCACACGGCCGACTGGGCCATCGTGGTGGCCGGCACCGAAGAGGGCCGTCGCTCGTTCCTGATCGAGAACCCGGACGGCGAACCGGTCCCGGCTCTCGATCCCACCCGGAAAGTCGCCCGCCTCGATCTGCGGGAGCGTCCGTGCGTGCCGATCGGCCCAAGCGGCAACCAGGCCTCCATCTGGCACCGGGTGCTGGACGACATCTCGGTGGGGCTGGCGGCCGAAACCCTCGGGACCGCGGACCGGGCGTTGCAGTTGGCCATCGGCTACACCACCGAACGGGTGGTGTTCGATCAACCGGTGGCTTCGTTTCAGGTGGTGAAGCACAAGATCGTCGACATGTTCCACCAGATCGAGATGGCCCGGGTGGCCGTGCAGTTCGCGGCTTGGGCCTCCGATGCCGAGGACCAGCAACGGAGGCGGGCGGCGGCGATGGCGGCCGGCTATACCGCCGAGGCGGCGATCAAGGTGACCGGGGAGGCCATTCAGTTGCACGGCGGCGTGGGGTTCACCTGGGCCAACGATGCCCACTTCCTGTTCAAGCGGGCCAAGCAGAACGACGTGCTGATGGGTGGGCATGCCACCCAGCGCAAGCGGCTGGCCTCCATGTTGCTCGACACCGCCTGACCGGTGGCCGATTCCGACCTGAGCGGTGACCGGACCCGATTCATCCACCGGTTGCCCAAAGCCGAGCTCCATCTGCACATCGAGGGGACCCTCGAACCGGAGCTGATGTTCGCGCTGGCCACCCGCAACCGGGTCGCGCTGCCGTACCCGGATGTCGAGGCCGTCCGGCGGGCCTACGTCTTCGACGACCTCCAGGCGTTCCTCGACGTCTACTACGCCGGATGCGCGGTGCTCGTCACCGAGCAGGATTTCTACGACCTGACCACTGCCTATCTCCATCGGGCCGTGGAGCAGGGTGTCTCCCACACCGAGATCTTCTTCGATCCCCAGACCCACACCGACCGGGGGATTCCCTTCGGCACCGTGGTCACCGGCATCCGCCGGGCGCTCGAGGACGGGCAACGCCAGTGGGGCGTCACCTGGCGCCTGATCTTGTGCTTCCTCCGGCACCTGAGCGCGGAGGCGGCTATGGCGACCCTCGAGGAGGCACTGCCGTTCCGGGAGGCGATCACCGCGGTCGGCCTCGACTCCGGCGAGCTCGGGAATCCTCCGTCGAAGTTCGAAGCCGTGTTCCGTCGGGCCCGGGAGGAGGGCTTTCTGGCCGTCGCCCACGCCGGCGAAGAAGCCGATGCCAGCTACATCTGGGAGGCCCTCGACCTGCTCCAGGTACGCCGGATCGACCATGGGATCCACTGCTCGCAGGACCCACTGCTGATGGACCGGCTTCGGGACGATCAAGTGCCGCTGACCGTTTGTCCGTTGTCCAATGTGCAACTCGGAACCTTTCCCGACCTTGCCCACCACAACCTGGCCGAGCTGCTTCGTTACGGTTTACGGGTCACGGTGAACTCTGACGACCCGGCCTACTTCGGTGGGTACATCGCCGACAACTTGGCGGCGGCAGCTGACGCCCTCGGACTCGACGACCAGGAGGTGATCCAGCTGGCCCGCAACTCGTTCCTCGCCTCATTTCTGGACGAGGACGACAAGCTTGCCCAGCTGGCAGCGGTCGATGCCGTCGCCGCGTCGGGCGGTCGGGGCCAGCGCCGCGACCGGTAACGGTGGCTGCGGCCGGCGCCGTCCTCACGGCGAGACGTTCAGTGCCCGAACCAGCGGGCGGCGCGTGTGGCTCCCCAGTCTTGCTTCTCTTCGAACAGCTGGGCGGTTGGAGCGGTGAATTTGGCGACGGGTGTGTCGTAGCTGAGGAAGTTGACGTCGATGCGGCCGACGAGTTCGTCCCCGAGCTCGACATAGCAAGCGCTGGCGCCGTCGTAGGCGGGGACGGAGGGGCCGCCCGTCAGTTCCGCGATGAGCACTTCGGCAACGGTGGCCGCCTCGCCCTCCGCGATGCCGCCGGCCCGGGGAACCGGTGCGCTGGTGACATCGCCAACCGCGAACACGTTCGGGTGTCGGGTCGCCAAGGTGGCGGGGTCCACCGGGATCCACCCGTCCTCGGCGAGGTCGGAGGTCAGTACGACCTCGGGTGCGCAGTGGACGGGTATCCCCAGGAAGAGGTCGTAAGGGATCTCGCGGCCATCGCTGAGATGGGCCGTGTGGGTCTGGGGATCGAGCCGGGTGACCTGGGTCGAGGGCGAGTACTCGATCCCGTGGTCCCGGAGAATCGTTGTGATGGCGTCCGAGGTCTTCTTGGAGATCGGAATCGGCATCGGGAGGGGGCTAATGAGATGGATGCTCGAGGACTCACGGATGCCCCGCCGGGACAGGTAGTCGTCCAGGAGCAACGCCGTTTCATTGGGCGCGCCGGGGCACTTGAAGAACCCGCCGAGCACCCCGACGATGACGGTGCCGCCGCCGAAGGCGTCGAGAGCGTCCCGGGCGCGTTCGGCTCCGGCTACGGAATAGAACTCACAGCCGTCCTCGACCAGGCCGGGAGTCGCCGACAGGTCATAGTCAGCCCCGAGCGCGACAACGAGAATGTCCGGCGCGTAGTTGCCGCCGTCGGTGACGACCCGTCGAGCCGCGGCATCGATCGAGAGCACAGTTTCCTGTCGGAAGGTCAGGCTCGGCATGTCCATGCCGCGATACGGATGCCACAGCTCGGCTACCGGCCGACGCCCGAACAGCACGTCGAGTTTGGAGAAGCCGAACATGAACGAGTCACTCTTGTCGATGAGGGTGATCTCGACTTCATCGGGCACCGATGCAGACAACCGGCTGGCGAGCTCGAGCCCCCCAAAACCGGCTCCCAGAATCACGACCTGCTTCATGACGGCACCCTAACCCTTGCCTGACCCGCTCAGCTCGAGCGTTCTTCGGCCACCCGACAGCGGATGTCACCGGTCTCGGACAGCCGGAGAGCCAACCTCTGCGGTTGCCGCCCCGGTTAGCCCTCAATGGCGATCGTGGCGTTGATGCCGGCCCAGAAGTCCTGGATCAGCGGCGGGGGTTCAGGCGACATGGTTTGGCGTTGGGTGAACAGGATCCCAGTGACACCGTTGCCAAGGTTGGAGCGCCAGGTGGTCCCGGTACCACCATCCCAGCCGATGCCAACCGGGAGGGGTCGATCCGGCGAGCCGTCGGCGGGGACCGCCAGCCCGAAACCCCACCCCCCACCGTCGAGGAACACTGCGGACGCTGCCCGTTGGGACGGGGTGAGCCGGTCGGACGTCATGAGGGCGACGTTCGCCGGCCGGAGGATGGGTTGGCCCTTCCCGGTGCCTCCAGCCAGCAGCATCGAGACGAACGACCAGTAGTCGGTGACGGTGGAGACAAGCCAACCGCTGGCATCCGGGAACGAGGTCGGCGTGCCCCACCAACTGTGGGCCGGATCATCGACGACGAACAGCTCGCCGGTATCGGGGTCGGGCGAGTAGGCAGTGGTGAGCCGGTCGAGCTGATCGGCGGGGACGGTGAATCCGGTGTCGACCATCCCGAGCGGCTCGAACACCCGTTCGCGGAGCACCGACTCCAGGTCCTGTCCGGTGGCCCGGGCCAGGAGGACGCCGAGCACCTGACCAGAGGTGTTGTAGAGCCACTGTTCGCCGGGCTGGTACATCAGCGGGAGTGACCCGAGGGCGGCGATCCACCCGTCCACGTCATGGTCGACCGGCGGCCATGGCGGTCCACCGATGCTCTGGAGCCCGAGCTTGGCCTCTTCCCGTTGGATCGGGAAGCTGTCAGGGGCCGCCATCACTGAGCCGATCCCGAGCCGGTAGCTCAGCAGATCCTCGAGGGTGATCGGTCGGTTGGCCGGGACGGTGTCGTCGAGCTCGGCGTCGATGGCCCGCAGGACGCGGCGGTTGGCCAACTCCGGTACCAGCTCGTCGATCGGCTCTTGGAGGCGCAGGCGGCCCTCCTCGACCAGGGTCAGGGCGGCCACCGCGGCGATGGGCTTGGTGAGCGAGGCGATCCGGAAGATTGCGTCGCGGGCCAACGGGGTTTCGTCGACGAACGACGGCGTGCCGATGGTCTCGATGTGGACGTCGTCACCGGAGGCGACCAGGCCCACCAGCCCCGGGAGTTGACCAGCTCTCACGTGGGCGGCCATCGAGTCACGAAGTCTGTCGAGGCCACTCCGGGAGAGAGGATGGCTGGAGGGCCGGTTGGTGGTCACGGCTCAGACCTTGTCGGTGGCATCGAAGGGTAGACCGGGCGGGGTCGGCGAAGTCATCGATCCGACCCCGGCTTCATCGAGATCTGCACAACAATTGATTCGCCTTTGAGCGAAGAGCCAGTTTCCATTCGCTCAAACGTGGCGCGAAAACAATCGGGGGGGCAAGGGGACGAGGCGGGCCCGACCGCCCCGAAGCCCCTAGTCGCAGTGCCCCGCTGACGGCGGAACGTCGAGGGCCGGGTTGGCCCCGAAGAAGCCCACTGGTAGCAGGTGGAACCCGCAGTACTCCACCGGCATGACCGGCCAGTCCTCCGGGCGGGGCACGTGGGTGACCCCGAAGGTGTGCCAGGCGACGATGTCGGTGTCGGTCAGCGACCGGTCGGCTGCCGTCCACTGCGGCAGGCCATCACCGCCGGGGTGTTGGTTGGGATAGTCCCCGGCAGCCCGCTTCTCGTCGGGTTCGTACTGGGTGACCCACAGGTTGTGTTGGGCAAAGCCGGCCCGCCGCCCAACGCTCGATTCTGGCCGGGCCAGCAACGTCGGGGTGGGGCCCGGGACCAACTTGTAGGCGACCGGCTGTCCGAGCCGGTTGAAGACGTTGGGGTTCACGAACTTCCAGTGGCGGCTGGCGGCGGCATCGACCTCGCGCCGGGCCTGGAGTTCGGACTCGAGCCGGGTGGCCACCGGGATGAAGGCGTTGGCCCGTGGATTGGCCTCCCCGACGGGCAGCGGCGAGCAGGAGACCTCGTAGACCTCGTTGACCGGCCCGTCCACCTCCATGTCGAGCCGGGCGCAAAACAGGTGCTGGTGCACAGGGGCGGCCAGGCCGGGGGCGACGACGGTGGCGAACGGCGTGGGTTCCCCGGGGCTCACCGCCTGGGTGGACATGACGCCGGTCAACTTCACCTCGAGCTGGATGGTGCCGTCCAGGTAGAAATACCAGTAGAAGCCGTACTCGTAATTGCCCACGGTGGCGATGGAGGACACCACCAGCCGCCGTGAGCGCCGCACCTCGGTGCGCCCGATGTTCATGTCCTGGTGCTTCCAGAGGATGCCGTAGTCCTCCTCGTGGATGCAGATGGCATTCGAGACCACATACGGTTTGCCCTGCTCGGTGGCGAGGGTGGCGTCGAGGTAGGCGATCTCGCCCAGGCAGTCGCAACCCAGGGTGAGGGAGTTGGCCATCCGCCCGAGTCCCCATTCGCCGACGTCGAAGGCGTTCTTCCAGCCGTGCAGGTCCCCGGGATCGCCATAGGGGACCACCATCTCGCTGATGGAGGCCCGGTGCAGGATCGGGCGTACCTGTTCCCCGTCTTGGTAGCCCACCGTGTGCAGCACCAGACCGTCATAGGGGTCCATCGACACCCGCAACGACCAGCGTTGCCAGCGGATGAGATTCGACTCGATGGTGAAGCTCGGGCCTTCGGGCTGGACGATCTCCAGCGGCCGGAGGTCGTCACGCAGCGGCTGGTGGTCCTCGGGGTAGTAGCTGCCGGTTTCCTTCGGCAGCGGGACGACGCCGTAGTCGAGCACTTCGAGGACCTCGCTGCGGGCGGCGTCCACGGTGGCCACCACCCCTTCGATGGGTCGGGCATACCCGTTGTCGTCGGGAGCCTCCCGGTAGTAGGAGAGACAGCGGGCGATGCGTTTGCCCTCCTCGATGGCGGTGCCGAAGTTACCGGTCGGCCAGGGGTCGACCTGGACCTTTTCGAAGTCGGAGATGCCCCGCAGCCGCATGGCCTGCTGCCAGGTCGGATCGGCCTTGAGGGCGTTGATGGCGTGCATCGAGTCCTCGAACAACAGGGCGGGGCGCACATCGGAACGCTCGACCCAGGAGACGATCTCCGCCGTCGGCAACGAGACGACCGCCTCGACGACGG
>DASZIT010000036.1:0-27120 GCA_035948855.1 Acidimicrobiales bacterium | reverse complement strand
ATCCTGCACAAAATAACGGTGGCGGGATCTACCAGCAGATCGGCGGCCTGCTGCTCACCAATGGCACCGCGGTCAGCAATAACACGGCTACCACCGGCAACGGCGGCGGGATCTTCATGATGTCCAATGCTGGGGCGACCTGCAACGGCGCCGTCACCTTGACCCCAACGCCACCGTCTCCGGTCCCGGCCTCGAACGTCTGTATCTCGGGTGCTACCGTCAATTTCAACAGCGCCAACTCCACGGCCGGTAACGGGAACGGTGCCGGCATCTACAACACCGGCGCCAACCTCCTCCTCAACGCGTCCAGCGTGTCGAACAACTCCGGCGGTTCGCAGGGCGGCGGAATCTGGTCCCAACCGGGCGTCGCCAGCATTACTGCCTCCTCGATATCCAACAACAAGATCATCGCGGGGAACGGCACGCAACGAGGTGCTGGTTTCTACGGTGGCAATACCGGGCCCAGCGACGTGATGTATTACTCCACCGTCAGCGGGAACACCATCGTGGCCACCGCGCCCAACGACGGGAACGGGGCGGGGATCAACAACAACGCCGGATTGACCATGATCGACGACACCGTGGCCAACAACTCCGGGGCATTTCAGGGGGGCGGCATCTGGAACTTCTCGACCCTCGCGCTCACCAACGTGACGATCTCGGGCAACTCGACGTCGCAGGTGGCCGGATCGCAGGGCGGTGGCATCTTCCAGTCCGGCGGATCGTCCAACCTCACCGGGACCATCTTGGCCAACGACCAGGCCGGGCTCCCTCTGACTCCCAACGAGTGCGGCGGCGGCCCGGTCACCTCCAGCGGCTACAACGAGGACATCGGCTCTACCTGTGGATTCCTGACCGCCAACCACGACCTTTCGGCCAGCAACCCGCTGCTACAGCCGCTGGCCAACAACGGCGGTCCGACCCCGACCGAGGCGCTGTCGGCGGGAAGCCCGGCCATCGGGGCCGAGGCACCGTCGGCCTGCCCGCAGTTCGACCAGCGGGGCTTCAGCCGGGCCAACCCGTGCTCGATCGGCGCCTTCGAGGGCTCGGGGGCCCCAATTCCGACCACCACCACCATCACGGTGTTGCCGACCTCGGTCGCGCCCGGGGCAACTGTCACCTACTCGGCGACGGTCACCTCCGGATCCGGGACCCCGACCGGGACGGTTACCTTCGCCACCGGGGCCACCACCCTGTGTACGACTCCGGCTCTGGTCGGAGGCGCGGGCAGCTGCACCGCCACGAATGCTCCGGCTGGCACCGACACCATTACCGGTAGCTACACTCCGACGTCGGGCTCCAGCTTCGCCGGCTCGTCGGGCAGCGCCACCCTCACCGTGTCCGGCGCCCCGACCACCACCACGGTGTCGGTCAATCCCACCTCGGTGACCTCGGGGAACATCGTCACCTATTCGGCCACCGTCTCGGGCACCGGTGGCCCGCCGACCGGGACCGTCGCCTTCACCTCGGCGGCCACCCCCCTCTGCACCGCCACCCTGGCCGCCGGGACCGGCAGCTGCACCGCCACCAATGCCCCGGTCGGGACCGACACCATCACCGGCACCTATTCGGGCTCAGGCGCCTTCGCCGGCTCGTCGGGGACGACCACCCTCACGGTGACCAAGCCGGGCCCGGTGCCCAGTGCCACCTCGGTGTCGGTCAACCCCACCTCGGTCGCCTCGGGGGGAACCGTCACCTACTCGGCGACGGTCACCGGCTCCCCGGGCACTCCGACCGGGGCGGTCACCTTCTCGACCACCGGCACCACCCTGTGTGCGGCCGCCGTCTCGGGGGGCATAGCCAGCTGCACGGCGACCTCCGCCCCGGTCGGGACCGATCTGGTCACCGGGGCCTACTCGGGGGATACCAACTTCGCCGGCTCCAGTGGCACGGCCACCCTGGTGGTGACGGCCCCGCCCCCCCCGCCGCCACCCCCGCCACCCCCGGCCAAGCCCAGTGGCTATGACATGGTCGGGAACGACGGCGGGGTCTTCGTGTTCCCCTTGGGCCAGCTGAGTGGGTTCTTCGGCTCCCTGCCCGGTCTCGGGATCCACGTGAACAACATCGTGGGAATGGTGCCGACCTTCAATGACCAGGGCTACTTCCTGGTCGGGCGGGACGGCGGGGTGTTCGCCTTCGGCAACGCCGGGTTCGTCAACTCCCTGCCCGGTCTCGGGGTCTCCGTCAACAACATCGTCGGGATCGAGCCCACCCTCGACGGCAAGGGCTATTGGCTGATTGGGTCGGACGGTGGGGTGTTCGCCATCGGCAGCGCCGGGTTCCAGAACTCCCTCCCCGGGATCGGGGTCCACGTCAACAACATCGTGGGCATCGCCGCCACCCCGGACGACGGCGGCTACTGGGTGCTGGCCTCGACCGGCACCGTCTACAGCTTCGGGGACGCCACCAACTTCGGCGGGCCCACCGGCGTCAACAACGCCACCGCCATCGTGCCCACCCCGAGCGGGAACGGCTACTGGGTGGTCACCGCGTCGGGGGCGGTGTTCGCCTTCGGGGCGGCCGTCAACTTCGGCTCCCTCCCGACCAGCGGGGTGACCCCCGCCTTCCCGGTCATCGGCATCGTGCCCACCAACACCGGGAAGGGCTACTGGCTCATCGGGGCCGACGGCGGGCTGTTCGCCTACGGTGACGCCCAATTCCAGGGCTCGCTGCCCGGCATCGGGGTCCACGTGAACAACATCGTGGGGGCGGTCCCGACCGGGTAGTCGTGCTGGGCGGCAGCCCGGATTGCAGACACGTTGATTTTCTGTATGGGGAGGATCGCCCTCAGGGCTCGTTGGCTCGGTCGGCCGCCGCCTGGAGCGCGGCCAGATCGAGTTTCCTCATGCCGAACATGGCTTTCATCGCCCGTTGGCCGCGTCCGTCGACCTGGTCGCTCAGCACCTGCCCCAGGCCGGCCGGGATGACCTGCCACGAGAGCCCGTACTTGTCCTTCAGCCAGCCGCACTGACCCTCTTCGCCACCCTCGGTGAGTCTGTTCCAGTAGTAGTCGACCTCGTCCTGGTCGGCACAGCTGATCAGCATTGAGATCGCTTCGCTGAACTGGTACTCGGGGCCGCCGTTGAGCGCCGTGAAGTGCTGGCCGTCAAGGACGAAGTCAACGGTCAACACCGAGCCGGCCGGTCGCGGGCCCCCATCCCCGTAGTGGGAGACGTTGGTGATCTCCGAGTTCGGAAACAACGAGATGTAGAACTCGGCCGCCTCCAGGCCTTCGCTGTCGAACCAGAGATTGGGAGTGATCGTGGGCATGGCGCGGCTCCTGGTCGTTTGAGTTTCCACCGTTCACCATTGCTGACTATCCCGTCGGCCGAAAATCATCGCGGCCCGCGGAGTATGACCAAGGTACCGCTGAGCTCCGATTGAGCCAGGTGTTGTCGTTTTGCGCCGACCCCGGTTGACCTGGCTCTACGCCCGCTACCGCTGGTCGCCCGCCACCGGCCCCACCCCCACCTTCGCCCGGAGCGCGCTTTCGGCGAGGTTCTCATCCAACTTGAGACCCTCGATGTCGACATTGGGTATAGCCCGGTCCAGCCAGTGTGGCAGCCACCATGCCCTTCGTCCCAGGAGGGCCATGACCGCCGGCACCAGGGTCAGCCGAACCAGAAAGGCGTCAACCAGAACCCCGACGGCCAGGGCGAAACCGATCTCCTTGGTTATCACGTCGTCGGAGAACACGAAGCTGGTGAAGACGCCGATCATGATCAGGCCGGCCGCCACCACCACCCGGGCACTCTCCCCGTACCCCTTCACGACTGACGGTATTGCTTCACCGGTGTGGGCGAACTCCTCCCACATCCGGGAGACGAGAAAGACTTCGTAGTCGGTGGACAGCCCGAAAATGGCGGCGATCAGGAAGATGGGCAAGAAGCTCACTACCGGGCCGGTGTTGTGGACCCCGAACAGACTCCCGAGGTGCCCATCCTGGAAGATGCTGACCACCAGCCCCATGGCCGCGAGGATGCTCAACAGGAATCCGAATACGGACTTCAGCGGCACCAGGATGGATCGGAACACCAGGGCCAGGAGCAGCAGGCCCAACCCCACGACTACCACCAGGTAGATGGGCAAAGCCGCCTGCAGCTTGTTGGACACGTCGATGTTGACCGCGGTGGGCCCGGTGACCAGGACTTCGACTCCGGTTGCCTTCTGCACCTGCACCGCGTCGGTGCGTACGAGGTTCACCAACTGGGACGTCTGGTCAGATGTGGGGCTGCTCTTCGGCGTCACGATGACGATGGTCACATCTTTGGTGGAGTTCTGAATGGGAGGTGATACCGAAGCGACATCGGGCAGCCCACTCAGGCCCTTGACTGCGGCCTCTGCCACCTGTTGAGGGTTGTCTTTCTGCGGAGCGTTGACCACAACGGTAAGGGGACCGTTCACGCCCGGCCCGAAGCCCTCGGCCAGTAGGTCGTAGGCCACCCGACCGGTGGAGCCGGGTGGCTCCGAACCGGCGTCGGGGAGGCCGAGCTTGAGCCCAAGGGCGGGCGCGGCCAGGAGGACCACGATGACGGCCACGATGCCGATGACGATGAGAGGCTGGCGGGTGAGGACTCGGGCCCAGCGAAGACCGGCCGCGTCGCGATCCTGGTTTGATGGCCGCCGCGCCTTCGACGCACCGACCGGCTTGATGCGGGGGCCGATCATCCCGATGACGGCCGGGACCAGGGTCACCGCGATGAGTACGGCCACGGTGACTGTGCCCGCGGCGGCCAGTCCCATCACCGTCAGGAACGGGATGTTCACCACCGCAAGTCCGCACAGCGCCATGACTACGGTGAGCCCGGCAAACACCACCGCGCTCCCCGCGGTGGCGGCTGATCGGGCGGCCGCCTCCGGGGGTTCGAGGCCGGTGGCTAGGAGTTGTCGGTATCGCTGGAGGATGAAGAGCGCGTAGTCGATGGCCACCGCCAGGCCCAACATGGTGGCCACCACCGGAGCGGCCGAGGAGAGGCTGATCACCGCGCCCAGGGCATTGATGCCGGAGATGCCGATTCCGACGCCGATCAGCGCAGTGAGCAACGGAAGCCCGGCGGCGACCATCGATCCGAGGGTGATGGCCAGGACGATGTAAGCGATGATCAGGCCCCCGGCCTCCGAGCTGTCCTTGGCCGCCGCCGGGGTCACCACGCCTCCCCCGAACGCCACTTCGACCCCGGCCTTCCGGGCGGGTGTCGCGCTCTGTTCCAATGCCTGCTGGGCCGCCGGGGTGATCCCGGAGACGGGCACCGCGTAAATGACGGTGGCATAGGCGATGCGCTGGTTCGAGGAGATGGTCCCCTTGCCGTAGGGGTCGCTGACCAGCTTGACCTGCGGGGCTTTCTGAGCTTGGGCGACCGAGGCTTGGACGGCCGTCTGGATCGTCGGATCGGTGAGGGTCTTGCCTCCGGGGACGGCGAAGACCATCTGGGCCGCTGCCCCGGCGGCGCCGGGGAACTTCTGGTTCAGCAGGTCGATTGCCTGTTGCGATTGGGTCCCCGGGATGGAGAACGCGGTGCTGGCCGGCCGGCTGAAGGCACTCGAGAGCGAGATCAGGACAATGAGGAGGAGCACCCAAAGGGCAAGCACCGTCTTGCGATGAAGGAATGTCCATCGGCCCACCCGGTACAAGTACGTAGCCATCGGCTGTCCCCCCACCTCACCACGTCCGGCCCCATTCGGCGCAGCGCGAATCCTACTGGCCGGATGGTGGGCGAACCTGTGACCAGCAACAATCGGGCCTGGGATCGACGGATGATGTCGAGTGCACCACGGGTTCCTCGGCGGGCGGAAAGTACAGTGAGATGGTGTCACCGGACGATGTGGTGGAGTGGCGACCGGGACTCGAGGAAGCCCTGGAAACTGATACCTATGTCGCCACCGTGGAATCTCTGGCAACCCGACCATGAGACGGTCCGGTGACGACCCATCGGGAGCGGCTGTGGACATCGATGCCCGGGCCATTTGGCAGCGCATCGAGCCGCTCCATGCCGTCACCTACTTCGCGCCGGAATGCCGGGAAGCGGCCAAAGCCGCCGGCCTGCCGAGCTTTTGGATGGGCTATTTCGCCGGTCGGTCGGCACCACTCGGGGCGGTGGGGCCGGCAGTCGTCGAGGCGATCTTCTTTAACTTCCATGCGGCGATGGTGGCCCGATCGATCCCCGACGCCTGGTCATTGGTCGAGCCGGCCGACGTCCTCAGGATGCGGAGGGCGGCGGCGGCCGAGGCCTTGAAGGTCCGCATCCCATCCATCGAGGAGGTGGCGGCGGCCACGGGCCCGATCCTCGATCGGGTGGTCGCCGAAGCTGACGGCTCGGGCCGGGCCCTGTTCAGCGCCAATCGGCGGTTGGGTCGCCCCGTCGATCCGGTGGAGGCGCTGTGGCAGGCATGCACGTCGTTGCGGGAGCACCGCGGGGACGGACACGTTGCCATGCTCACCACCAGTGGGCTCGATGGGTGTGAAGCCTTGGTGCTGTTCGCCGCCTCCGAAGGCGTCGACCCCGAGGTACTCCGTCAGAACCGGGGTTGGTCCGAAGACGACTGGGCGTCGGCCTCCGATCGGTTGATCGCCCGGGGCCTGCTCGGCGGGGGCGGGATCACGCCGGCCGGCCGCGACCTGCACCGGACGATCGAGGAAGGCACCGACCGTCTGGCCGCCCCTCCTTACCGGATCCTCGACCCAGCCGATGTCCAGCTGCTCAACGACCGGCTGGGTTCGGCCGTGGAGGCACTCCTGAGCTCGGGGGTCATCCCGTTCCCCAATCCGATCGGCCTGCCTCCGCCGCTGGGCCTCGGCTGACCGTCTCCTAGGGAACCCCGCGGTTACCGCCCGGTCGGCACCGAGGTGCCCGCCTCTTCGACCACTTCGGTCGGCACGCCGTCGAGGTCGCCGAAGGAGGCGGCGATGAATTCCTGGGTCTCCTGTTGGGCCGCCTGCATCCGTTTCTCGGCCCCGGCCGCCAGCAGCCGACCGAGGACCGGGATCTCCCAGACCGATTCGGCCCGGAGGATGGCCATCACCACCGGCACCAGGTGCTCAGCGGTGTCGAACACCACATACCGCGGTAGCCACTCGGGGTCGTACTTGGCGTTGAACAGCCAGAGCGATTCGATTTGGGCAAAGCTCGACAGGCGCTTGAGGAACCACCGCTCAGCCCGTTGCATGGCTCCGTCGCCCTTCTCCCCGGCCAGGGTGGACCGCAGGGTGGCGAAGTTGAGACTGAGCCCGCCGTAGTTGCCGACCTGCAGGTACTCGATGGTGGAACAGAGGGCAAAGTCGAGGAGCCCGTTGGGGTGGTCGCCGGGGTCCCGTCGCATGAGGTCGAGGGAGTAGCCGTTGATCCCGGTGGCCGGCACGAACTGGCACATGGCCGCCGCCCGGCCGTCAGGGGTCCGGACCACGGTCAGCAACATCCCGGTGTCCCGGGGATCGAACACCCGCCCAAGCATCATCGAGAATCCACGTTCGTGCTCACCCTGTCGGCTGAGACTCATCAGCGCGATCAATTCCTTGGACAGGTCCTGGGATAGGTGGGCCGGATCATGGAAGGAAACCGTGTAGCCCTTCTTCTTGATCCGGTTGTGGGCCTGGCGCAGGCCCTTCTTGTCGCCGCCGGCCAACGAGAAGCTCGGAATATCCACGACGGCTTCGTCGCCGAGGTACACGTGGTGCATGCCCGAGTCGCGGTACATGGGCAGCCATTCCTCGCCGGCGCCCATGACCGCCGGAACCCAGCCGTGACTGTCGGCGAATCGCCGGAACGCCATCCACACCAGCTCCCGTTCGTTGGCCGGCCCGATCGGATCGGGGGAGATGAGACAGATGCCGCCGTAGATGGCGTAGGCGACCAGGCTGTCGCGATGAAAGAACCATTGCTTGTCGGTGCGGAGGGCAAAGTAGTCGAGGGTTGACGATCCGTGCCGGCGCACGATGTCCCGGGCCCGGAACTCGGCGGCCCGCCCGCTGGTCAACCGGCGGTCCACCACCGGGCGGGACAACATGAACAGGACCGCACCGGCCAGCGCGATCCCCAACACCAGCAGGGCAGGGTTCAAGACCCGCTCGAGCCGAACCGGTAGGTCGACGGTCTGGATACCGACCATGCGCTCGGCGGCCGCCCAGACGGCCTTCCACCAAGGGATGGAGAAATGCTGACGGTGGGTCCCGACGTGGGCGAAGAGCTCGATGGAGACTGCCGCCAACGCACAGATCCCGACGACCCCGAACACCAAGGCCACGATGGCCGACCGCAGCGACGGCCAGTCGGAGCCGGCCTGGAATTGGTGACGATTGACCACCAGCACCACCAGCACGATCAGGGCCAGCAGGGACTCCTCGATGTCGCCGCCGGCCAGGAGGTGGAGGACCAAGGTCACGCTGAGGAGCACCAATGCCACCCGCCAGGCGAGTCTCTGTCCCCGCAGAATGCCGCGGCCCAGAGCGATGAGAGCCAGGCCGGCCAGGGCAACCAGGGTTCCGGCGGCGACGGTGGCCCGGAGAGGGAGGAACTCGAGCAACACGTGCAGCCGGCCACGTAGCGGGGGTGTGATGGCGTCGAGGACGTCCACCAAGCCGGCAAACAGGATGGCGAAGGAGGCGATACGCCGGACTCTCCGGGTGCGGCGGTGGGCCTGGCGGAGGTTGGGGGCGGGGGGCCACGAGTCGCCCTTCGGGTAGGACGCCACCACCGTCGGGTGGAGGCCACGGACGGCATGCTCGGTGCTGAGCGTCCGCTCGAGGAAGCTGGGGGACCGGAGATCGGTCTCGGCCAACAGCAGGCGGACGTGGAGATCGGCGCCGGTCTCCAGTTCGATCCAGCTGAGTCGTTGTCGGTGGAGGAAGATCGGCGGCAGCCCCAGCCTTCCTGGATGCTCCTCGACGACTTCGGCGGTCGCCCCCACGTTGGCGTAGAACCCGACGCCGAGATTGGTGAGCTCGGATTGGAAGGTGGCACCGGTGATCAGGCCGGCATAGCCGAGACCGACCAGCCGGCGACCGTTCTCCCGGGCCGTGTCGTTGGCCACCGCCTCCGAGGTCACCGACCTCAGGGCGCCACCGCCGAGTATCGACCACATTCGGCGGCTCAACAGCCCGAGGACCACGATGAGCACGATCAGCACCACCACCGCGAAGAGGGCGGCCACCTCGGCTTGATCGCCCCAATCGGCATGGCGGGCCGACCGCAGGGCCCTTCCGGGAACGCCCGAGCCGATGTGTTGGAGCATCCAGGGGCTCACCGCCAACCGCAGCAAGCCGACGGCCACGAATGGCACCAGGATCCACCAGGCGTAGCGCCCGAGACGTCGGTAGAGGGTTCGGGATGTCACGAATCGGGTCAGCGCCGACGGATCGCTGAGGCGATGCAGCCCGTCGAGCCAGGACGCATCGCCCTTGGCCTGCTCGGCGAGATGTCGCCAACGCTTGCCGGCCAACGGCCCGCCGACGGTTCCCGGCTTGGCGTCGGCGCCCGGACAGAGCCGGGTCTCGCAGACCGTGTCGTCGGGGTTATCGGCGTGGTCGCCGGGCTCGATCCGGACCACCCGGAGCCCGGTGGCGGTGTGGAGATGGAGATCGACCTCGGCGAACGGCTCGACGCCAAGAGCCGTCAGTGCCACCGCCACATCGGGGTCGGTGGCAAATCCCGGTTCGTGGGTGCCGACCTGTCGGATGATCCGTCGCTCCGGCTCTTGCAGAAACGCCCGGAACGAATCCCGGAGCCGGGGATGGGCGGCCATACACCGCTCGGCGTCGGTGGCCGGAGAAACGGTGTCGACGAGGTCGAAGAGGTTGCCGGCGACGATCAGTATCCCCGGGCCTTCCCAGGCATCCAAGGCCCGGGCCAGCTCGATGGTGAGGGCCGTCGACGACGGGGTCGCCTCCGGGGTGAGCAGCAGGTCGCTCACCACCATCACCCGCCGCCCGATGGGGACGTCGATCACCGGGACGCCCGGCTCGACTCCGAGGGGAGTGGTCCCGCTTCGGTTGCCGGCCGGCGGTATCTGATCGTTGACCGGCTGGCTGCCGTTCTTTTGTGGGACCGGCTGGTTGCCGTTCGCTGGTGGGGTAGACGTCGTCACGCTGGCCCCAATCGTAGAGTCCCGCGGGGGTTAGGCTCATTCGCAATGGGCCAGGACCGATTTGACGCTCGAAGGCAGGGGAGAACGGCGTGACCAGGGCACCTTTCACGACGGTGGCCGCAATTCCTGGTTGCCGCCGGGCCGGGTGAGCAGGGGTGTCGGCCCCGACAATTGGGCATGGCGGCAGGGACCGGTGCAGGAGCCCGGGGAAGCGGTGGTGTTCGACGTGGACGGGGTGCTGTCCGACGCCGTCGGACGCCAGCACTTTCTGGAGCACGGCCGTCGAGATTGGGACAGCTTCTTCGCCGCCTGTGGGGACGACCCGGTGATCGAAGAGCTGGCCCGGCTGATGGATCTTCTCGACTCCCGGTTGCAGGTGATCCTCCTCACCGGACGGCCGTCCAGGGTCCAACCCCAGACCTTGGCCTGGCTCGAGCGCTACGGCTTGCGATGGGACCTGTTGGTGATGCGGGCCCGGGGGGACTATGCCCAGGTGACCCGATTCAAGCGCGACGAGGTGGAGCAACTGCGATCGTTCGGATTTGATCTTCGCCTGGCCTTCGAGGACGACCCCAACAACTTCGCCATGTTCCATGCCGAAGGGATCCCCTGCGTCTACATCCACTCCGGGTACTACGAATAGCCAGACCGCTCGCGATCACGATCGGCCCGACCAGTTCGGCCGTCCCCGTGTCAGCTTCGGTCGGTATCCGAGTCCGTGTCCGAATCCGATCCACTTGCCGACGGCCTCCGTCCAGCGATGAACCATCCGGCCAACAGCGCGACGCCGGCCAACACCAGGGGTGGCCAGTCGCCGTAGCGCACGTAGACGGTCCATCCCGACCGGCGGGACAGGTCGGCGAACACGATCTGCTGGGTGCCGAGTGAGGTTCGGGTCACGAGTCGTCCCCGGTTGGTGACGACGGCGCTGAATCCGGTGGGAGCCGCCTGCAACAGGTCCCGGCCCTGTTCGGTGGCTTGGATCTCGGCGGCGGCGATCTCTTGGGTGGGAACCTGGGAGCTGGCGTAGGAAGAGGTGTTGGTGGGCACGATCAGGAGCTGGGCCCCACTGCGCACCGACGGTCGACCCCGGTCGGCGTAGAACACCTCGAAGGAGATCAAGGCGCCGAGCGGGGCGGCCGGGGTGGACATCAGGCCCGATCCGGTGCCGGGGATGGCATCGAGGGGCACCGACGACAGGTCGGCGAAATGGGCGAAAAATCCCCGAAGGGGCACGTACTCCCCGAACGGCACCCGATGGACCTTCTCGAAACGGTCGACCAGGCTGCCGTCCGGCCCCCAGGCCACCATCTCGTTGCGAAAGGTGGTGGCCGACACCGATTCGGTGATGCCGACCACCAGGGTGGTGTGCAGGCTCCTGGCCAGCGCCGAGAGGCTGCCGGCTTCGGCGGTCCCGTCGAGGTTGGTATCCAGCGACACCACGTCTTCGGGCCAGAGCACCAGCTGCGGGGCCCGGCCCCCATCGAGCTGCTGCATCCGCCGGGTGGCTGCCTGTTGGGCGGCCAGCACGACGGCGGGATCAATCTGCGACTTCCGAAAGCCGCGCACTCCGCCTCCCTGGACGGCGGCGGCGGTCACCGTGCCCAGGGAGGACCCGCCGTCCGGCGCATTGGTGGCGATGATTGTCGCGCCGATCAGGACGATGGCCGCCGCGACGCCGGCTAGGGCCAAACGACCGTGGCCGGCGATGGTGTCGCTGATCGTGGCGGACTCGGCCAATCCGGTGCGGGCGAAGGTGCGGGCCCGTCGCCGGTCACGCGAGGAAGCCAGGACGGCCTCGATGATGGCGGCCACCGCCACGCCGCCGAGGAAGACCCCACCGGTCAAGGCCAACGGTCCGCCCAGCCGGGCCAGCGCCAGGACCGGCCCGTCGGCTTGGCCCAGGAACACCCCCCCGATCGGCAACCCCCCGAACGGCCAGGTCTGTCGCAGGGCCTCGGCCAGGGTGAGTGCGGCGGGAAAGGCCAGGGCTCGGGCCAGCACCGGTCGGGCGGGGACCACCAGGCAGGCCACCGCCGGGAACAACGCCTCGACGGCTATGAGGACGATGGCGCCGGGCCAGGTGAACGCCCGGGCCCAGGCCAACCCGGGTATGAAGCACCCGAGACCGGATAGCCACCCGGCCCACAACCGGGTGCGGGGGCGGAGACCACCGAGGCGCCACCAGAGCAGACCGGCGGAAGGAAAGGCCAGGATCCAGAACCCCCACGGGGGGAGGGAGAGAGCCAACCCGACACCGGCCAGCACCGCTGGTAACGCCACCCGTCCCGGACCCGGAACCACCCGGTCCTCGCGATGGTGCACGAAGCGCAGCCGGGCCGACCGCCAGGGTGGGGGATCGGCGACGTCGACCGAGGGCACCGGCGAGGGCGGAAGCTGGCTCGGCGGGATTGTGCTCATCGGACCATCCCGGGGAGCGAAGACAGCACTGACCGCGCCGCGCTTCGGCCGCTCGCGATGCAGGCAGGGATGCCGACCCCCCGGTAGGCGGCGCCGGCCACGGCTAGACCGGGGAGTGCGGAGACGGCTTCCTCGATCTTGGCCACCCGAACGAGATGGCCGACCCGGTACTGCGGGAAGGCGTCCTCCCAGCGCGTCACCCGCGCGTCGGTGGGGTCGCCGGCGATGTCGAGCACCCGGGCCAACTCGGAGAAGGCGGCGGCGGCCGTCTCGGCGTCGTCGAGATCCTGGTACCGCTCGTCGCCGTCCCGTCCCACCGAGACCCGGATCAGCTCGTGGCCGGCGGCGGCCAGGTGCGGCCATTTTCGGGACAGGTAGGTACAGCCGGTCATGAGCGCCCGCCGACCGTCGATGTGGGAGGTCCGCGGGACGAGAAATCCGGTGCCCTCGAGCCTGGCGCCGATAGCGTCGGCGGGGATGGCCATCGTCACCACCGCCACCGAGGCGTACTCGATGGTGCTGAGGATCCCGGCGGCGACCGGGGCGGAGGAAGCCAGCAGCACCGCCGCCCGCGGGGCGGGAACCGCGAGGACGATGCCGTCCACCACCAGATCCGATTCGGTTCCGCTGAGGGTGAGCCCCCATCGCCGAGGTGCCGTCGCCGAGCCGGGAAGCTGGGTGATGTCGTCGACCGACACCCCGGTCCGGACGGACACCTTCCCGGGCGCCCCCGGCTCGACCAGTCGTTCGACCAGGCGGTCGGCCAGACTCGCGGTCCCGTCGCGGAGCGACCAGAACACCGGTCCCTCGGTGTCCGGCGCGGGTAGGCGGCCGAGGGCGCGCATGAGGCTGCCCGGCTGATGGGAGGCGGCGATCAGGGCGGGGAAGGTGGCGGCGGCACTGAGCTCGTCGACGCCACCGGCGTTGATCCCGCCGATGAGGGGATCCACCAACCGCTCGACCACCGGCCGGCCCAGCCGCTGGGCGACGATGTCGGCCACCGATCGGTCGCCGGTCGTCCCGGCGGAAAGATGGGGCAACAGCAGGTCCTTCACCACCCGGAACGACTCCGGGGGACTGAGCAGGCCCGACCGGGCGAGTGGCCACCACCGGGTCGGGACACCCAGGGCCAGGCCGGCGGGCATCGGGCGGAGCCGACCCCGGGCCAGGATCGACGCCCCCGACGCCCCCACCGGCACCAGTTCCTCCGAGATGCCCAGCTCCTCGACGAGTTCGGTTGCCTCCGGCCGGCGGGCCAGGAAGGCGTCGGCGGCCACATCGACGGTCCGCCCGTCGAATTCGGCCGAGGCCAACTTTCCGCCGGCTCGATCGTCGGCATCGAGGACCACCACGGTGGGTGGCCCGTTTCTCGGGGCCAGATCCGAGGTAGTTGCCAGTTCCCAGGCGGCGGCCAGACCGGCAATCCCGGCGCCCACCACCGCGATGACCGGGCCGGGGCGGGCGTCGCTCACGTCACCGGGTGGTCGGCGTGGTGGTGGCGCGGACCACGTCGGCGAGGATCCGGAGGAATCCGGGATCGTCGTTGAGTGAGGCGGTACGGGTGAACGCCATCCCTAGAGAACGGGCCACGTCGGCGGCTTCGATGTCGAGGTCGTAGAGGATCTCCAGGTGATCGGAGACGAAGCCGACCGGGCACACCACCACCGACGTGGCACCGTCCGCGGCCACCCGTCGGATCTCGGACACCAGGTCGGGGCCCATCCAGGGATCGGCGGTCCGTCCTGGGCTCTGCCACGCCACTCCCCACGCCGGGCCGGAACCGGGGCCGGACCCGGAGCCAGACCCGGGGTCGAACCCGAGGAGGTCGGCGATGTCGGAAGCCGATTGCTGGACCTGATCGGGGTAGGGGTCGCCGTCGGCGACCGCCTTCTCCGGGAGGCTGTGGGCGGTGAAGAAGACAGTGGTCTTCTGGCGCTGGGCCGGAGTCAGGCTCTCCAGGGCGGCACGGGTCCTGTCCGCCAACAGGGCGGCCAGTCCGGGTGCCCGGTGCCACGACGGGATGGCGACGAACTCGGTGGGAGGCGTGGTCGCCCCGGCGACCCCGGCCGCCTCGCCGGCCCGGCGCAGGTACTCGCCGGACCCGAGCGACGACTGGTGGGGGGTCAGGACCAGGCCGATGATCTGTTCGACGTTCCGGTCGCGGAGCACGGCGACCCCCTCCTCGATCCGGGGAGTGGTGTGTTTGGCGCCGTAGGCAATGGTGTAGTCCCCCGGGGCTACAACCTCGAGGGTGGCGGCCAGCCCCTCCACCTGACGCCGGGTGCGCTCGGCGAGGGGCGAGGCGCCGCCGAGTGCGTCGTAGCGCCTGACCAGATCGGCCAGCAGCTCCGGGGTGGGCGGGCGCCCTCGCCGAATCGAGGTGTAGAAGGGCTCGATCTCCTGGGGCGTGGCCGGAGTGCCGTGGGCCATGACCAGCACCCCGATCGGCGAGGGTGAAGGCGAGGCCGCCGCGTTCACGGTGACTCCACCCCGGCCCGGCCTTCGGCATGAACCAGCCTGACCACTTCCTCGAGGATGGCCGGGTCGGTCTCGGGCAGGACCCCGTGGCCGAGGTTGAAGATATGCCCCGGTGCGGTCCCGGCCCGGTCGAGGACCTCGCGGGTCTCGGCGGCGGCCACCGGCCAGGTGGAGAGGCAGAGGGCGGGATCGAGATTCCCCTGGACGGCGATCCCGGGCCCGATCCGTCGGCGGGCCTCGTCCAGGGGTACCCGCCAGTCGACCCCGACCACCGAGCTGTCGGCGGTGCCCATCAGCGAGAGGAGCTCCCCGGTCCCGACCCCGAAGAGAATGGTGGGGATGCCGGGATGGGAGCTGGCCAGCTCGGCGAACAGCCGGCGGGTGGCAGGCAGGACCAGTTCCTCGTAGTGGCGAGGGGTCAGGATCCCCGCCCAGCTGTCGAAGACCTGGACGGCATCCGCTCCGGCATCGAGCTGCGAACGCAACGATGCCAGCGCCAGATCGGTGAGGACGTCGATCAGCTGGTGCCAGAGGCCGGGCTCGGTGTGCATCAGGGCTTTGACCCGGGTGAAGTTCCTCGACGGGCCGCCTTCCACCAGATAGCTGGCCACCGTGAACGGACCCCCGGCGAAGCCGATCAGGGGGACCGGGAGCTCTCTGGCCAGGATCCGGACGGCCTCGGTGACGTACGGCGTGTCGATCTCGGGTTCGAGGGGCCGGAGCCGCTGGAGGTCGCCCTTCGAGGCGAACGGTTGGGACACCACCGGTCCGACTCCCGGGGCAATGTCCACGCCGAACCCGATGGCGGCGACCGGAACCACGATGTCGGAGAAGAGGATGGCGGCATCGGTGCCATAGCGGGTGACCGGTTGCCGGGTCAGCTTGGCGACCAGTTCGGGTTGGGCGATGGCCTCGAGAATGCTGCCGGTGCCCCGCTCGGCCCGGTACTCGGGGAGTGCCCGGCCGGCCTGGCGCATGAACCACACCGGGACGTGGGGGACGCTCTGGCTGCGGCATGCCCGGATGAACGCCGAGCCTTGGTGACGGCCAGAAGGGGATGGAGGCACCCTGGGACGCTACCGCTGCGCCTGCGGGGTGAACGAACCGGCCCCGGCCGGGATGGGTGGGCCGATGCGCGATCGGAGCAGGTGGCGGGCGGACGCGGTGGCTCAGGGCCCCGGTTTCGCTCCCGGTCCGTCACCCGACGGAGAAACGGCAGAAAGCCCGGCGGAGACGAGGTCGGTCACGGCGGTGGGAATGGAGGCATACAATCAAGGGTTCCCCTGAGCCGGATGGGGAGTGCAGAACGGAGGTGCCGGTGGGGGTCGATCGTGAGCTACACGCCGAACAGGAGTTCGTCGACATGGCCTACGCGCGGCTCGACGCCATGCGTGACGATGCCAACTCCATGCTCGGTGGAGTGCTCGACCTCGGGAAGGGCGGGACCTTCCAGTCCCGGACCGAACGTGATGTGATCGTACGCACCTCCATGGCCCGCCTGGAGCAACTCGACATCGGCGATCAGGCCCTCACTTTCGGCCGGATCGACCGGGTGGTGCCCGACGGTGCTGAGGCCGACGGGAACGGCGACGGCAGCCACCACCGCGGCGACGCCGACGGCGGCTACGGCGGCGACCACAACGGAGCCGTGAACACCGAGGTGTTCCACATCGGCAGATTGGCCATCCACAGCGCCGACCTCGATCCCCTGGTGGTGGACTGGCGGGCCCCGGTGGCCGAGCCGTTCTACCGGGCGACCGGGCGGGATCCTCAGGGCCTGGTCCTTCGCCGGCATCTCGCCCTCGACGGCCGGCGGGTGGTGGGGGTCGAGGACGAGCGGTTCGCCATCGGAGGGCTGGACGGCGCGCCGTCGGATCCCAACCTGGGCACCTCCGACCCCGACGCCGGCTCCGAGTCCGGTGGAAGCCCCCGCGACGGCGACCACGGCGGTGAGCTGATTCTGGGCGACGTGCCCATCGGGGGGCCGGCCGCCCTGCTGGCCGCCCTCGACCGGGCCCGGTCCGGCCACATGATCGACATCGTCTCCACCATCCAGCGGGAGCAGGACGAGATCATCCGCTCGCCCCTCTCGGGGGTGATGGTGGTCCAGGGCGGGCCCGGCACCGGCAAGACGGCCGTCGCCCTCCACCGGGCCGCCTACCTCCTGTACACCCACCGCTTCCCGCTGGAGCGGCAGGGGGTGCTGGTGGTGGGTCCGAACCCACTGTTCCTGCGTTACATCGAACAGGTGTTGCCGTCGTTGGGGGAGACGGGGGTGACGCTGTCCACCATCTCCGGGCTGGTTCCCGAGATTCGGGTGCGAGGGACCGAGCCCACCGCGGTGGCGCTGTTGAAAGGCGACGCCCGGATGGCCCGGGTGATGAAGCGGGCAGTGCGGACCCGCCAGCGCCCGCTGGGTGCCGACATCGCCATTCCCTATGGCGCGCTGCTGCTCCGACTCACCGTGGCCGACACCAGGGACATCATCGACATGGCCCGGCGGCGACCCGGAACCCACAATGCCCGGCGGCGTCTGGTGTCCCAGGCGGTGGTCCAGGTGCTGGCCGATCGGGCCCGTCAGACCCAACAGACGTTGGGGTCGGGGACTTCGGGGGAGATCACCGCCTTTCCCGGTTACGAAGACCCCTCGGATCTCTCGGAGGAGGAGTTCGATCTCGAGGACTTCTCGCGCAAAGTCCACCGGGTTCCCGAGTTCATGGCCGCGCTCGACCGGATCTGGCCCCGGCTCTCGCCCAACGAACTGCTCCACGACCTGTTCGGCGCCCCGCCGCTGGTGGCGGCGGCCGGGAAGAACATCCTGAGTGCCGAAGAAGAGGCGCTGCTCCACCGCCCGCGCTCGGCGTCCTTTGACGATGTCACCTGGACGGCGGCGGATGCCGCCCTGGTCGACGAAGCCCGGCACCTCCTCGGACCTCGGAACGGGTCGGCCGACGACAGCGCCCGGAGTTACGGGCACATCGTGGTCGACGAGGTGCAGGACCTGTCGCCGATGCAGCTGCGGATGGTGGCCCGGCGCTCCCTGTCGGGTTCGATGACCGTGGTCGGCGACATCGCCCAGGCCACCGCCCCGTGGGCCCCCCGCCACTGGACCGACATCACCGAACACCTGCCCAGCCGGCGCCAGGCGCGGATGGTCGAGCTGACCGTCAGCTACCGGACACCCGCGGAAGTCCTTGAGGTCGCCTCCCGGGTGCTGGCCGTCGCCGCTCCCGAGCTGCAGCCCCCTCAACCGGTGCGGCGGACCGGGAAGCCGCCCCGGATGGTCCCGGTATTCGGACCCGGCGGGACCTTCGAAGGCGCCACCGATCAGCGTCTGGCCGAACAGGTCGCGCACGAGGCGGCCTCGGAGGTGGCGGTGCTGGCTCCGGGTCGGGTGGCGGTCATCGCCCCGGCGGAATTGCTTCCGGAGTTGGCGTCCGCGCTCGTCGATGTCGGCTTTCCCACAGTCGATCCACAGAACATGCGAAAAGGTGGCCTTTCGGAGCCCCTGGTCTTGCTCGCCGCCGACGCGGTGAACGGCCTCGAGTTCGATTCGGTGGTGGTGGTGGAGCCGGGGGTCATCGCCGGCGAGACGGCCCGGGGATTGCGCACCCTGTACGTGGCTCTGACCCGCCCGACCCAGAGCCTGACGGTGGTCCACCGGGCCCCGCTAGCTGCGATGTTGACTCCCCCCAACTGACACGCAAACGTCATGCACTCGTGACCAGACTGTGCCTGAACCGTGCCTGGTTAGGCGAAACGGGCTAGTTGGCTTCGGGGGCCTGGGTTCGACTAGAAATACGCCGTGACCCAGGCCATCGCCATCGACCCGGCGACCAATCCGCGCCAGCGCCACCGCCCCGATCGGCCGCCGATGCTGGCTGTCGGGGTCATGATCTGGCTCGGCTCCGAAGTGATGTTTTTCAGCGGTCTGTTCGCGGCGTTTTTCACCATTCGGGCCCATGCCTCGGTGTGGCCGCCGGCCGGAACCCATCTGGACACCATCCAGGCCGGGGTCTTCACCGTCATCCTGGTGGCATCGAGCTTCACCATGCAGAAGGCGGTCTGGGACCAGGAGCGGGGCGAGAGACGCCGGGCCAAGCAGTTCATCGTCCTCACCCTGGTGATGGGGTCCTTGTTCGTGGCCAACCAGTTCTACGAGTGGATCACCCTGTCCCACGACTCGGCCACTGATCCGACCCACACCGCGTTTGCCTCGCTCTTCTACATCATGAGCGGACTGCACGGCCTCCACGTGACCCTGGGTCTGGTGGCCATGATCTTCCTCCTCGGTCGTTTGAAAGGGCCCAAGGGTGACCCGGGCGAGACAGCTGTGTTCCAAGGTGTCAGTTACTACTGGCACTTCGTTGACATCGTCTGGGTCGGCCTCTTCGTCTGCCTGTTCCTCCTCAAATAGATGGCACCCGCTACCGGAATGCGTCGCAGGTTCAAGAGTCGATATGCGGTACTGGGCGGGTTGCTGGCCAGCGTGGGCATCGTCGGGCTGATGGCGTTCGCCCCGTCGGCGGCCCAGGCGGCGCCCAAATCGCCGCCCACGACCACGACCACGTTGGCCACATCGTCAGGCCCCCCCGACTACGGCACCGTCTCGGTCCCGCTTCCGGAGTCGTTCATCGCCCCGGGCCAGGCTCTGTACGCCGCCAGTTGCGCCTCCTGCCACGGCAATGATGCCTCCGGAACGGCTCGGGGCCCGAACCTCCAGGGGCTCGGTGCCGGAACCGTGGATTTCTGGGTGTCCACCGGCCGGATGCCTCTGGCCGACTCCAGCGTCCAGCCCGCGGAGAAGCCGTCGCGATTCAATCGGACCGAGACCCTCGAGATCGCCGCTTTCGTCCAGTCGCAGACGCCGGGAACCGGGGTGCCGGTCCCGGTCGTCAACCTCAGCAACGCCAACCTCGAGGCCGGCGGCAGCCTGTTCACCCTCAACTGTGCGGCCTGCCACACCATCACCGGTGCGGGTGACGCCCTGGCCGGAGGGGCCTACGCCCCGAGCCTCCACCTGGCCACCCCCACCCAGATCATCGAGGCCATCCGGTCGGGCCCGGGGAACATGCCCCGGTTCGGCCCGGGCAATCTCACCGACACCGAGGTTCATGACATCGCCGCCTACGTGGCCGGGCCGATCCAGCATCCCAACGACCGGGGTGGTTTCGGACTCGGCGGCATCGGTCCGGTGGGCGAGGGCTTTGTCGGCCTGCTCCTAGGGGTCGGCCTGTTGATGTTGGTCGCCTTCTGGATTGGAGATCGTACGTGAGCGACGAGCCCACTCTGACCAAGGTCTCCGTCGAGGACCCCCACCTCCAGCCCTACGCCAAGAACCCCGGTCGGGTCGAAGCCGCCTCGGCCGCGTTGATGGTGGTCGGCTTCCTCGGCTTCATCGGGTTCGGCATCACCTACTGGATCAGTGACCAGACCCAGTGGGAAGCCGCCACCCTCGGAGGCGGCATGCTGGCGCTCGGGGCCGGGCTCATCGCCTGGGGCAAGTATCTGATGGCCCAGGGACCGTTCGTCGAGGACCGCCACGAATTCCACTCCACCGAGGAAGAGCGTGACGCCATGTCCGCCGCCATCGTCGAGCGGGGCGGCATGGTGGTGCAGCGCCGCAAGGTGCTGTTCGGACTGTTCGGGCTGGGGGCCACCACCCTGGGGGTGGTGATCTTCTTCCCGTTGGTCCGGTCGCTGGGTCCGAAACCGGGACGGGAACTGTTCTTCACCAATTGGAAGGCCAACTCGCAGCTGGTGACCTCCACCGGTCGGGCGGTGCGGGTCAGCGACCTCGAGGTCGGCGGCGTTCTGACGGTGTTTCCCATGGGGTTCGAGGGATCGTCTCCCGACCAGACCATCCTCATCCGGCTGGCCCAGCTCGGCCCGGAGGACCCAGCCCTTCCGCTCGACCCGCCCGGGCGCACCGATTGGGGTGTGCAGGGTTATGTGGCCTACTCGAAGATGTGCACCCATCTGGGGTGTCCGGTTGGTCTGTACCAGGAGCAGACCCAGCAGCTGGTCTGCCCGTGCCACCAGTCGATCTTCAATGTGAAGGCCGGGTGCGTCCCCGAGTTCGGACCCGCCCCCCGCCCGTTGCCGCAGTTGCCGCTCAAGGTTGACAATGCCGGGTATCTTCGGTCGCAAGCCGGTTACAACCAGGCGGTTGGCCCCGGGTTTTGGGAGCGCCCATGATCGACAGCTCACTTCGTTGGGTCGATGACCGCCTGGGCATCGCCAAGGGCGGCCGGGTCTTCCTCGACAAGATCTTCCCCGACCATTGGTCGTTCATGCTGGGCGAGATCGCCCTGTACTCATTCGTCGTGCTGCTGGGGACCGGCGTCTTCCTGTCCCTGTACTACATCCCCTCTGCCCACGAGGTCATCTACAACGGAAGCTACCTCCCCCTCAAAGGCCAGAGGGTGTCAGAGGCCTACTCCTCGTCGGTCGGGCTCTCCTTCGACGTGAAGTCGGGTCTGTTGATGCGCCAGGCCCACCACTGGGCCGCGGACATCTTCTTGGGCTCGATCGCCGTGCACATGGCCCGGGTGTTCTTCACTGGTGCCTTCCGCAAGCCCCGGGAGTTCAACTGGCTGGTCGGCGTGACCATGCTGCTGTTGGGTATCGTCAACGGGTTCCTCGGCTACTCCCTCCCCGACGACCTGGTGTCGGGAACCGGTATCCGCATCGCCTATTCGATCATCGAGTCCATCCCGCTGGTGGGCTCCTACCTGGGCTTCTTCCTCTTCGGTGGGAACTATCCGGGCAACGGGGTCATCATCCCCAGGTTCTTCATCATCCACGTGCTGATCGTTCCGGTGATCATCGCCGGGCTCCTGGCCGCCCACTTGGGACTGCTGGTCAAACAGAAACACACACAGTTCAAGGGCCCGGGCAAGACCGAGCACAACGTGGTCGGGTCGCCGATGTTCCCGACCTTCATCGCCAAGACCACCGGCTATCTCTTCATGATCACCGCGGTCACCTTCATTCTGGCTGGCTTCGCCCAGATCAACCCGATCTGGCAGTTCGGGCAGTACCAGCCCTACCAGATCTCCTATGCCGTCCAACCGGACTGGTACATGGGCTGGCTCGATGGCGCGCTCCGGATCATGCCGAGTTGGGAGTGGGTGGGCTGGGGCCATACCTGGCCGCTCGAGATCTTCCTCCCGGCGGTGCTGTTCCCCGGCATCATCTTCAACATCTTCTTTGTCTGGCCGTTCTACGAGGCGAGGAAAACCAAGGATCTCGCCTATCACAACCTGCTGGACCGGCCGAGGGACCGCCCGAAGCGGACGGGCGCCGGCGCCATGATGCTCATGCTGATGTTCATGGTGTTCGCCGCATCGTCGACCGACGTGCTGGCCAACTTCTTCCAGATCGAGCTCAACTACGTGCTGTGGTTCTTCCGGATCGCGGTACCGGTGATTCCGATCATCACCTACTTCGTCACCGTCAAGATCTGCGAAGAGATGCGTGCCGCCGAGGGGATCGGAAAGCGCAAGCGGGCCAATGTGGTCGTCCGGTCGGAGACCGGCGAGTACTCGACCATCGAGAGCGATGCCCGTCCGGGTGACGGTCACGACGAGCTCGAAGCAGTACCGGTCCCGACCTTTATCGACATGGTGCCGGAAGACCTCGCTACCGGGCCGGGCATTCGCCGGGTGATGCGCTGATCTGAGTTTGGCGCCACGCCAGCTATGTCAGCGGGCGGCCAAGCGAGTCGGACGATGCGGAAGGCATTGACCCGGCTCCACTAACCCGAGTTCCGCCGGATCAACTGCGGCCCCCTGGCCGCGGGCTCACTCCTGTTTCGGGAACCGCCGTTGGTCATCGAGGGGTTGGTCGGGTGTCAGATCGGCTGGCGAGGCGGCGCAGCGGTCCGAGGCAAGGTTGGCGGCCAGGTCGGGCGGACCGGGGTCGGCCCCCGGCGGGATCCACTGCCAGTTCCCGGGCCCTCCGGCCAGGGTGAAGCCCTTGTGGTGGCGGAGGTGGTGGTGATGGCTGCAGAGCTTGGCCAGGTTCCACAGGGCTGTCGGCCCGTTGTCTCGGACTTCGACGATCCGGTGGTCGATCTCGAGCCCGGTGACCGCATCACAGCCGGGGACTACACAGGTCGCATCCCGTTCGTCGAGGGCGGTTCGGAGGGCAACTGGGATGTCCCGGCCCAGCCGGCAGATGGTGGTCACGTCGACCCCGTTGGTGATGACCAGGTCGCAGAGGGCCTCGCCCATCAGCTCCAGAGCGGTCTCGACCGGGATGGGGCCGACTCCGGGGATCTCACAGATCCCACCGGGCCCGACCACCCCGGAGCGGAGGGCGTCGAGGTCGACCCGGACATGGACCCGGGGCCGGGAGCGGGGTGACCTTCTCCGATCCTGGCTGTCGGATTCGGAGCCCTCCTCATCGGGATTCGGGCCATCGGCAGTGCCGCACCCGTTGGTGACGAGCGCCACCAGGGCGTCGGCGGCATAGGCGTCGTGGGTCTCGTGGGTGCCGGCCTGCCGGGCGGCGTGGAAGACCCGGTCGGTCTCCGGCCGGAGGGCGGCGAGGAGGGAGGCCCCGGCGTCGGGGGTGATCCGGGCGTCGAGGCGGAATGCCCCGGTCTCGCTATCGGTCCAGGTCCGCAGGGACCGGTCCCGGTGGATGGCGTCATAGTCGGCCTTTTGGTCCTGTCGGGACCGTCCCTCGGCCCGGCGCCGCCCGCACTGGTTTCGGGTCTGGGCGTAGGTGCCGTACTCGCCGTAAATGACCAGCTCCTCTTCGGCCCCGGGGTTGACCGCCACGGCCGAGGAGATTGCCTTGGCCTTGGACCGGGAGAGCTTCCCGCCCCGGTAGGCGGCGTCCATCAGGGGATGGTCGGCCAGGGAGTCCCCGAGGGACAGCACCCCGATGGCCTCGCCCACCGACTCGCCGGTGGCGGCGGCCAGCCAGTGGGCCGGGGTCCGGTAGCCGTCCCACTCGTAGAAGCTGGCATCGGCGGCCCGCCGGGCGGCCAGGGTCTTGCCCGCCGCACACAGGTGTTCTCCCCGGGAAAACCGGGTGACCAGCTCGGCGGCGTCCCCGCCGGCATAGCGCTCGGGCTCGAAGGACTCCACGAACGAAGCGATGGTGTCCAACGCCTGGCGGAGTTCGTCGGCGGCGGGTTGCTCGGAATTGGTGGGTTGCTCGCTGGCCAACGCCATGAACACAGGATGGCATGGGGGTGTAACAGTCGATCGGGGACCAAAACAGGTCGGGCGATCCACAAAGTTACGGGGCCACCCGTCGGAGATGGGGTGGCCCAGGCGATGATATGGATATGAGTGGCTTGCCAGCGGTCGTGCCCAGCCAGGGCCCAGAGTTGCTGGCCCTTTACGACCGAGGGCTGCCCGAGGTCTACGGCTATCTCCTGCGCCGGTGTAGCGACCCGCCGACGGCCGAGGACCTCACCTCCGAGACGTTCCTGGCCGCCGCCGCGGTGGTTCGCAACGGCGTCCAGACCGAAATGACCATCCCGTGGCTGATAGGCGTCGCCCGCCACAAGCTGGTCGACCACTGGCGCCGCCAAGAACGGCAGCAGCGCACGCTGGTCCTGATCACCGACGGCTCGGAGCTCGTCGAGGATCCCTGGGAGGTCGAACTCGACGCCATACGCGCTCAGACGGTGCTGGAGGAGTTGGGACCCCATCACCAGGCGGCGCTGACGCTTAGGTATCTCGACGGGCTCAGCGTCCCCGAGACCGCGGCTGCCTTGCAGCGCACACTGCACGCCACCGAAGCCTTGCTGGTACGAGCCAGACGGGCCTATCGCCACGCCTACGAGAGGAGCGAAAGCGATGACTGACCCTCTCGAGATCCTTCACAGCCCCGACCGTCCGATCGACCCGTCCCCTGGCTTCGCCGCCGAGTTGAGAGGCCGCCTCGTCGACGCGCTGGAGACGCCTCCTGACCCCCAGATCACACCCAAAGGAGCAGCAATGAGAACCACCGCAGTGCAATTCCGGAACGGACACCGCCAAGGGGACATCTCCTATATCTCGCTGGGTATCCCCGATCCTGCCCGTGGCGCAGCCTTTTACGGGGCACTACTGGGCTGGTCGTTCGCTCCCGGTGATGCTGGTGGGGGGCAGGCCGACGAGGTCACGCCCCAGATCGGCATATTCGATGGCACACGAGCCGACGGTTCCGTCACCCTCGGAGTGGTTCTCGGGTACCGGGTCGATGATGTGGATGCCGCGACCCTGCGGGTGAGGGGTGCCGGTGGAACCGCCACCGATCCGCAGGACCGGCCTTACGGGATCGAGTCCGCCTGCGCAGACAACCAGGGGCTGCCCTTCTATCTCCACCAGCTCCTCGATGCCCCGACCGATGACGATGGGGATCTGAGCAACGGTCGGCGCCACGGCGACATCAGCTACATGTCACTGGGGGTGCCGGTGTTGGCCCTGGCCGAGGCGTTCTACGGCGCGGTGCTGGGATGGTCGTTCACTCCCGGTTCGAGTCCCCAGGGCCGACAGATCGAAGGAGTGACCCCGATGTCGGGCCTCTTCCAGACGGACACCCCCGGGGTGCTGCTGGCCTACCGGGTGGACGATATTCACACCGCGGTGGCCAGAGTCGGCGAACTGGGCGGGACCGCCGGCCCGGTCGAGGAGCGTCCCTACGGGCTCGCCGCCGACAACTGCGTTGACGACCAGGGGACCGCGTTCCAGCTGCTGCAACTGCCCGTGTAGCCGATAGCCGGGACCGACGGACGGACCTCCAAGACCCGGCACCCGGCCGCCAACGGGAACCCCTAGACGGTGCCCCCGCGGCGGCTCTCGACGGTCACCCCGATCAGGGCCGAGAGGAGCAGGGAGCCGGCAATCGGTGCCAACCAGAGCCCGAACACGAAGGTCAACGTGGTGAACAGCGCACCCATGCCCAAGATGAACGGCCAGATGCTCGATCCGGGAAACGAATCGACGACCCCGGCACTCTCCTCGATGGTGGCATCCGGGTTCTCTTCGGGCCGAAGCTTCATGTGATAGGTCCACCACAGGTAGTAACTCCCGGGGAGCAGACCGAGCCCCGTCGCCCCGATCAGCATCAGGAACCCGGCGTCTTCGTAGCTGGTGAACCAGTAGACGATGCCGATGATGCCGAAGAAAACGGCCACCGCGAGGAGAACGAGGGACTCGACCTTCATGATGGAGCTCCTGCGGGTTCCTTGGTCCTATCGGGAGGGACGGACCCGTTGGCTTTGGGCTTGTGGACGATGGTGCGGTGCTCTGGATGGTTGTAGTCCCAGGTCGGCCGTTCCGAACGGATGGGCGGCAGGTGGGTGTAGTTGTGGTGCGGCGGCGGCGAGGTGGTGAACCACTCGAGGCCGTGGCCGTCCCACGGGTTGGAGCCGGACGGCACCGGCTTGCGCCATGACACCCAGAGATTGATGAGGAAGAAGAAGAACGAGAAGCCGATCACGTAGGCGCCCAGCGTGGAGACCACGTTGAGGGTGGTCCAGCCGGTGTCGGGGGAGTAACTGGCCACCCTCCGGGGCATGCCGTGGAGGCCGAGGAGGTACTGGGGCATGAAGGCGACCCAGAATCCGACGAACAGGAACCAGAAGTGGAGTTTGCCCAGACTTTCTCGGAGCATCCGACCAAACATCTTCGGATACCAGAAGTAGAAGCCGCCGAAGCCGGCGAATACCGCGGTACCGATGAGCACGTTGTGGAAGTGGGCCACCACGTAATAGGTGTCGTGGGTCAGGAAGTCCACCGGGGGTGACGCCAGCAGTACCCCGGTCACCCCGCCGACCAGGAAGACCAGCAGGAATCCGATGCAGAACAGCATCGGGGTTTGGAAACTGAGCTGGCCCCGCCACATGGTGCCGATCCAGTTGAAGAACTTGATGCCGGTCGGCACCGCGATGGCATACGACAGCAGCGAGAAGAACGGCAGCAGCACCACGCCGGTGGTGAACATGTGGTGGGCCCACACGCCGGTGGACAACCCGGCAATGGCCATGGTGGCGAAGACCATGCCCTTGTAGCCGAACACCGGCTTGCGGGAGAAGACGGGGAGGATGTCGGTGACCATCCCGAAGTAGGGCAAGGCGAGGATGTACACCTCCGGGTGCCCGAAGAACCAGAAGAGGTGCTGCCAGAGTATCGGTGA
>DASZIT010000035.1:0-79942 GCA_035948855.1 Acidimicrobiales bacterium | reverse complement strand
CACCGTCAGTTCCGGTCCCCACTCGCCGAACCCCTCCGTCGCCGCGGCGTTGAGCGCGTCGATGTCGTCGAACCGGATGGTGGTCATGGTGCTGTCTCCTTGGTTGTCGGGTTGTGCGGCTCCGATTGGCCTTTCCCGCGGGCCCGGACCAGTGCTTCGGCGCGGTTCCGGAGCTCGGGCTTTTGGATCTTGCCGGTAGAGGTGGTGGGCAGGGCCTCGACCAGCTGGATGTAACGGGGGGCTTTGAAGTTGGCCATGTGCTCGCGGCACCAGGAGATGACCTCGGCGGGGTCCGGGTGGTGGCCGGACCGGGGTACCACGAAGGCGGCTCCGACCTCGCCCATGCGTTCGTCCGGCGCCGCCACCACCGCCACCTGGGCGACGTCGTCCCGGCGGAGGATGATCGACTCCACCTCGGCGGCCGAGACATTGAACCCGCCCACGATGAAGATGTCCTTCTTCCGGTCGACGATTCGCAGGTAGCCGTCCTCACCCAGGTAGCCCACGTCTCCGGTGTGGAGCCAGCCGCCGGCGTCGATGGCCGCGGCGGTCGCCTCCGGGGCGTTGAAGTACCCGTTCATCACATTGAACCCGCGGACCAGCACCTCGCCGGGTTGGCCGGTGGGCTGGTCGTTTCCGTCGTCGTCGACGATCCGGAGGGCCAGGCCGTCGAGCGGGTGGCCGACCGTGGTGGCGATGGTCTCGATGGTGTCGGACTGCTCGCAGATGGTCACCGTGCCGTGGGTCTCGGTCAGGCCGTAGGCGGTGATCACCGTGTCGAGCCGGAGGTCCGACTTCATGCGGGCGATGAGTTCGACGGGGACGACCGCCGCCCCGGTCACCGACAGCCGGAGGGAGGCCAGCGGGAAGGAGGCGAAATCGGGGTGGTTGAGGATCGACTGGAAGATCGAGGGTGGTCCGGGCAGGACGGTGATCTGCTCATCGGCGACGCGATCAACCACGGATCGGACCTCGAACACCGCGTGGGGCACCAGGGTGACCCCTCGGAGAAAGGCGGCCAATACCCCCGACTTGAGGCCGGCGGTGTGGAAGAAGGGATAGATCACCAGCATCCGATCGCCCTCTTGCAGGCCGACTCCCTTCGACCACTGGAGGTAGGTCTCCACGCTGGCGCAGTGGCGGAGGACGGCTCCCTTGGGGAGGCCGGTGGTCCCCGAAGTGAAGATGATGTCACTCGGGTCGTCGGGATTGATGGCCATCTCCCGGGCGGCCGCCTCCTCGGGGGTGACCCGTTCGGCCCGTTCGAGGAAGGACGGCCAGGAGGTGGAGCCCCCGGGGACCGGACCACTCATCACCACCGTCTCGCGCACGCGGTCGAGACCTTCGAGCCCGTCCAGCAGCTCGACATAGTTGGTTCCGAGGAAGTCAGTGACGGTAAAGAGCATCGTCACCTCGGCGGAATTCAACAGACCGGCGACCTCTTCGCCCTTGTAGCGGGTATTGATCGGCACCAGGATGGCTCCGACCCCGTAGACGGCAAACGAGGTCAAGATCCAGTCGAGACCGTTCGGGGCCCAGATGCCCACCCGGTCCCCGGGTTGGACGCCGCTGGCGATGAGGGCGCGCTCGACGAGCTCGACGGATTCGGCGACGTCGGCAAAGGTGGGCCGTGACGCTCCGTCCACCACCGCCTCGAGGGCGGTGAACTGTTCGGCGGCGGCCCGGACGACCGCCGGGATGGTGGTCATCGGGGAGTCACCTGGGCGGGTCACCCGCCACTCGCGCCGGGCTCCACCCACCGGGCCTCGCGTTTCTCGGTGAAAGCCCGCGGCCCCTCTTCCTGGTCGGGATGGCCCCACATACCGACCAGTTCCTTGGCCCCGGCCTTGCAGGCGTCGGTGAGCCCGAGCTCCAGCGCTCCCCATAGGGCCCGCTTGGTGGCGGCCATGGCCGCCGGAGAGTTCTTGGCGATCTTCTCAGCCAACTCCTGGGCCGCCTCCCGCAACTGCTCGGGGGGGTCGACGATCTGGCTGATCATCCCCAACTGGTAGGCCCGCTGGGCGTCGATCCGCTCGTACCGGCCGACCAGGGCCATCCTCATGACCGCCTCGACCGGCATCTTCCGGATCAGCCCGATGGCCTCGATAGCCACCACCTGGCCGATGGAGACGTGGGGGTCGAAGAAGGTGGCGTCGGAGGCCGCCATCACGATGTCGGCGTCGGCCACCCAGTGGAAGCCGCCGCCGGCACAGATGCCGTTCACCGCGGTGATGACCGGCTTGGCCACCTTCTGGTGCCAGGCGGTGAAGTGGATGTCGAGATCTTCGAGACCCTCCCGGTAACGCTCCATGCCGACGCCGTCACCGGCCAGCTCGGTCACGTCCACGCCCGTCTGGAACGCCCGGCCTTCACCGGTGTGCACGATGACCCTCACCTCGGGGTCCTGGTCGAGCTCGATCCAGGCGTCGGCGAACTCGTCACGCATTCGGGCGTTCATGGCATTGAGCTGCTCCGGGCGGTTGTTGATCAACCACCCGACCTTGCCGTGGCGTTCCACGGTCAGGCACTCGTAGCTCGAGTACGGCATTGGCTCCTCCTCTATCTCGACGCGGTGCCGACGATCAGATCGTTGACGTCGGTGGCGCCGGCGCCACCGGTTCCACCCACCGGGCCTCGCGTTTCTCGGTGAAAGCCCGCGGCCCCTCTTCCTGGTCGGGATGGCCCCACATGCCGACCAGTTCCTTGGCCCCGGCCTTGCAGGCGTCGGTGAGCCCGAGCTCCAGCGCTCCCCACAGGGCCCGCTTGGTGGCGGCCATGGCCGCCGGCGAGTTCTTGGCGATCTTCTCAGCCAACTCCTGGGCCGCCTCCCGCAACTGCTCGGGGGGGTCGACGATCTGGCTGATCATTCCCAACTCGTACGCCCGCGGGGCGTCGATCCGTTCGTACCGGCCCACCAGGGCCATCCTCATCACCGCTTCGACCGGCATCTTCCGGAGGAGCCCGACGGCCTCATAGGCGGTGACCTGGCCGATGGAGACGTGGGGATCGAGGAAGGTGGCGTTGGAGGCCGCCATCACGATGTCGGCGTCGGCGATGAAGTGCAGCCCGCCTCCGGCGCACACGCCGTTGACCGCGGCGATGACCGGCTTCCACACCCGGTTGTGCCAGGCGGTGAGCCGGAGTTCGGCCCGCTTGGTCCGGCGGGACTGCTCGCGCAGGGCGTCGGGGTCCTTGGCCAGCTCCACCACGTCCAGCCCGGTCTGGAAGGCCCGGCCCTCGCCGGTGTTGACGATGACCCGGACGGAGGGATCGGCGTCCAGCTCCCGCCATGCGACTTCGAGCGCGTCGATCATGGCCGCGTTCATGGCGTTTCCCGAGCCGGGTCGGTTGAAGATCAGCCAACCGACCGGCCCGTGCCGCTCGATGAGGAGGGCTTCCCCACCGTCCGGGGTGTTGGGTTCGACGCTCGTACTCATGAGTCCCCCTCGACGACGTGCGGGCGCGGCGTCGCCGAACCGGCACCTCTGGGATCGATGACGGTACTCGCCAGGGTGCCCTGGCGGCCAGCCGGCAGCGCGGGGGCGGAGGTCAGGTTCCGACCAGTCGTTCACCGACAATTCCGGATTGCCGGAGGCGCTCGATGGCCTCGAGCGACAAGCCGATCTCGCCGAGAACTTCGTCATTGTCCTGGCCGAGGGTGGGCGCCGGGCACCGAAGCCACCGCTCGACCCGGGAGAAGCGGAACGGCAGCATCGGGATCTCGTGGTCGCCGGTCAGCGGGTGATGCTCGACCTCGAAGAGGGAGCGGGACCGGAGTTGAGGATTGGCGGCGATGTCCCGGGGCGGGATCACCGCGGCGGCCGGCACCCCGGCCTCCACCAGGAGCCGCGCCGTCTGGTCGGCATCCCGGTCGGCAGTCCACCCGGCCAGCCCCTGGTCGATGAGGTCGTGGAGACGACGACGCCCCTCTTCGTAGGCCATGGCGTCCACGCCGGTCCAAGTCGGGTCCCCGAGCACCCGGCACAGAGCGAGCCATTGCTGGTCAGTGGCGACCGCGATCGCCACCCATCGATCCTCGCCGGCGCACGGATAGACACCCTGGGGGGCGGCCACCGGTCCCCGGTTCCCGTCCCGCCGAAGGACGGCACCGGTGGCCCCGAACTCGAGCACCTGTTCGGCGGCGGCGTTGAGGGCCGCCTCCACCATCACCGATTCCACCAGCCGTCCGCCGCCGGACTGGTCTCGTTCGATGAGGGCGAGGAGGGTGGCGATGACCGAGTGCATACCGGCCAGCGGGTCGCAAGCCCCCCGCACCAGGACCGGCGGACCGTCGGCGAAACCGGTGAGCCAGGCCATGCCGGACAGGCACTCCATGGTCTGGGCGAACCCGGTCCGATCCCGCCACGGCCCGTCGAGGCCGAAGGCGGGCATCCGCACCACGATGAGGTCGGGGTTGAGCTGGTGGAGGCGATCCCAGTCCAGGCCGAACTGCTCCATGACCCGCGGGGTGTAGTTCTCGACCAGTACGTCGGCCGTGGTGATGAGTTGCTCGAACGTCTCGATCCCCTCGGGCCGGTTGAGATCGAGGGTGATGGCTCGTTTGCCCGTGTTCACCCCGTGGAAGAGGGGTCCCCACTCCCACCAGCGGTCGTCGGTCGGTGGGCGGCCGCCGGCAAACCGCATCAAATCGGGCCTCGACGCCGACTCGACCTTGATGACGTCGGCCCCCAGGCAGGCGAGGGCGCTGGTGGCGGCCGGGCCCGCCCACCACGCGGTGCAGTCGACGACCCGCACGCCGTTCAGCGGCAGGTGCCACCCGTCGTCGGCCTCGTCTCCTTCGGTCCGGTCGACCGATGGCCACTCCACCGTTCCGGTGTGCTCACCATTTTCAGCCGCCGGCTGGAAGGGACGCGCCTCCGCCCCGGAGATCCGGAACGGCACCCGCGGCTGGAGGAACCGTCCGGACGGGCTCTTCTCGAAGACCCCACGCGACACGAACTGCTCGAACTCGGGGAGCGTCGATCCGTCGAGGACCGGACCCGCGGGTATCCGGAACAGGGACGCCGCCTCCAGCATCTCCGCGGTGGTCCGCGGGGAGGTGTACCCCCGAACCGCGGCCAAGAACTCGTCCCGCCGGGCGAAACGCTTGGAGACCTGGGGGAGGTCGGGGTCGGCCAGCAGGTCGGTCCGGCCGATCATGACCAGGAAGTCGTGGAATTGCTGGGCGCTGTTGGTGGTGAAGACCGCGAACCCGTCGGCGGTCGGTTCGATGGACGGTACCTCGATAGTCCGCCCGGTGCCCACCAACGGAGGCCATCCCGCGAACGAGGCGAAGACGGAAGGGTAGGTGACCATGGTGACGGCCATGCAATCGAGCATGGCCACATCGACGTGATCACCCTCGCCACAACGGGCGGCTTCCCGATAGGCGGCGACGGCGCCGAGGGCGGCATAGGTCCCGGTCACCCATTCCCCGATCCGCCCGCCGGCGGCCAGGGGCGGCTGTTCGGGCAGGCCCCGTTGTCCAGTGGACCCGCAGGCGGCCTGCAGGGTGAACTCGGTAGTCGGGTGGTTCACCCAGGGTCCTTCGCAGCCGAACGGGGTGATGGTCACCACCACCAGCGTTCGGTGGGTTGACCACAGGTCGCCGAGGTCCACCGGAGCATCCGTCACCAGGATGTCGGCTCCGGCGATGAGGCGGTCCACCTTCCCGTTGACCGAGCGTTTGGACGTGTTGAGGAACTCGAAGAGGGCCCCGGAGCCCCACTGACGAAGTGGGTCTCCGCTCGCCGGCTCCACCTTCACGACGTCAGCCCCGGCATCCGCCAGCACCTTGGTGCAGTAGGGACCGGCGATATCCGTCGTGAGGTCGACGACCCGCACGTTCTCGAGCATGTCATCCAGTCTTTCGGTCGCCAGCCGGAGCGGCAGCTGGCGCAGGCAAACGCCGTCAAGTTACCACTCGAGGGGGGCGGCCGGGACCCGGGACGACGAGTTGTATATGGTATGAAGTTCCCGTCCCGACCCACTATAGTCATGGGCCGGGGCCGTGGAGGACCGGGCGACCCGGGCTGGAAATCTGCCGGCAATCAGTCGGGCTGATGGGGGAATGCGATGACTCAGACTGATCAGGCCGTTTCGTCTGGCCGAGATGCCGTCGGCAATGGGGTTCTGAACGTGCGGGGGATCGGGGTGTCCTTCTCGGGAGTCGTCGCCCTCCATGAGGTGTCGTTGGACGTGGCCCGGGGCGAGGTACTCGGCCTCATCGGCCCCAACGGTGCGGGCAAGACCACGTTGTTCGATGTGGTTTCCGGTCTCCGGGAGCCGAAGCGCGGCTCGATCATCTTCGACGGCAATGACGTGACCGACCGGTCGGCGGTGTGGCGGTCGCGGGCCGGCATGCGGCGGACCTTCCAACGCCAGCAGGTGTTCGGGCGCCTGACGGTGGAGGAAAATCTCCTCTGCGCCCTCGAGTGGAAGGGCGGGGGCGGCGGCATTCTCGCCGATCTGGTGGCCCTGCCGGCCCGTCGTCGCATCGAGCGGCGGCGTCGCGCCGAGGTCGACCAATACCTCGAACGCTGCGGGCTGGGGTCGGTTCGCCACGCGATGGCCGGATCCCTTCCCATCGGCACCGCCCGGATGGTCGAGTTGGGGCGGGCCTTGGCCCAGTCGCCATCGCTGCTGCTGCTCGACGAGCCGACATCCGGGCTGGGTGACGCGGAGGTGGAGTGCCTCAGCGCGGTCGTCAACCAACTGCGGAGCGATGGCTCGTGTGCGGTGCTGCTGGTGGAACACGACATCTCCTTCGTCATGTCCCACTGTGATCGCATCGTCGTCCTCCAGCGAGGCGAGGTGCTGGCCGAAGGAACCCCGGATGCGATCCAGGCCAACCGGGAGGTTCGAGATGCGTATCTCGGCTGAACGGTCCCGCTTCAGTGGCGGAGAACCGGTGATGACGTCGTGAGCAAGTTCCTCAGCCTGTTGGTGACTGGGGTGGTCACCGGGGCCATCTATTCGATGCTGGCCGCCGGCCTCACCCTCACCTACTCCACCACCGGGATCTTCAACCTCGGCTACGGCGCGGTGGCGTTCACCTCTGCCTTCATCTTCTACGAACTCCAAACCGGCCTCCACTGGCCGGTGGTGTGGGCGGCGGTCGTGGTCATCCTGGTCTTCGCTCCGCTGCTCGGGCTGTTGCTCGACCGCTTCGTGTTCAGAAAGCTCTCCCAGGCCAGCGAGGGCTCGAAGATCATGGCGACGGTCGGGGTGCTGATCGCGGTGCCGGCCCTGGCCCAGTGGATCGTTGCCCTCCTCATCGGGGTCGGGCACGCCAACATTCCCGACGGTTCGCTGGTGACCCTGGCCCCGGGGCTCGGTCCCCAGCCACCGCATCATTGGCAGTTTGGCTCGGTGCTCAACCTCGACTCCGACCAGTTGATCGTGGCCATCGTGGCCGCGGTGATGGCGGTCGGGTTGTGGTATCTGCTCCGGCACACCGCCCTCGGGCTCCGGATGCGAGCGCTGGTCGACCGACCCGATCTGGCTGCCGCCCGGGGGGTGGACCGGGGGAGGACGTCGGCCGCCGCCTGGGTATTGGGCACGGTGATGGCCGGGCTGGCCGGGGTGGCCGGCGCCCCCATCTTCAACTCGCTGTCGTCGGCCACCTACCTCTACGTGCTGTTGGTGGCCACCGCCGCCGCGGTGCTCGGAGGTCTCCGGTCGGTGCCGTTGGCCGCGCTGGGCGGCCTCTTCATCGGCGCGGTGCAGAGCCTGGTCGCCGGGTACGCCACCTTCGCCCAGTCCATCGCCGGGTTCAGCGATGCGGTGCCGTTCGTGCTCCTGCTGGCCGGCCTGATCATCTGGGGCCGGGAGCGGTCGCGGCGGACCGGTCAGGTCGCCGACGACGTGCCTCCGCCCGACTACCTCGCCCTGCGGCCCCCGTGGCGGCGGATCGCGCCGTGGATCTTCTGGTTCACCGCCATCGTGGTCTACATCTATTTTGGGGCCGACAGCTACTGGCTGGGCCTGGCCACCAAGGGCCTGGCCCTGTCGTTGGTCTTCCTGTCCTTCACCATCGTGACCGGCACCGGCGGGAGCGTCAGCCTGGCCCAGGCGGCCTTCGTCACCGCCTCGGGGTTGATGGCCGGGGTCCTCATCAGCCAGTACCACCAGCCCTACCTGGTCGGCCTGCTCGGCGGCGTCGCCTTCGCCCTGCTGCTCGGGGTGATCGTGGCCGTCCCCGCCCTCCGACTGGGAGGTCTGGCCTTGGCGCTGGCCACCCTCGCCCTCGGATTTGTCGGGGACAACGTGCTCTTCCAGTGGGCCCGGCTGTCGGGGCCGTCCCAGCAGGGGTGGGCCATCCCGAGGCCTTCGTTCGCCGGGATCAACTTCGCCAGCAACAAGTCGTTCGCGATCCTGTTGGTGGTGATCGTCATCCTGGTCACCTTGCTGATCCGAAACCTGCAGCGATCCTCGTCCGGACGCATGATGAGCGCGGTCCGCACCTCCCAGTCGGCGGCGGAGACCTCGGGCATCTCCGGCACCTCGGTGAAGATCACCCTGTTCGCGGTGTCGGCCGCTCTCGCCGGGCTCGGCGGCGTCCTGGTGGTGACCGTCGACCAGCACGTGTCCGCCTCCACCTATTCGACCCCGGTCGGGCTGGTCTGGCTGGCCACCGTGGTCCTCTACGGGATCCGGCGCCCGAGCGGGGCCATCGCCGCCGGGATGACCAGTGTGCTGTTGGCCGGCGTGCTGTCGTCGGGCTTCCACTTCTCCTTCATCTCCTGGTCGGGCACCACCTCGGTGTTCTTCCCGGCCGTCCTCTTCGGCCTCGGGGCGGTGACCATGGCCCAGAATCCCGACGGCATCCTCTCCCTCACCGAGGAACAGTCCTTCCGGCGGCGGCAGAAGCGGCAGGCCAAGCGGCAGGCGGTGCGGATGGGTGCCGGTGCCGCCCCGGGTGGACCGGATGGTCTCCGGGTGCAGCCGGCGCAAACCAACGGGGCCGCGCCGGCCAAGGTCCCGACCCTGGCCCGGGCCATGGGTCAGGCGGCCCTCCGGGTCGACTCGCTGTCCGCCGCCTACGGCGAGACCCAGGTGCTCTTCGACATCGATCTCGATGTCCGCACCGGAAAGCTCACCGCGCTGGTGGGCGCCAACGGGGCGGGCAAGTCGACGCTGTGCAAGGTGTTGGCCGGACTCATGGAACCAACCGGTGGCGCCATCTTCCTGGATGGGAAGGACGTGACCCGGGAGCCGGCCCACCGGCGGGCCAAGCAGCTTCTGCTCGCCCCGGAGTCGCGTGGTGTCTTCCCGGCCCTGTCGGTGGAGGACAACCTGGCGCTGTTGCTTCCCGACGCCGGCGACCGGGACCAGGCCTACCAGCGTTTCCCGATCCTCGGGGAGCGCCGCCGGCTGCTGGCCGGCAGCCTCTCGGGCGGCGAACAACAGATGCTGACCATGGCCCCGATGCTGGTCAAGCCGCCCAAACTGCTCATCGCCGACGAGCCCACGCTGGGTCTGGCCCCGCTGATCGTCGAGGAGATCATCCGGGTGTTCGCCGAACTACGCGACCAGGGGGTGACCCTCCTGGTGGTCGAGGAGCGGGCCAAGGCGGTGTTGGACATCGCCGACGACGTCGCCCTGCTCGAGCTGGGCAAGCTGGTCTGGGCCGGACCGCGGACCCAACTCGACCCCGAACAGCTGGCCGCCATCTACCTGGGCCAGACCCACGTGGAGGCGGCGCCGGTTCCGACCTAGCAACGCAGCGTCACGCCAGCGGCGAACCGCCATCGTCGACCGGCCGGAAGTAGGGGAGTTTCATGTCGCCATTGACGGGATGGAACTCGACCGCCAATTCCATTCCTTCGGTCAGGGCATCCGGCTCGCAGCCGATGACCGAGCTCACCACGAAGATATCTTCGTCGAGTTCGACGATGGCCACCGAGTAGGGGACGTCGAAGACCGGTGTCTGGGGACGCCAGACGATCGTCCAGCTGTACAGACGGCCCCGGCCCCGGCTCTGCTCCCACCGCAATTGCCGGCTGTGGCAGCGCCAGCAGATGCGGGCGGCATCGGCGATGGCCAGGTGGCAGTTCGAGCACCGGAGGAAGCGGAGCTCATCCCGGGCACAGCCTTCCCAGTACGGCGCCGAGAACCTGGACGGCACCGGGGCCGGGGTGCCGGGGGGTTGGGGGCGGAGCCTGGTCATGGCCGGACCGAGCCGACCAGCATGACGTCGTTGAACAGCGCTCCGGAGCCCCCGTTGGAACACAGGGCGACCTCGGCCCCGGGCACCTGGGCGGAGGCGCAGGTGCCTCGGACCTGCTGGACACTCCGGATGACCCGCTGGAGCATCTGGGTGGAGTTGCCGGGATGGGCGAAGGACATGGTGCCCCCGTCGGTGGTCACCGGGAGCCGTCCTCCGGGACCGATGGTGCCGTCGGAGACGAAAGCCCCCCCTTCCCCATCCGGGCAGAAGCCGAAGGCCTCGAGCTGGCGGATGATCTCGAAGGAGAACGGGTCGTACAGTTCGCAGACGCCGACGTCGGAGGGGGAGAGTCCGGCGGTGACGAAGGCGGCGGCGGCCGCCCGGCGGCCCACATAGCCGGCGGGGACGTCCTCTCCGGGACGGCCGGTGAAGTCCCAGATCGGACCGTGCTGGTAGGCGGGGCCGTAGGCGTCGCTGCCGCCCCCCAGGATCCACGCCGCCGGTCGTTTCAGGTCGGCGGCCCGATCGGCGGTGGTCAGCACCAGACCGCAGCCACCTTCCGAGGTGGTGGAGCAGTCGAGGAGATGGAACGGTTCGGCGATCGGCCGAGAGGCGAGGATGTCCTCGGGGGTGAACGGGCCGCGCCCGAAGTAGACGGCCTCCGGGTTCTGGTGCCCGTTGTTGCGGATGGTGGCCGCCACCGCCGCCAGCTGCCCGGGGGTGGTGCCGAACGTCAACATGTGCCGTTTGGCCATCAAGGCGAACTCGACGGCGGTGAACATGCCGTAGCCGACCACGAACTCGTTGGTCGGCCGGGTCCACGGGGCGGTGGATGCCCGGTCGGTGTAGATGCCGGCGCTCCCGCCGACAACCAGTACCACCTGGCACTGTCCGGTGGTGATGAGGGCGGCCGCTTCGAGGACCGCGGGGATGCCCAACCCATTCGGCGAGCGCCGGCAGGGACCCAGACGGAGCTCGTAGGCGAGCTCGCCCGCCCGCTCGCCGATCACCCCGTCGACATCGGCAACCCCGAGTCCGGCGTCGTCCAATGCCCCGAGGGCGCCTTCGATGGCAATGGACAGCGAATCGTGGTCAGGCAGGCGGCGAGCCTGGAGGGTGTTGAAGACGCCAGCAATCGCCGCGTCGCGAAACGGGTGGGCCACCGCTAGTCGACCGTCTGCTCGTGTGCGATGGCCAGTCTCCTCCGGGTTGGGCGATGCCAAGCGGAACACCCTCGACGATGCCCACCTCGGTCCGTAATGTACCTGGACCCATGGTGGCGTCGGCGGGGGCGTGGGGCCGCCCTCCCCCCGGTGGTCAGCTTGGGAACGTCGATGGCCGGGGGTAAGGTGGAGCAAGTTCTGACGCACCGTCAGATACAGAGATGGGTGTAGGCGATGCCGACTATTCCGAGGATCATCAGTGTCGATGACCACGTCGTCGAACCTCCCCACGTCTGGAAGGACTGGATGCCCCGCGAGTTCGTCGATCGCGCCCCCCGGATCGAACGACGGGGTATCGGGCCGATGGTCCACGTCGGTGGGGGCACCTATGAGGTCAGCTGGGATCCCGACGGTCCCCAGGCCGACTGCTGGCTCTTCGAGGATCTGATCTACGTGCACAAACGCCATGTGGCCGCGGTGGGTTTCGACCGCGACGACATGACCATGAGCCCCATCACCTACGACGAGATGCGCCCGGGCTGCTACCAGCCGAAGGCCCGGATCGACGACATGGAGCTGAACCACGTGGAAGCCTCGCTGTGCTTCCCCACGTTTCCTCGTTTCTGCGGCCAGACCTTCACCGAGGCCACCACCGATCGCGATCTGGGCATGGCCTGTGTCCGTGCCTACAACGACTGGATGGTCGAGGAGTGGTGCGGCGACAGCGGGGGCCGGCTCATCCCGCTCTGCCTGATCCCGTTGTGGGACGCCGAGCTGGCGGCTACCGAGGTGCGCCGGAATGCGGCCCGGGGTGTCCGGGCGGTGTGCTTCAGCGAGATCCCTCCCCATCTGGGTCTGCCCAGCATCCACTCGGGGTACTGGGATCCGTTCTTCGCCGCCTGTGGAGAGACCGGCACCGTGGTCTGCATGCACATCGGATCGTCGTCGAAGATGCCGGCCACGTCGGCGGACGCGCCCGCCTCGGTGGCGGCCACCCTCTCGTTCGGCAACGCCATGGCCTCGCTGGCCGACTTCCTGTTCTCCGGGGTGCTGATCCGATTCCCGTCTCTCAAGCTGGCCTACTCCGAGGGCCAGATCGGCTGGTTGCCCTACATCCTCGAGCGGGCTGACGACGTGTGGGAAGACCACCGGGCCTGGACCGGGTCGCACGATCTGGTGCCCGAGCCGCCGTCCACCTACTACTACCGCCAGGTGTTCGGATGCTTCTTCAAGGATCGTCACGGCCTCGAGTCGCTGGACCGGGTCGGCGTCGACAACGTCACCTTCGAGACCGACTATCCGCACACCGATTCGACCTGGCCGGACACCAAGAAGGTGGCGGAGGAGATGATGGCGGATCTGACCGACGAGGAGATCTACAAGATCGTCCGGGGAAACGCCATCCGCATGCTCGACCTCGACCTCGATCGTTGAGCCGCGGGTCGGCGGTCGGGGGAATTTGCCCATGAACTTTGACGACAGCGCCGATGATGCCGAATTCCGCCGGGAGGTATCGGTCTGGCTGGCGGATCATGCCCAACTTCGCACCGGCCTGGACGACTGGTCACGCAACCACGAACACCCGGACTATGTGAAGCGGTGCCGGGAGTGGCAGTACTCCCTCTACGAGGGAGGGTGGGGAGCGATCACCTGGCCGGCGGAGTACGGCGGCCGGGGCGAAAGCTCCTGGCACCAGACCATCTTCAATCAGGAAGCCGTCAAGTACGACGTCTCGGCGGGCGCCTTTGCCGTCGGTATCGGCATGTGCGGGCCGACCCTCATCGCCCACGGCAACGAGGAGCAGAAGCAGCAGCATCTGGGGGCCATGCTCCGGGGGGAAGAGGTGTGGTGCCAGCTGTTCTCCGAGCCCGACGCCGGGTCGGATCTGGCCGGTCTGAAGACCCGCGCCCTACGGGATGGTGACGAGTTCGTGGTCAACGGCCAGAAGGTATGGACGTCGGGTGCCCAGCACAGCGACTGGGCCATCTTGATCGCCCGGACCCGCCCGGACGTGCCCAAACACCAGGGGATCACCTACTTCCTGGTGGACATGCGGACCCCGGGTATCGAGGTCCGCCCCCTCCGCCAGATCACCGGCTTTGCCCATTTCAACGAAGTGTTCCTCACCGATGTGGCGGTCCCGGTGGAGAACGTGGTGGGCGCCATCGACAACGGGTGGGCGGTGACCCACACCACGCTCAGCAACGAACGCACCCTCATCGGCGGCGGCGGCCAGGGCATCACCACCGAGCAGGTGCTGGACCTGGCCCGGCGGTTGGGCGGGAGCCGCGACCCGTTGGTCCGCCAACATGTCGCCGCCTTCTACACCCGTACGCAACTTCTCCGGTTCATGAACTACCGGGTGCAGACCGCGCTGTCCCATGGGCGGCAACCGGGCCCGGAGGCGGCGACCACCAAACTGCTGGTGTCCCAGCACATGAGTCTGACCGGCGACCTGCTCATGGAGCTGGTCGGCACCAATGGCATGCTGGCCGACGGCAGTGCCGTCGACAACGGCGCCTGGGAGACCGCCTTCCTCAACCAGTGGATGTCGAAACTCGGTGGCGGGACCGACAACATCCAACGGAACTCGCTGGGGGAGCGGGTCCTCGGCCTGCCCCGGGAACCGCGCACCGACAAAGATGTGCCCTTCAGCGCGCTGGCCTGAGGACTGAGATGGGAAATCGGCTCTAGGGTCGGTTCGGCTCATTGGAGGCACCCGCTATGACCAAGCCTGCGCAACTGTCAACCAGCCTGCCCACCTTCGCGGCCGAGGGCCCCGACGACTGGTCCCATCTGATCGAGTTCGCCCGGGCGGCGGACCAGGCCGGCTTCGACCGGTTGGTGATGTCGGATCACGTCGTCTTCGGCGAGCATCTCGATGCCTACAGTGATCCGTCCAACGGTGGATCCCGGGGTGGCCGCCAACCGACCGGACCCGACGGGTCCTGGCTCGAGCCTCTCGCCACCATCGCCCACCTCACCGCCTTGACCACCCGAGCCCGCTTCGCCACCAGCATCCTGGTGGCAGCCCTGCGGAGACCGGTGGTGTTGGCGAAGACCGCGGCCACCATCGACGGCTTGTCCGGGGGCCGCCTCGACATCGGGGTAGGGGTCGGTTGGCAACGAGAGGAGTACGAGGCGGCCGGGCTCTCCTTCGAGGGACGGGGCCGTCTGCTCAACCACACCATCGAGGTGTGCCAGGCCCTCTGGCAGGACCAGACGGCAAGCTACGACAGTCCTGAGCTGGCCTTTGCCAACATCCACCAGATGCCCAAGCCGGCCCAACCGGGAGGCGTGCCGATCTGGGTGAGCGGGACGGTCAACCGCCGGTCGATGGATCGATTGGCCCGCTATGGATCGGGGTGGATCCCCTGGGGGGACGACGCCTCCGACATCGAGGCGGGAATCGCCCGCATGCGAGCCGCCGTCGCCGATCGCGACCGCGACCCCGGAGACCTGGGTGTGGTGGGAACGCTGCGGGCGGTGAAGGGCGACGACGGTTCTCTGGATCTGAAGCAGACGATGGAGCCGGTTCCAAAGCTGCAGCAGGCGGGGGTCACCGATTTCCGGATCGGCCTGAAGCCGCCCCGAGGTGAACAGGCCGCCGTCGAGTACCTGGCTCCGGTGGTCACCGCGTTCCGTTCCCGGGCGGAAGGATGGACCTGAGTAGCATCGATTGACGAGGAGGGGCTGGGATGCGAGCAGACGACATGATCCTGATCAGTGTCGATGACCACATCGCCGAGCCGGCCGACATGTTCGAAGGTCACGTGCCGGCCAAGTACCGGGACGCGACCCCCCGGGTGGAGACCGACGACCAGGGATTCCAACAGTGGTGGTACGGCGACAGGAAGGGGCGCAACCTCGGGCTCAACGCGGTGGCCGGCAAGCCCCGGGAGATGTACAACGTTAATCCGTCCAAGTACTCGGAGATGCGCCCGGGCTGCTTCGATGTCCACCAGCGGGTCCGGGACATGTCGGCGGGGGGAACCCTCGCCGGGCTCAACTTCCCCAACTGGACGGGGTTCTCCGGGCAGGTTCTCAACGAAGGGCCCGACTTGGCGGCCAACGAGGTCATGATCAAGGCCTACAACGACTGGCACGTCGACGAGTGGTGCGCGGAGTATCCCGATCGGTTCATCCCCTGCGGCATCCTCCCGCTCTTCGACGTAGAGAAGGCCGCCGCCGAGGTGCGGCGGCTGGCGGCCAAGGGGTGCCGGGCGGTGACCTTCTCGGAGAACCCGGCCGCACTCCAGATGCCGTCCATCCATTCGGGCCAGTGGGACCCCCTGTTTGCTGCCTGCTCGGACGAGGGCACCGTCCTCTGCCTCCATGTGGGTTCGTCGTCCCGGTCCGCCGCCACGTCCCCGGACGCCCCGCCGTCAGTGGCCATGGGGCTGTCGTCGGCCATGTCCATCTACTCCCTCGGCGACCTGATGTGGGCGGATTTCTGGTGGCGCTTCCCCGACCTCACCTTCTCGCTGACCGAGGGTGACATCGGGTGGATCCCCTACTTCCTCCAGCGGGCCGAGCACATTCAAGACCGCCACTCGGGCTGGACCGGTCAGCAGTTCCCGGACGGCATGGGCCCGGCCGAGGTGTTCCGGCAACGGATCCTCTGCTGTTTCATCAACGACCCGGTGGGGGTCAGCCTCATCGACCATTTCAACATCGACAACGTGTGCTGGGAGTCGGACTTCCCCCACTCGGACAGCTCGTGGCCCAACGGCCCCGAGGTCAACGAGGCTCAGTTCGCCTCGCTGTCCGACGCCCAGATCAACAAGATCACCCACGAGAACGCCATCCGGCATTTCTCCTTCGACCCGTTCGCCACCCGGCCGAAGGATCGCTGCACGGTGAGGGCACTGCGGGCGGAGGCAACCGGCGTGGACACGGTGACCCATGTCGGGCGGGCACCGACCGAGAGCGATCGCGACTACTTCAAGAACCTGGCGCCCAAGGAGCCGGCTCCGGCGCGGTGAGCTGGAGAGCCGGGACCTCCGGGCGGTCGAGGGCTCGCTTCCGGCTGACCCGAGGAGGCCAGCTGGTCATCGCCAATCGGTCGTCCACCAGGAATTACCATCCGGATCGGCAGAATGTATTTATTATTGAATCGCCATCTGTCCTGTCCAGAGCGGTCGAGCCTGTGCCATACTCCTTGGCTTGTGAGCGGTGTTTCGAGAGTCCGGAAGTCGCGCCATGAGTGACGCTGGCAGCATCACCGACGAGGCGATCGAACGGCTGCGACAGCGGATCGGTATCCCTGAGCCACACCCGGTGGCCCCGCACTACACCAGCCCGGGAGTCGACGCCTTCCGCCACGTGGCCGAGAGCTACGGCGATGACAATCCGCTGTGGTGGGACCAGGACTATGCCGGAGCCACTGTCTGGGGAGGAGTCATCGCTCCTCCTCCGCTGGTCGGGGGCGATTCCCTGATCGGGGTGGACGAGGTGCCCGAGGTGGCGCCCGAGGTGCGTGACCTGATGCGGGGCGACCCACTCCGAGGGGTGCACGCCTTCTACTCGGCTAGTGCCCGCGAATGGTGGGCTCCGCTCCGCCCGGGACGCCGGGTGGCCCGGCGCAATGCTCTGGTGGGTGTGCTCGACAAGCCGAGCCAGTTTGCCGAGCGGGCGGTGCACGAGTGGACCGGCCAGGTCTTCCAGGACGACCAGGGCACCATCCTCTCCGGCCAGTACCGGTTGATGATCCGCACCGAGCGGACCAAGGCACGGGAGAAGAAGACGAAGAACCCCCTCGAGCTCCGCCCGTACACCGACGAGGAGATCGAAGCCATCGACGCCCAGTACGAGAGGGAGGGTCCGAGGGGTTCGACCCCCCGTTGGTGGGAGGACGTCGCCGAGGGAGACTCGGTGGGGCCGATGGTCAAGGGGCCACTCACCGTCACCGACATGATCTGCTGGCACGTGGGCATGGGCATGGGCCTCTACGGCGTCAGGCCCCTCCGGTTGGGCGCCCAGAACCGCAAGCGCATTCCCCGGTTCTTCCACCGCGACGATCTCAACGTGCCCGACGTGATGCAGCGGGTCCACTGGGACCCGGAGTTCGCCCAGCGGGCGGGGAATCCGACCACCTTCGACTACGGGAGGATGCGGGAGACCTGGCTGATCCATCTGTGTACCGATTGGATGGGTGACGACGCCTGGTTGTGGAAGCTCGACTGCGAGTTCCGGAAGTTCAACTTCGTGGGTGATACCCAGTGGCTCCGGGGCACGGTCGACAGGAAGTACCTGGCCGAGGGGGGACGCCCGGCGGTCGACCTCGAGCTTTCGGTCCAGAACCAACGGGGGGAGATCACCACCCCCGGCCATGCCACCCTCCTGCTTCCGAGCCGGGAGCACGGTCCGGTGGTGCTTCCCGACCCGCCGGGCGGCGCCACCGACCTCGACGGGGCGCTCAGCGCCATCGCCTCCGATTTTGCCGACGGAACCGCGGCGCCGCTGCGATGACCGGCGAGCCCTACCGTTCGGTTGACGGCTTGTCCATCGAGGTGAGCAACGCGGTGCTCCGCCTCCGCCTCGACCGCCCCACCCAGCGCAACGCCATCAACGACACCATGATGGCCGGCCTCATCGCCGCGGTGGACGCCGCCGGACGCGATGAAGGTGTCCGGGTGATCCACATCGCCGGCACCGGCGACCACTTCTGCGGGGGCGCCGACATCGTGGCCCGCAACGCCGGTGAGCAGACCCGGCCTCGGGTGGGTGCCATCCAGCGCCGATTGCCCGCCCAGGCCCACCGGCTGCTTCCCCTCCTCTGCAGCGTGCAGGTCCCGGTGGTCTGCGCGGTGCAGGGATGGGCGGCGGGCATCGGGATGCAGATCGCCACCGCCGCCGACTTCACCGTGGCCGCCGACGACGCCATCTTCTGGGAGCCGTTCTCCTCCCGCGGCTTCACCCCCGACAGCGGGGCCACCTGGCTGCTGCCGCGCGCCGTCGGGGTCGCCCGCGCCCGTGAACTGCTGCTGCTGGGTCGCAAGCTCGGTGGCACCGAGGCGGCGGAGTGGGGCCTGGTCCACCGGGCGGTCCCGTCCGGCGAGGTGGACCGGGTGACCGAGGAACTGGTTGCCACCCTGGCCGCGGGCCCGACGGTCGCCCTCGGGCTCACCAAGTGGCTGCTCTACGCGGGGGCGTCGCTGCCGCTGGACGACCATCTGCGCAACGAGGGGTTCGCCATGGAGATTTCCTCGCGGAGCGAGGACTTCCGTGAAGGTCTGGCGGCGTTCAAGGACCGCCGGGCCCCGGATTTCAAAGGCCGCTGATGGCCACCGCCGAGGAGCGGAAGTTCGTCACCGGGCTCCCGGCCGCTGAGCTGACCAACCTGGCCCGCCGGTGGGTGGAGGACCAGGTGCCGGAGACCTGGCGGCGGGCGGCGGGCGAGGGCGGGGCGTCCGCCATCCGCAAGGTCCGGCCCCGGGCTGACTACGAAGCCTGGTACCCAGTGTTCGCGGCGTCCGGCCTGGTGGCACCGACCTGGCCCATCGAATACGGCGGGGCGGGACTGACGCCCTCGGAAGCCCGGACCGTCGAGGTCGAGCTGGCGCCCTACAACCTGGGCCGGCTCAACCCGCTCGGCCTCAGCCTGGCCGCGCCGGCGCTCTTCGCCTTCGGCACCGAAGAGCAGCGGCTGCGCTACCTCCCTGCCATCGTGCGGAACCAGGAGATCTGGTGCCAGCTGTTCAGCGAGCCGGGGGCGGGTTCGGACCTGGCGTCGCTGGCCACCCGGGCGGAGCGGGACGGTGACGAGTGGGTGATCACCGGGCAAAAGGTGTGGAGCACCTGGGCCCACCTGGCTGACTTCGGGGTGCTCCTGGCCCGGACCGACGTCGAGGCTCCGAAGCGTCAGGGGATCACCTACTTCCTGATTGGCATGCACGAGCCCGGCGTCGAGGTCCGGCCGCTGCGGCACATCACCGGGGAGATCGATTTCAACGAGGTGTTCCTCGACGGCGCCCGAGTTCCGGACGACCAACGGGTGGGGGAGGAGAACGCCGGGTGGAAGGTGGCCAACGCCACCCTGTCCGGCGAGCGGCAGATGGTGTCGGGCTCCGGGTCGGGTGGCGTCGACCGGATCGGCGGCGGCGGTGCCGAGCGCCTGGTCCACCTGGCCCGGCGGACGAGTGCGGGACGCCCAGGCGGTTGGGACGATCCGCAGGTGCGCCAGCGACTCATGCAGGTCCTCAGCGAGGAGCGCATCCGCAATTGGACCAATCAGCGGGTTCGAGCCGGGGTCAAGGCCGGCCGCTCCCCGGGGCCGGAGAGCTCGATCGGCAAGGTTCACCAGGGCGACCTCAACCAGCGGATGCAGGTGCTGGCCACCGACCTCCTGGGAACCGATGCAGTGGCGTGGTCCGTGGGGGCAGACGGTGCCGCCGCCAACGCGGCGGCCGACGCCGGGGAGCGGTATGCCGGGTCGCTGCCCTACGAGGTCAAGGGGATGCTCCGGAGTCGGGCCAATACCATCGAGGGCGGCACCACCGAGGTGAACAAGAACATCATCGCCGAGCGGGTCCTCGGCCTCCCTCGGGAGCCCGATCCCTGGCAGAAGTCGCCGTGGCGAGAGGTCCCCCGGAGCTGAACAACTATCCGTTGGTCACCAGTTCCGTCGAAGGCGGTGTCGGATCCATCCGCCTCACCGACCCCGAGCACCGCAACGCGCTTTCCGCCGAACTGAGTGACGCGCTGGCGGGAGCCGTCGACACGGTACTGGCCGACGATGCCGGCGCCATCGTGCTCACCGCCGATCCGCCGGTCTTCTGTGCCGGTGGCTCGCTCGACGGCCTCCTGGCCCGGACGGTTCCGCTCCAGGACACCTACCGGGGATTCCTGGCCCTGGCCAACGCGCCGGTCCCCACCATCGCTGCCGTCGGAGGGCCGGCCATCGGGGCCGGAGTGAACCTGCCCCTCGCCTGCGACATCATCGTCACCTCGGAGGGAGCTCGGTTCGACCCACGATTCCTGGATGTCGGTATCCACCCCGGCGGGGGCCACCTCTGGCGCCTGCAGCGCCGGATCGGCAGCCAGGGGGCGGCGGCGCTGGTGCTGTGTGGCGACGTCCTGAACGGTCGCGACGCGGTGACGGCCGGCCTGGCCTGGCGTTGTGTGGATGAGGCCGACCTGGAGGCGTTCGCCAAGACGCTGGCGTCGCGGGCGGCCGGGCGCTCACGCCCACTGGTGGCTCGGGCCAAGGCCACCCTCCGGGCCAGCGAAGCGATGCTGCATGTGGATGACGCGGCGACCTTGGAGCTCGAGGCCCAGGCCTGGTCGATGGACCAGCCCGGCTTCGACGACCGGATCCGGGCCATTCAGGAGTCGATCAGGGCTCGGAACCGGGACGACGAGGGGAACTCAAGCCGCCGGAAAGCATAACGTATATAATATTCCAATGACCACTGCCGATGGCCCCCGCCCCGATGTCAGTGACGAGTTGGTCGCCCGTATCCCGCCCATCGTGGACCTCGACGCCCATCTGGTGGAGCCCGAGGATGTCTGGACGAGCCGACTTCCGGCCAAGTACCGGGACATCGGTCCGCACGTCGAGTACCTCCCCGGGGGAACCCCCGTCCTGGAAGGCGGGGGTTACATCGAGGAGCCGGGCACCGAGGGCCCTCCGGTGGCGTGGTGGTTCTACGAGGACCACCGGTACTCGGTCAAGCGGCTGATTGCCGCGGCCGGCTATCCGGCCGACGAGATCTCCATGCAGGGCATCACCTTCGACCAGATGCGTCCCGGCTGCTGGAAGCCCAAGGACCGGCTGGCCGACATGGACCTCAACGGCATCGACGCCCAGTTGTGTTTCCCCAACTACCCGCGCTTCTGCGGGCAGTTGTTCATGCGGGGGAAGGACAAGGAGTTGGCCCTGCTTTGCGTCAAGGCCTACAACGACTGGATGGTGGACGAGTGGGCGGGGGACAGCGGCGGACGTCTGATCCCCCTGTGCCTGGTGCCGCTGTGGGATCCCACGCTGGCCGCCGACGAGGTCCGCCGCAACGCCGCCCGAGGGGTGAGGGCCGTCTGCTTCAGCGAACTGCCGACGTTCCTGGGACTGCCCAGCATCTATTCCGGGCACTGGGATCCCTTCTTCGCCGCCTGTGCCGAGACCGGAACCGTGGTGGCGTGCCACATCGGTTCGGGTACCAAGACGCCGCAGACCAGCCCGGATGCCCCCGACGCGGTGGCCGGGACCATCATCTTCGGAAACAGCGTCGGGTCGATGAGCGATTTCCTCTACTCGGGGGTGTTCCTCCGCTATCCCACCCTCAAGCTCCTCTACGCCGAGGCGCAGATCGGTTGGATCCCCTACCTGTTGGAGCGGATCGATGATGTCTGGGAGACCCACCGCGGCTGGAGCCACAGCCAGGAGTACACCAAGGAGAAGCCCTCCGCCATGTACTGGGACCACGTCTACTCGACCTTCTTCAAGGATTCGGTGGGTATCCAGTTGCTCGACCGGGTCGGCGAGGACAATGTCATCTTCGAGAGCGACTACCCCCACCAGGACGGCACCTGGCCCTACACTCGCCAAGAGGCGGCCAAGCAGTTCGGTCACCTCGACCAGCCGGTGATCGACAAACTGGCCCGGGGCAATGCCATTGGCCTCCTCGGCCTCGACCGACGCTGACCTGGGCGGACGCCTCGCCGCCTCCCGGGTGGCCGCCGTCGCCATAGTAAGTGCTATGGTTGAGGGGGCTGGGCAACGCTTGGAAGAAGGGGGAGGCGCCGGATGGCTGGTGTGTTCGAAGGTCTGCGGGTTCTCGACCTGTCCTGGGGCATGGCCGGACCGATGACGACGATGTTCCTGGCCGACAACGGTGCCGAAGTGACCCGGATCGAACCGCCGGATGGAGATCCGTTCCGGGACCAGACCGGCTACCGGGTGTGGCATCGCGGCAAGCGCAGCGCCCGCCTCGACCTTCGCTCCGAAGATGGGCGCCGGACGTTCCTGGCTCTGGCCCGATCGGCCGATGTCGTTGTCGACAGCTTCTCTCCTGGCGCCGCCGCCCGGCTCGGCGTCGACCACGAGAGCCTGGTCCAGATCAATCCCCGACTGGTCACCTGTTCGATCACCGGGTACGGAGATCACCCCCGACACCGGGATCGCCCGGGCTATGACGGTCTGGTGGCCGCCCGGACCGGGCTGCTCTACGACCAGAAAGGGCGGAGGGGCTCGGCCATGGAGTACATCTGCGGTCGCCCGGGACCCCACCCGGAGTTCGATGGGCCGGAAGGGTTGGTCCGTGGGGCTGACCGCGACGGTCCGGTGTTTCCGAGAACGCCGTGGCCGAGCATCGGCGCGACGTACTTCGCCACTCTCGGCATCGCCGCCGCCCTCCGGGCCCGGGAGGTCACCGGGGTAGGCCAGCGGGTCACCACCTCACTCCTCCAGGGTGCACTGGCGGCGGCCTCCCTGAACTGGCAGCGGGTCGAGAACCCCGACGCTCCGCTGTACTGGATGTGGCCGGTCGACTCGAGGTCGATCGAGGGGATCTACCAGTGCGCCGACGACCGGTGGGTTCACCATTGGACGGTTCGGCCCCGGTGGGTGCTGGCCTCGGCCGAGAACGACGAATTGGGCGCAGTGGAACTCGATGCCGCCTACCGCGACGACCCGGACCGGGTATCGATGGAGCCCGACGGCCTCCTCACCGGGATCTTCCTCCATCCGTTGCTGACCGAGGCATTCAAGAAGTTCCCGTCGGGGGAATGGGTGAAGGCCGCCGAGGCCGCCGGGATCGGCGTCGCTACCGTCCGTTCCCCCGGAGAAGCGCTGGCCGACGCGTCGTTCCTGGCCGACGGTTGTGTCGTCGAGCTCGACGATCCGGAGGTCGGGCGCATCCGTCACATGGGACCCCTACTGGAGTTCTCGGCCACCCCCGGTGCCGTCTCCGGCCCGGCGCCGCGTTCGGGTGAGCACACCGCCGAGGTGCGGGCCGAAGCCGAACGGGCCGAGTCCACGCCGACCGCGGCATCTCCTAGCCCGGCCGGCCGCGAGTTGGCCCACCCGTTGCAGGGCATCCGGGTACTCGACCTGGGGCTCGGGGTCGCCGGGCCCTATACCGGGAGGGTGCTGGCTGACCTCGGTGCCGACGTCATCAAGGTGAACGCCCTCCACGACACGTACTGGAATGGGACCCACATGGGGCTCGGGACCAATCGGGGCAAGCGGAGCATCGCCCTGAATCTCAAGCACAAGGGGGGCCGCGACGCCCTGGAGAAGCTCATCGAGACTGCCGACGTCGTCACCACCAATTGGCGGCCGGGTGCCGCCGCCCGACTCGGGCTCGACTACGAAACCCTCCATCCGCGGTATCCCGCCCTCGTCTACTGCAACACCCGGGGCTACGAGAAGGGGCCCCGATCGGCCCTGCCGGGGACGGACCAGACCGCCGCCGCCCTATCGGGCACCGAGTGGGAGGACGGTGCCTGTGACGCCGGCAATCCGCCGCTGTGGAGCCGTTCGAACATGGGCGACACCGGGAACGCGATGCTGGCCGCCATCGCCATCGTGGCGGCGCTCTTCCACCGGGAGAAGACCGGTGTTGGCCAGGCGGTGAGCACCTCGATCGTCAACGCCGGGTTGCTCCATACGTCGTATGCCTGGATCCATGCCGACGGGACCCCGGTGGACTGGGGCCACGTCGACGGCGACCAGTACGGGCTGTCGCCCTACTACCGGCTCTACCAGTGTTCCGATGACGGCTGGCTCTTTCTCGGGGCGGTGTCGGACCCGGAGCGGGAGCGGCTGATGACGGTGATCGGTGGGCTCGAGGCGGTATCCGGCGACATCGAGAAAGAAGCCGAGCTGCTCACCGGAGAGTTTCGCTGCCGAACCGCGGCCGAGTGGTTTTCCCAGCTCGACCGGGCCGGGGTGCCGGTCGAGATCGTCGATGAGGGGTTCTGCCGCGACCTCTTCGACGACCCGGAGGCCAAGGCGGCCCAGCTGGTCGCCGAGACCTGGTCGGGGAGCGTCGGGCGGTTCGAAGATCCGGGATTCCTGGTCAAGGTGTCGCCGGCGGAATGCGTGATCCAACGGGGCCCGGCGATGTGCGGCGAGCACAGCCGGGAGATCCTCCTCGAGCACGGCTACATCGACGAGGAGGTCGACGCCCTGGTCGCCGACAAGGCCATTCTCGACGCCGCCCTGGACCCCTCGTGACCGACGCAGCTGCCGTGGTGCGACCCGCTCCCATCCTCACCGACGACAACCATGCCTTCTGGGATGCCGCCCGGGAAGGCCGCCTGGTCACCCAGCGGTGTGGCGGTTGCGGCCGGTTGCAGCATCCGCCGCGGCCGATGTGCCCGTCGTGCCAAGGGCTCGAGATGGAGATTGTCGACCTGGCCGGCACCGGCGTGGTCTACAGCTATTCGATCCTGCATCACCCCCAGCACCCGTCGTTCGACTACCCGGTGGTCGCCGCCCTCATCGATCTCGACGAAGGCGTCCGGATCCTCTCGAACCTGGTCGACGTCCCGCCGGAAGACGTGCGGATCGGCATGCCGGTCGAGGTCCGGTTCGTGCCCACCCGTGACGAGATGGCCGTGCCGGTGTTCGCCCCCCCGGGAGCCGACCGTTGAGCGCGGGCCTGGCCTCGACCACCGCCATCGTCGGTGTCGGACAGACGGAGTTCTCCAAGGCCGCCGGGCGCAGCGAGACCCAGTTGGCCAGCGAAGCCATCGTTGCCGCCCTGGCCGATGCCGGGTTGTCGACCGGTAATGTCGACGGGCTGGTGAGCTACACCATCGACCCCGTCGAGGAGACCGAGCTGGCTCGGGCGGTCGGTTTCGACGGGATCGGCTTCTCCAGCCGGGTGCCCTATGGAGGGGGTGGCTCCCAGGGGGTCGTGCAGCAGGCCGCCGCCGCGGTGGCCTCGGGCGCCGCCGACGTCGTCGTCGCCTACCGGGCGGTCAAGGCCCGATCGGGGGCCCGCTTCGGCCGCGCCGAGGTGGGCGGGCGTCCGACGTCATCACACTCCGGCTCCACGGCCATGCAGTGGTGCTCGCCCTTCGGGGTCTTGACGCCGGCCTCGTGGATGTCGCTCAACGCCACCCGCTACATGCACGCCTACGGCGTCGAGAGTGCCGACTTCGGCCGGGCGGTGGTGCAACTCCGGGCCTATGCGGCCAACAACCCCAACGCCCACTTCTACAAGCACCCGATCACCCTGGACGACCACCAGGCATCCCGCTGGATCGCCGAGCCGGCCATCCGGCTGTTCGACTGCTGCCAGGAGACGGATGGTTCGGTGGCCCTGGTGGTCACCCGGGCCGACCGCTCCCGAGACTCGGATCGGCCGGTCCTCATCGCCGCGGCGGCCGGATCGGGCCTCTTCGAGGAGGAGATCGCCAGCAACCACTACCGGCCCAACCTCGAGGTGATGGATGGTTCGGTCGCCCTGGCGAAGCGGCTGTTCGACGGATTCGGGATCGACCGTGCCGATGTCGACGTCGCCATGATCTATGACGCCTTCTCGCCAATCCTCCTCATGCAGCTCGAGGGCCTTGGCTTCTGCGGTTTCGGCGAGGCCAAGGAATTCATCGCCGACGGGAACCTCGGCCTGAAGGGAAGCCTCCCCTGCAACACCAACGGCGGGTTGATCGGCGAGGGATACATCCACGGTCTGAACCTGACCCTCGAAGCCGTCCGCCAACTGCGCGGCGAATCGGTGAACCAGGTCGACGGCGCCACCACCGCCCTGGTGTCCGCCAGCCGCACCGGCGTCATCCTGCAGCGGCCGTAGCCATCGGCGTGGGCAAGCTCACCGTGACGGTGGATGTCACCGGGCGGGCCCCGAACGGTTGTCGCCAGGTGGTGGCCGACCTCTTCGTTCCGACCGACCCTGGTGCCGGCCCGGCATTGTGGTGCTGTGTACCGGGGGGCGGGATGAACCGGGCGTACTTCGATCTCGATGTGCCGCCCGCCGACGGCGACTACAGCCTGGCGAGATTTGCCGCCGATCGCGGCCAGGTGGTCCTCATCATCGATCCGCCCGGGATCGGAGGAAGTGACAGCCCCGACGACGGCTACCAACTGACCCCCCGGGGCTTGGCCGACACCCTCGATCATGTCGTCGCCGAAGTGAGGAACCGGTTGGCGGAAGGGGTTCTCGACGGGGCGCCCCCGATATCGTGCGCTCACACCCTGGGGATCGGCCATTCCGCCGGGGCCCTGCTGGTGGCGTGCCAGCAGGGGCGCGGCCGCACCTACGACGGGCTGGCGTTGCTCGGGTTCTCCAACCGCGGCCTGCCGTCGGTGCTCACCCCCGAGGAAGCTGCCTTCACCGACCGGCCGGAAGAGCTCGCCGCGGTGCTGGCCGACCTGGTCCGGGCCCGGTTCGGGGATCCTTTGCCGTGGCTGGCCAACCCGAGCACCGGCCTCGACGGTAGTGCCCTCTCGGCGTCGCTTCAGACGGCCATCGACCAGGCCGGCGACCGGCTACTGGGGCTGGTGGGCATGGCCGCGTTGGTCCCCGGCTCGATCCAACCCGAGCTGGCCCGGGTCGACGTCCCGACTCTGGTTGCCGTCGGTGAACACGACATCGCCGGGACCATCAGTGTCTTGCCGAGGCAGCTACCGGCTTGTCATGACCTCACGCTGCTCACGATGGCCGGCGCCGGCCACAACCACAACTGGGCCGACTCCCGGTTGGCGCTGTGGGACCGGCTGGTGCGTTGGGCCGGTTCCCTCCAACCCCGAGAACCCGGGAAGACCGGCTGACGGTGGTTCCGCCGGTCTTGCACGGCTGGCGCCCATCGTGTTGACTGGCCGTCGTCCATAGTAATAACTATGGACGACGGGAGGGGAGCCAACAACCGATGAGCGAGACTGCGCTGGTGTACGACCCCTCGTCGTACCAACTCCACGACGACCCCTTCCCGTTCTACCGGCGGATGCAGGACGACGCCCCGCTGTATCACAACCCTGACCTGGGCTTCTGGGCGCTCACCCGGTTCGACGACGTCCTGGCCGGGTTGGGGGACTGGGGCACGTTCAGCTCCGCCCAGGGAACGCTTGTCGAACAGATCCAGAGCGACGGGGCTCCGCCCGACATGATGATCTTCCACGATCCTCCCCGCCACGAACAGCTCCGGAGACTGGTCGGGCGGGCGTTCACCCCCCGGCGGGTGGCCGAACTCGACGGTCAGATCCGATCCATGTGCAAGTCGTGGCTCGAACCCATGGTCGAGTCCGGCGGCGGCGAGATCGTCGCCGACCTTGCCGGCCGGCTGCCGATGGCCGTCATCGCCGCGCTGCTCGGGGCTCCGGCCGAGGACAACCACCGCTTGAAGATGCTGTCCGACCGCCTCCTGCATCGCGAGGACGGGTCGGTGGCCAAACCCGAGGACGCGGCCGCGGCCGGGGCCGAGCTCTATGTCTATTTCGGCGAACTCATCGGGTCCCACCGCCGATCACCCGCCGACGACATGGTGACCGCCCTCATCGAGGCGGAGATCACCGGGAGCGACGGCCAGGCCCAGCGCCTCACCGACGACGAGATCGTGTCCTTCTGCCTGCTGCTGGGGGTGGCCGGCAACGAGACAACCGCCAAGCTGATCGCCACCGGCACGGTGGTGCTCGACCGTTTCCCCGAGGAGCGGGCCCGTCTGGTCGAGCATCCGGAACTGTGGCCGAATGCCGTCGAGGAGCTGCTCCGTTTCGACCCGCCTTCGCACTATCAGGGCCGGGTGACCACGGTTCCTGTCGTCCGCCAGGGGGAGGAGATCCCGACGGGAAGCATCGTCCTCCTGGTCAACGGGGCCGCCAACCGCGACCCCCGCGCCTATGACGATCCCGACCGCTATATGGCCGACCGCCCGATCGAGCGCCACCTGGCCTTCGGCCACGGCATCCATTTCTGCCTCGGTGCCCCGCTGGCCCGGCTGGAGACCCGCATTGCCCTCCAGGAGCTGTTGCGCCGGTTCCCCCGTTACGAAGTCGATCGGGAGGGAGTCGAGCGATTCCACTCGACCAACATCCGCGGACTCTCAAAGGTCCCTTTCGCCGGCGGCGGCTGACCACCGGTCCGCCCGGCCATCGACCGAGCCGAGCTACACGCCGTACAGGCGAGCGGCGTTGCCGGCGACGATCAAATCCCGCTCATCTTCGGGAATTCCGGCGAAGTTCTTCTCGACCACGCTTTGCGAGTTCGGCCACGAGGTCGCCGGATGGGGAAAGTCGGTCGACCACATGATGCGGTCGACCCCGAGCTCGTGGCGATGGGCCAGGCCCCGGGGATCGTCGACGAAGGTCAGATACATCTGCCGGTGGAAGTAACTGCTCGGCTTGTCGTCCAACATCGGGAAGTCGTAGGGGCCCTCGTACATGGAGTCGATCATGTCCAGGTAGGAGGGCACCCAGCCCAGGCTTGGCTCCACCAGGACGATCTTGAGCTCGGGGAACCGGGCCAGGACGCCGGGAAGGATCCAGAAGCCGATGGTCTCGGCCAGGCGGAGGGCCGGCTGGGAGGTGAAGATGCCCTTGTTGGGTGTGGGGTCGCGCCGGAACAGGTCCCACAGCGACTGGACGAGTCCGAGATGCTGACTGATCGACATCCCGGACTCCGAGATGGTTGCCCACACCGGGTCATAGCGGGAGTCGTGGTACTCGGGGAGGCCCACCTCCGACGGGAAGGTGGGAATATGGACGGCCCGGGCGCCCTGGGCCGCCAGTGCGTTCACCTGCTTGACGGCAAAGTCGATATCGATGAGCGGTACCTGGTAGGCGGGGACGAACCGTTTGGGGTCGACCGAGGCGAAGTCGACCATCACCCGGTTGAAGGCCTCCGAGGCTTCCATCCACCCCTCCCGCATATACGGGTAGTGCCGGAAGGCGCTGACTTCGCTGTAGAGGATCTCGGCGTCCACCCCGTCACGGTCCATCGCCTTGAGGCGGGCAGAGGGGTCGTAGTAGCCGGGGTCGCTGAACGCCTCGTGGCTGAACCCCATGGCCAGTACCGAGGGGTCGACGCCGCCCATTTCCTCCAGGTGCTTCAAGCGCTCGGCTTCCACCGCGTCATCCCAAGCCGAGTGGTACTTCGAGGGCATATTGGCCTTTATCTGGTCCGGAACGATCTTCACGTGCGAATCCACCGAGATCAGTCGGGTCGTCATGGGTCCCTCCCTCGCGCCTTGGTCCGAGGACCCACCCGGGGTCGCTTCGAACACTGCAGCCATAGTAACTACAATGTTCACGGTACCATAGGAGGTCACCAGCGACAAGAGGGGCCGTAGAGTACGAGCGTGAGTGCACCCAAATCGACCGCGGCGGCCAAAAGACCGCCTTCAAAACGCGGTGAATCGGCCAATGGCGACCTTGCCACCCGGCAGCGGGTTATCGATGCGACGGTTGCCTGCGTCCTCGAACTGGGGTTCTACCGATCGAGTACCAACGAGATTGCCCGCCGAGCCGGGGTGACATGGGGGGTCATTCAGCACTATTTCGGCACCCGGGAGAGGCTCATGGTGGCAGTACTCCAGAACGGCAATCGCCACTTTGTCGAGATGGTGGAGGGGGTGGCTATCGAGGGCGACACCGTCAGGGAGCGGATGGGACAGCTCGTCGATCTCTTCGCGGCTTGTTACGCAAGGCCGGAATACCTGGTCGACCTGCAGGTGCTTCTCAGCATGGATCGCGACCCCCGCACCGGCACCGAGGTTCGTGACACCATGCGCGAGGTGGCGGCGAAATCCGCCGTCCACATCCGGAGGTTGGTCAATGACACGCTCGGGCCAGCTGCCACTACCCCGGATCTCTTTGACACCGTCTTCCTCACCCTCCGCGGGTTCGGACTGAGTCAACAGCTTCTCGACACCATGTCCTATGACGCACCCGCGCCCAAACGTGATCGCGTCGCCCGGCAGCGACGCCTGCTGGCCGACCTTCTCACCCCTCTGGTCGAGCAGTTCGGTGAGGCGGCAACCCCATGAGCGTGACATTTGAGGTCCGGGGCCGATGCGGGATCCTCACCATCGACCGGCCCGAAGCCCGTAACGCGGTCAACGCCGCCGTCGCCGCGGGCATCGAAGCGGGGGTCGATCGGATCGAAGCCGATGACGAGCTGTGGGTCGGCATCCTCACCGGCACTCCACCGGCGTTCTGTGCCGGCGCCGACCTCAAGGAGGTCCAAGGGGGAACCACCGGTGGGCTGTTCACCGAGCGGGGTGGGTTCGGCGGCTTTGCTGCCCGCCAACGGACTAAGCCGTTCATCGCCGCCGTCGACGGGCCGGCGCTTGCCGGGGGGACGGAGTTGGTGCTGGCCGCCGACTTGGTGGTGGCGACCGGAAGGTCGACGTTCGGCATCCCCGAGGTCAAGCGGTCGCTGGTGGCGGGCGCCGGGGGCCTGTTCCGACTGCCCCGAAAGATCCCCGAGAACGTGGCCATGGAGTGTGCGCTCACCGGCGATTCCATCTCCGCGGCCCGGGCCGCCCAGTTCGGTCTGGTCAACGAATTGGTGGAGGACGATGGCGCGATGGCCGCGGCCCTGGCGCTGGCCGATCGGGTCATCGCCAACGGCCCACTGGCAGTCAGAGAGAGCCGCCGGGTGGTGCTGGCCTCCACCCATCTGAGCGATGACGAAGCTTTCGCCCTCTCGATGGAGGCGATGGGCAAGGTGGCGGGTTCGGCCGACCTCCGGGAGGGTGTGGCGGCGTTCATCGAGAAACGACCTCCCCGGTGGACCGGGCGGTAGGTCGGTTCCAGCGGTGCCACGGGTTGCGGTCGCGACGGACGGAGGCGGTCGGGCCCACGGCTACCATCCCCGCATGAGCACGGGGGGGACAGATGCGCCTGGGTGACACCGCCAACGAGGCCGCCCGAGGTTTCGGCCGCCCACTCGACGGGGTGCGGGTGATCGCTCTCGAACAGATGCAGGCGCTGCCGTTCGCCACCCAACTGATGGCCCGGATGGGCGCCGAGGTCATCAAGGTGGAAGAGGTTGGCCGGGGCGACTCCGGCCGGACGGCGACCCCGTCGATGACCAGGGAGAACGGCGAGAAGGTGGGCGCGACCTTTGTCCGCAACAACTTGGGCAAGGAGAGCGTGGCCATCGATTTCCAGTCCGATCGCGGCCGCCAGCTGGTGCTCGATCTCAGCCGCAAGGCCGACATCGTCTGTGAGAACCTGGGCCCCGGCAAGGCCAAACGGCTCGGCCTCGACTACGAGTCGATGAGTGCAGAGCATCCCGAACTGATCTATCTGTCCATTTCCGGCTTCGGCAACGATGGGCTTTCGCCCTACGAGAAATGGCCCGCCTATGCGTCGGTCGCCGAGTCGATGTCCGGGATCTACGAGTACGCCCGTCGTCCCCATCAACCTCCGGTCATCAACCCGGTGGGCGGGCTCGGAGACACCGGGACCGGCCTGTTCGGGATCATCGGGGTGCTGGCCGCCCTCCGCCACCGCGATGCCACCGGGCTCGGGCAGCACGTCGACGTGTCCATGTTCGACGCCATGGTCTCTATCTGCGACCTTGCCGTGAACTACTGGTCGATGGGTCAATATCGCCAGCCCGACCAAGAGTTCGACCTCCCCCTCATCCTCGACTCCTTCCAGAGCGCTCGCGGCTGGTTCATCGTCCAGGTGGTGCGCGAGCATCAGTTCCAACGGCTGGCCAATCTGGTCGGGCACCCGGAGTGGGTTGGCGATGACCGGTTCGCCACCCGCCAGGGGTGGCGTGACCACTTCGAGACGGCCATCCGCCCCGCGGTCGAAGCCTGGGCCGCCGACAAGACCAACCTGGAGGCGGCGCGGGCCTTCGCCGAGAGCGGCATCGCCGCCGCCCCCTGTAGCTCGGCGGCCGACGTGGCCGCCGATCCGCACGTGGCCTTGCGCAACATGCTGGTAGAGGTGGAGCGGACGGACGGCGTCGAGCAACCGGTGTTGGTGGCCGGAAACCCGATCAAGATGTCAAAGGTCGCCGAGGGTCCGGAGCGATTCGTCCCGCTGATGGGCGAGCACACGGATTCGGTTCTCAATTCGGTGCTCGGCCTCGACGACAAGGCCATCGACGAGCTCATCGCCGCCGGGGTGGTCAGCCGGGCAATCGTTCCTGCCGGTCCGGTGGCGACCAGCACCCGAAGTCAACAGCGGTGACCGAGGCGACCACCGATCGGGTGGCGGCCGAGTTGGAGATCCGGAACGTCATCTCCCGGATCGCTCGGCTGGCCGACCAGGGCGACCTCGACGACTACATCGAGCAATTCACCGAGGACGCGGTGTGGGCATTTCCGACCGCACCCCGGCACGGCCGCGCCGATATCCGGGCGGGGGCCGAAGCCAGGCGGGTGGAGGGCACCACCGGACCCGGCACCGCCACCCGCCACCTCATCACCACCGTGGCCGTCCAGGTCGACCAGGCCGACCGGGCCACCGCCGATTCCTACTTCGTGTTCTTGCAGAACACCACGACGTCACCCACCATCTTCAACATGGGCGCTTATCACGACACCTTCGTTCACCAGGGCAACGCCTGGCGGCTGGCCCGGCGGGAGATCACCCTCGGGTGAGGGCGGGTCGCGCCGGTTGGTTCACGAGCGCAACACCTTGCCCGGTCGTCGCCCGAGCCCGTCGGGGACCGGCCGGCCGTCGACCCGGATGGGGACCCCGTTGACCAGGGTGTGGGTCATGCCCACCGGGGCATCGGCGGTGAGACGCTCGCCATCGGCCGGGAAGTCGAACACCCGGCGGATCGGGCCCGGTGCCACGGTGTCGGGATCGAACACCACCAGGTCGGCGGCCTTGCCCACCTCCACCGAGCCCCGGTCGGAAAGACCGTAAACCCGGGCCGGCTCCGCGGTGAGCTTGTGAATGGCGTGCTCCAGGGTCAGGACCTGGCGATCGCGGACCCAGTTGCCGAGCAGGTCGGTGGCGAAGCAGGCGTCGCAGAGCTGGCTCACGTGGGCACCGGAGTCGGCCAGTCCCAACAGCACGTCGTCCCGAGGCAGGAGCGAGGCAATGCCCTCGAGGTTGTTGTTGGCCAGCACCGACGTGAATCGGGTGGTGAGGTCGTCGGCGAGGGACAGATCGAGGAGCACGTCCAGGGGAGTGGCGCCCTGCTCCTCGGCGAGGTCGACCACCGACCGCCCGATGAGGTCGGGGCGGGTGGGCGACTCGGCGACCGACATCGAGTTCACATTGAACAGGGTGCCCCCGCCGCTCATCTGCTCATGGGTGAGGGCCCGCCAGCCGGCGTCACGGTAGGCCGTCTTTCGTTCCTCGACCGGGGCGTCCAACAGGGCGGCGAAGCGGGGAAAGGTGTTGAGGGTGAAGGGATCGGCCAGATTCATCTGGCTGACCAGTGGCCGGCACGACACCTGGGGCCAGACATCCACGCCCGAGGCTCGGGCCTCGGCATGATCAACCATGACCTTCTCGTGGTAGCTGGACCCGGCAAAGGTGAGGAGTGCCGTCCAGGTGAACGGCCGGCCGATGTGGCGTTGCAACTCGAACATCCGGTCGTGGGACAGCACCCCGCCGGGGAGCAGGGCTGCCACCCCGCGGTGCCGGTTGCGCATGGGCTCGAGCAGGGCGGCCAGCTCGTCGAAGTCGGCCACCCGGGAGGGCACCGGCCGGCCGTGGTCGCCGAAATGGGTCGGGGCCCAGCTGGAGGCGAAGCCCATCGCCCCGGCGTCGAGGGCCTCGCCGACGATGTCGGCCATGGTGGTCAGCTCGTCCTCGGTGGCGGCCCGCTCGTAGGCGTCGGGGCCCATGACGAAGAGACGGACCGCGGTGTGGCCCACGTAGCAGCCGTAGTTGAGGGCGACCCCTTGGCGCTGGACGGCGTCGAGATACTCGGCGAAGGTCTCGAACTCGTCCCAGGGCACCCCGGCCAGCAACGTGTCGAGGCTCATGTCCTCCACGTGCTGCAGGGTCCGGGCCAGCGTCTCGATCCCCTCGGGCCGGATGGGGGCGATGGAGAACCCGCAGTTGCCGGCCACCACCGTGGTCACCCCGTGAAAGGACGAGGGGGTGAGGTCGGGGTCCCAGAACACCTGGGCGTCGTAGTGGGTGTGGATGTCGATGAATCCCGGCGCCACCACCTGGCCCGAAGCGTCGAGGGTGGTGGTGCCCGACAACCCGTCACCGATGGCCACGATCCTCCCGCCCCGGACGGCCACGTCCGCGGCCCGTCCCGGCGCCCCGCTGCCGTCCACCAGCGTCCCTCCCCGCAGCACGATGTCGCCGTCCATGATGTCAGTCAAAGGTCACGACTCCTCGGATGACCTTCCCGTCCCGCATGTCCTGGTAGCCCTCGTTGATCTGGTCGAGGGGATAGGTGCGGGTCACCAGCTCATCCAGCTTGAGCGCGCCCGACCGGTACATGGCCAGCAGGTTGGGTATGTCGAACCGGGGATTTCCCGAGCCGAAGATGGTCCCCTTGATCTCCTTGTTCATCATGGCCAGGTCCAACAGGCTGATGGAAGCCTCGGTCTGCATCATCGGGCCCACCGAGGTGACAACGCAGGTTCCACCCTTGCCGGTCAACGCCATCCCCTCGGCCATGAGGTCGCCGAGCATCACGCTCGGGACCATGATGACCCGGTCGGCCATCTCGCCTCGGGTCAGCTCCCGGACCAGTTCGATGGCCTCGGTCATGCTGGGGGCCGAATGGGTGGCTCCCAGTTGCAGAGCCGTCTCGCGCTTGAATTCCACCGGATCGACGGCGACCACGACCCGGGCGCCGGCCATGGCCGCACCCTGCACCGCGTTGATCCCGACGCCACCCACGCCCACCACCACGACAACATCCCCGGCGATGGTGCCGGCCCGGCGGACGGCAGAGCCCCAGCCGGTGGCGACGCCGCACGACACCAGGGCTACCGCCGTCGGGGGTAGGTCGGAGTCGACCTTGACGACGGACTGCTCCGAGACCAACGTGTGCTCGGCGAAGGTGCCGCATTTGCACATCATGTTGAGTGGCTCTCCCCGGCAGAAATGGCGGACGACTCCGTCGACCATCTGACCCAGCTGCATGAGCTGGGAACCCTGGTTGCAGAGGCTCTGGCGACCGGTGACGCAATAGCGGCACTGGCCGCAGGCGGGGATGAAAGAGGCGGCCACCGAATCCCCAACCGAGACCGAACTCACCCCGGCGCCTACCTCGACCACCAGACCCGCGCCCTCGTGGCCACCGACTATCGGGAACGGGCTGGCCAGCCCGGTCTGCTGGCGCACCTCTTCCGGCATCACCAAGTCCCCGGTGACGAAGTGCTCGTCGGAGTGGCAGAGGCCCGCGGCTTGCCACTTGACCATCACCTCACCCGGGGCCGGCGCCCCGATGTCGATTTCCTCGATCTGCCAGTCCTCCTTGACCCCCCAGAGGACGGCTGCCCGGCTCTTCATGGTGAACTCCCTCCCGACGTCAGGTGATGGGCTCGCCACGCCCGCGCTCCGGATGGGGCGAGTTGGATCCCCCCAGAGAATGGCTCATGGACGGGGGTCCACGCACGAGATTCGTTTGAGCGGTTGCTCGATCCGGTGATCAGACCCCCTGCTGCGCCGCCTTGACAGCGAGAGGTGGTCGTGGTGAACTCACCTTCAGTATTTTAAATATTGTATATAGAATCCGCCACCATCCAAGGTTTGCACACCGGGACCATCGTCCCAACGTCTCGAGGGGGAAGAAATGCACCGTCAACTACGGGTCTCGGCCGCGGTCATTGGGGTTCTGGTCACCCCGCTGCTGGTGGCCTCGTGCGGGGGTTCGACGGCATCGTCATCCAGCACCACGACATCGACAGCCTCCTCAGGGTCTACCGGTGCCAGCAGCAGCACACCCATCGTGGTCGGAGGGGACGGCGACCTGGCCCTGGAGCCCGGGATGGGCCAGGGGTTCCAAGCCGGCATCTACCGGTTCAACAAGGCGGGTGGTCTTGACGGCCGGATGATCCAGTTCACCGGCTTCCTGGACGACGGGCTCAGTGCCCAGACGAATCTGACCAACGCCCAACAACTCGTACAGAACAAGCACGCCATGGCGGTGGTGCCGTTCCAGAGCGCGGTAGCCACCGCCGCCACCGGCACCTTTCTGGCTCAGAGCCAAGTTCCGGCCATCGGGTGGGGGACCAACGTCATCTTCAACACCCAGTCCGACTGGGCCTTCGGGATCAATGGCAACCAGATCAACAATGTCGTTCAGGGCCTGGCCGGCGGCGCCCAGATACTCACCGCGACCGGGAACACCAAGACCCCCAGCAAGGTGAAAGTTGCCTCCATCGCCGAGAACATCGCTCCCGGCATCTCTGCTAACGACGCGGTGAGCGGTGCACTCAAGGCTGCAGGCATGCAGATCGTCTACAAAGAGGCCCCCATCGCGGTACTGGGCACGACCAACTTTGCCCCCTACGCTCAGGCGATCATCGCCTCGGGTGCCAACCTTGCTTTTGAAACCCTGGATATACCTGACGCCGTCGGCCTGTCCGCCGCCCTGAAGTCGGCCGGGTTCAAGGGGACCATCGTGAACGGTGTGACCTACCTGCCGGGCCTGCTGGCTGCCCAGCCCAGCGAGGCCGCCGCCATCAACGGGGTCTATGTCGAGAACGAATTCCCCGCCGACGAGAACGCCACCCCGGCAGTGAAGCAGGCCCAGCAGGATCTGGTTTCCGTGGGCCAGCCCCCGCACCTGACCAGCGGGGTGTCCATCGGCTACTGGTCGGCCATCGTATTCGAGCAGATGCTGAGAGCGACGCTGGCCAAGGTGGGCGGTGACCCCAACAAGGTGACCGGAGCCACCCTGCAGCAGACGGTGAACGCCGGCTACACCTACACCGATCCCATCGCCGGTGGCATCGGCACCGAGACCTTTCCCGCGGCCAAGACCAACCCGACCGGGTGCGGAACCCTTCTGAAGGTTGTGGGAACCGGCTACAAGCAGATTGTCTCGTACCAGTGTCTCGGCGCGGTGAACGTTGTGACCCAGAAGAAGCTGGACCCGGTGACGGGCAAGCCCCTCTCCTAGGGGCATAGGTTGGCGTTCGGGGCCGCTGCGAGGTTGCCCTCCAGCGCGATCGGAATGAATGCAACGTTGGAGACCACGTGAGCCACTCAGAATTGTCACGGAATGCGCTGGTGGTGATCGGTGCCGGCGGGATGGGGCTGGCCATCGCTCGCCGGCTCGGGGGTGGCCGCCACCTGTTGCTTGCCGATGCTTCGGCCGCCCAGCTCGATGGTGCGCTGAACCTCCTTCTTGCCGAGGGCTTCTGGGTCGATGGACACGAGGTTGACGTGGCGGAGCGAGGCTCGGTCGAGAAGCTGGCGTCGGAGGCGGGCAGTGCCGGGCACATCGACGCGGTCATCCACACGGCGGGAGTCTCGCCGGTCATGGCCACCGCCCGACAGATCTTCGAGGTCGACCTGCTGGGAACGGCCCACGTCATCGATGCCTTTTACTCCGTCTGCGGTCCCGGCACCTCGCTTGTCTGCTTGGCCAGCATGGCCGGAAATTTCGCTTCGCTGTCTCCGGAGCTCGAGCGGCACCTGGCTACAGCGCCGACCGAGCACCTGCTGGAGCACGATGGGATCGACCTCGACTCCCCGGACCCCGGCACCGCCTACGTGGTGGCCAAACGAGGCAACCAGTTGCGGGTGGAGGCCGCCGCTCACGATTGGGGCGACCGAGGCGCCCGGCTCAACACGATCAGCCCGGGAGTCATCTCCACCCCGATGGGCCTCCAAGAGCTACAGGGCCCGGTCGGAGCCCATATCCAGACGATGATCGATCGGTCGGGAGCCCGCCGGGTGGGTACTCCGGACGACATCGCCGGGGTGGCCGCCTTCCTGGCCGGGCCGGAATCGTCATTCATCACCGGAAACAACATCCTGGTTGACGGGGGAGCCGTCGCCGCGGGGAAATGGAATGAGAACCAGTGACTGATACATCCACCTCGCTATGGCGCGAGGAGCGCATGTTCGTCGGGGGCAGCCTCATCGAGGCCGCCGACGGAGCTCGCTTCGACAACGTCAACCCGGTCACCGAGGAGATCATCGGCACCGTCGCCGACGGCTCCCACGCCGAGATGGACGCGGCCATCGGGGCCGCCCGAGCCGCCTTCGATGAGACGACCTGGTCGACGGACGCCGCCCTGCGGCTCCGCTGCCTCCGCCAGGTGCACGAGGGCCTCCTCCGGCATGCCGAGGAGCTACGAGGGACGCTGGTCGCCGAGGTCGGCTGTCCGGTACTTCTCACCTACGGTCCGCAGCTGGCGTCGCCCATCGACGGCGTGGCCTGGGTTGCCGACCTTCTCGAGCGATATCAATGGGAAGAGGATCTGGGCGTGGCCGAACCGTTCGGCCGTCGTACCCACCGGACCATCCGCCGGGAACCCGTCGGCGTGGTCGGTGCGATCACCCCGTGGAATTTCCCGATGCAGATCAATCTGGCGAAGTGCATACCGGCGCTCGCCGCCGGCAACACGGTGGTGCTCAAGCCGGCTCCCGACACGCCGTGGGCGGCCACCCTGCTGGGTCGGATCGTGGCCGAGGAGACCGACCTACCCCGCGGGGTCCTGAATGTGGTGACGTCCTCCGATCATCTCATTGGCCAGCAGCTGGCCGAGGATCCCCGGGTCGACATGGTTTCGTTCACGGGATCGACGGTCACCGGGCGAAATGTGATGAGGGTCGCGGCCCCCACCATCAAGAAGGTCTTCCTCGAACTCGGCGGCAAGTCTGCCTTTATCGTGCTCGATGACGCCGACGTGGCTTCGGCGGTGGCCGGGGTTGCGTTCCAGATCACCACCCATGCCGGGCAAGGATGTGCGGTCACCAGCCGCCTGCTTCTGCCCCGGAGTCGGTTCGACGAGGGACTCGAGGCCGTCATCGAGGCAGTGGGGAGCATGTCCTACGGCGACCCCGCGGACCCGTCGATGATGATGGGTCCACTGGTGAGCGAGCGACAACGCCAGCGAGTGCTCGGATACGTCGACACCGGTATCGCCGAAGGGGCGACGGTGGCATTGGGCGGTGGTATCCCCGCTCACCTCCCTCGCGGTTATTTCGTGGAACCGACGGTACTGGTGAATGTGGGCCGTGACGCCACCGTTGCCCACGAAGAGATCTTCGGCCCGGTGCTGGTGGTCCAGCCCCACGATGGCGACGATGACGCCATCGGGGTGGCCAACGATTCCATCTACGGCTTGTCGGGCGCAGTGGTCGGTGGCTCGATCGAGCGGGCACGGGCAGTGGCCCGGCGGCTGCGGACGGGCACCGTCTCGGTGAACGGAGGGGTCTATTACTCGCCGGACGTTCCGTTCGGGGGCTACAAGCAGAGCGGCGTCGGTCGAGAGATGGGCCGGGCTGGCTTCGAGGAGTATCTCGAGATCAAAGCGATGGCCGAGGGCGCCTGATCCGAGCTGTCTTTTGGACCGTGGCTGGAACCTCGATCAAGTAGGTTGAATCAGCACTCAACGATGGGCACTGGTGCTTGGACTCCTGTCAACAAGGCGGAAACGAGGGAGCAGCAGCGATGACGGCGAAGGGGCTTGATACACCGAGTCGGCGGGACCTCCGCCGTGAACGCCATCAGGAGTTGAGCCGAGCCCAGCTCCTGGACGCGGCCGAGCGGGTCTTCGGCGAAAAGGGATTTCACGATGCCACCCTGAACGAGATCGCCGAACTTGCGGAATATTCGGTGGGATCGGTGTACTCGTTCTTCGAGGGGAAAGAAGACTTGTTCAGCCAAGTATTCGTGCGCCGAGGCGACGAATTCATGCCGGAGATGCGGGCCATTCTGAAAGGATCCGGCTCGGCGGCGGACAAGCTTCACCGCCTGGTCGAGTTCCAGGTCGGATTCTTTCGGGAGCATCCTCAGTTCGGCCGGCTCTTCCTGCGCTACACCAACGTGGCGCTGGTGTCCGAGCCGGGTGAGCTGGACGCTTCCATCGCCGGGAACTATGACGAGTCGATGCGACTGCAAACCGAGTTGATCAGCCGCGGGCAACGATCCGGCCATTTTCACCCGGGTGACCCCGCGGTCCTCGCCCACCTGTTCAGCGGGCTCATCGCTTCGTATCAGGCTTCAGATCCGTCAGTCATCTCGGACGAGCCCGACGCGCCCGAGCGTCTACCGCTCGAGGACCTGCACGACCTGGTGGCCCGGGCATTCGAAGCATGATCGCACTGCCGAGTGGCAGAGAGGGAGTCGACCGATGACCGAGGACACCCCCCGCCCGCCCGAGGGCGACTGGCTCGGCACCCCTTTCGTGCGGTTCGAGCGGCACGGCCCGCTGGCCTATTGCATCGTGGACCGTCCCGAGGCCCGGAACGCGATGACCGCGTCGATGTACTTCGCCGTCCGCTATGCCGTCGACCTCGTAAATCGCGATCCCGAACTGGCCGGGATGTTGCTGACCGGCACCGGCGACGTATTCATTCCGGGTGGTGATCTCGGCGGTGCCACCGTGGACGACTGGGGTGGGGTATCCCGGCTGCTGGGCATGGACATCGTGCCGTTCGAGGCGATCCGGAACTCACACAAGCCGGTGGTCAGCGCGGTGAATGGCATCTGCCAAGGCGGCGGACTCCTCATGGCCATGCTTTCCGATGTTGCCGTGGCCAGCGAGGGGGCAACCTTCCGGTGCCCGGAGCTGTACCGGGGGATCGCAGACACCGGGTATGCCGCCTACCTCCCCGCGCAGATAGGCCCAGCCCGCGCCCGGGACATGCTCTTCACCGGCCGGACGGTGACCGCCGCGGAAGCCTGCGCATGGGGCATCGTCTCCCGGATAACTTCTCCCGACCGCGTGCTCGACGAGGCCATCGAGGCCCTCGAGGCCTGCTGCCGCAGTGCGCCGCAGGCGCGGTCGGTCGTCAAGCGGGTGATCAACGAGGGCTACGGCCACTACGACCGGATGTCGATGGATGAGAGCCTGGCCGGACCGGAGTGCGTCGAGGGATGGCTCGCCTTCAAGGAGAGACGGCAGCCATCCTGGGTCCCCGAGGAGCTGCGGACCGATGGTCGGCTGTAGCGATAGCCCTTGCCCACCTGCGGAATGGCGAGTATCCCATATTTGATTGCGGATTCATCGTTTCGAACTAGGATTCAATCGTAGACCCGGATCACCGTCAGGAAGGAGTTGCCATGCACGCCGATGAGCTGATCATGGTCAGCGTGGACGATCATGTGGTTGAGCCACCGACCCTGTTCGACGGCCGACTACCGGCCAAGTTTCAGGATCTCGCTCCCCGTGTCGAGCGCCTTTCCGACGGTAGCGACGTCTGGATGTTCAACGGGACCAAGATCCCCAACATCGGCCTGAATGCCGTGGCCGGTCGGCCCAAGGACGAGTACGGCATTGAACCGACGGCCTTCGAGGAGATGCGACCTGGATGCTTCGACATCCATGAGCGGGTCAAGGACATGAATGCCGGTGGCGTCCTCGGTTCGATGAACTTTCCATCGTTTCCGGGATTCAGTGCCCGGCTATTCGCCGCCTGCCAGGACAAAGAACTGGCACTTTCAGTCCTCCGGGCCTACAACGACTGGCACATCGACGAGTGGTGCGGCTCCTACCCGGGTCGGTTCATTCCCATGGCCCTCCCCGTTCTGTGGGACCCGGACCTCTGCGCCGAGGAAGTGCGAAGGGTGGCGGCCAAAGGGTGTCATTCGCTGACCTTCACCGAAAACCCCCACAAGCTCGGCTTCCCCAGTTTTCACAGTGAATCATGGGATCCGCTCTGGAAGGCGCTCTGCGACGAGCAGGTAGTGCTCTCCATCCATCTGGGCTCGTCGGGAGAGCTGGCCTTCACTGCGCCCGACGCCCCGATCGACGTCATGATCACCTTGCAGCCGATGAACATCTGCAGCGCGGCATCGGATCTGCTGTGGTCGCGGGTGCTCAAGTCGTTCCCGGAAATCCGGATCGCGCTGTCCGAAGGGGGGACCGGCTGGATCCCCTATTTCCTCGATCGGATCGACCGGACCTACGACATGCACTCGGGATGGACGGGACAGGACTTCGGTGGCAAGTTGCCCAGCGAAGTGTTTCGCCAGCACTTTCTCACTTGCTTCATTTCGGATCCGATCGGGATTGAACTCCGCCACCACATCGGAATGGACAACATCGCCTGGGAATGCGACTACCCCCACTCGGACTCGTCCTGGCCCAATGCCCCTGAGGAGCTCGCCCAGGTCGCCGCCGATGTTCCCAAGGACGAGCTCGACAAGATCTCCTGGCAAAACGCGTGTCGTTGGTTCTCGTTCGATCCGTTCGCGCACCGCTCCCGGGAGCAGAGCACGGTTGCGGCGCTGCGGGCCGAGGCTGCGGGTCACGATGTGTCAATCCAATCCTTTGACACCGGTCGCATTGAACGAAGCGGCAAGGGTACAGATCTGGCGAGAATCGCCGCCGAGGCTACGGCTTAATACGACTTATCGGTGGCTCGCCCGACACCAGGCGGTGATCAGTTCCCCGGTGATGGGTTCAGAGCCACGGTGATGTCATCGATCGCCGCCCGCTCGGCCTCGCTCACTTCCTGACCGTGCTCACGGTGAGCCGACGCGACGGCCTGGGACAGGCTGACGATGAACCGGCGATACTCGTCCACCTCCGTCGGCGTGGCCTTGCCCTCGAGCAGGGCGACCGAGTCACGCAGGTGCTGAAGGCCGTGATCCTTGAGCTCTTCGGGTGAGTGATAGCGGGTGTGGTCCCGCTCAGGCTTGGCGGCGACGATCTCATCGAGTAACTCGCTCTCGCCATGCTGCCGGCGCGCCTCTACATAGGCCTTGGCCATGGCGATGGCCTCTCGGAACGCGCCCCCCCGTTGGGCGGTGACCACGATCATCCCAGCACTGGGGGGCGCTTCGAGGATGAGATCCCACTCTTCCACCGAAAAATCTGACTTCGTGGTCATCGCCTGTCTCCGATCGCTCTGGTTGCCGGCCCGTGCTGTAACACCACCGTAGCGACTCGCCACTCATTGCCCCATCCCGGCTGTGGTGGCCGGGATCATCCTGGTCTTCGCCCCGCTCACTGTTCATCGGTTACGCGGCTCCTGACCGGGACGCGATACGGCCCCCCGAAGGGGGACCGGAGGGCCATATCTCGTGTCGGAGCATTGTTCCGGCACGTTGACCGGGGCGGAGAAGTTGACCCGCCACGGTTCCGGAGGTTCGTCGACCCACGACACGGGGGATGTCCAGGGTTAACGTTGCCTCCAGATGTGTACTCGGGTCGCCGTCGCGTCCCGGGTCCTAAGCATGTCTAAAGTCGGAAGCTGTCCCCCTCTGGAGATCGTCGCGTGAGGCAACCGCCGACCTCGATCGCAGGAACGTATATAATATAAAGCTCCGGTGATTGTAGCCACGGGCCGGGTCCGGTGGCAAGCAAGGGAGGAACCGCTCGTACCCGGTCGAAGCTGGACCGAGTGACCAGGGCTAAGCAATGCGGCACGGCCCGCTCAGCCGTCCGGATACCTCCGGGGTCAGACGTTGATCGGCAGTTCCTTGTAGCCGCGGACGGTGCTGGTATGGAGGGGCACGGCGCGCTCTTTGTCAACCGTCCAGGTCTTGTACCGCTTGAGGGTCTCCTCCAGCGCGACCTTGCCTTCCATGCGGGCCAAAGCGGCACCCAGGCAGAAGTGGATCCCGTAGCCGAAAGCAACGTGCAGTTTGAAAGTGCGTCGGACGTCGAAACGGTCCGCCTCCGGGTAGACCCGATCGTCGCGGCCCGCCGATCCGGTCAGCAGCAGTACCTTCGAGTCGACCGGGATGACCTGCCCGTGCAGTTCAACCTCCTCGGTCAACCATCGGCCCTGCACCGGCGACGGCGACTCATAGCGGAGCAATTCCTCGACGGCGTTGGGAATCAGTGACAGATCGCTGGCCAGATCGGCCAGCTGGTCGGGATGATCGGCCAGCAGCAGTCCGGCCCAGCCCAGCAATCGGGCAACGGTTTCGGTTCCGGCTCCGATGATCAAGAGGGCGAATTCCGTGCTCTCCTCTGGCGTCAGGCGCCGGGTGGTGCCCGCTTGATCGGTGATTTCTGCCTGCACCAGGTCGGTGAACATGTCGTCACCAGGACTGGTTCGCCGCTCGTTGAGTTGGCTGTCCATGTATTCGGCCAGCCAAATTCCCGCCGCCATGGAGACGTCATTGGCCATTCCGACCCCAGGCTCGATATGGAACATCTCGTCGATGTGGTGACGGACCGGGTCGCGGTCGGACGGTGGTACTCCGAGCAGCGCGGCAATCACGTAAGCCGGAAGCTGGGCACCGAAGTCCTGTACATAGTCGAAGCTGGCCTGTCCGCGCTGGACGTCGAGAAGCCGGACACACAGTGTGCGGATCTCCCCTTCGAGCTCTGCCACCCGCCGGGGCGTGAATGCTTTCGACACCAGCCTCCGGAGGACGGTGTGCTCGGGCGGGTCGAGGAAGATCATCATCCCTTGACCTAGAGCCTCCTCCGTCATCATCTCAAGGACGGTGCCGTGGGCCGAGCTATAGACCTTGGGATCCCGGTGAGCCCGCTCCACATCGTCGAACCGGCTGAGGGCCCAGAAGTCGTATGTCTCGTTGTAGTAGACGGGGGCCTCGTCGCGCAGACGTCGCCATCGAGGATGGGGATCGGCTTTCAGCGATTCGTCGAACGGATCCCAGTACACGCCGTCAGGCGGGGCCGGCGCACCCCGAGCGGCTCCGCCACCTTCGCCATCGGAGTTGGTGCTGATCATGATTTCGCTCCGGTTTCTTCGATGTAGAACTGTTTGAACCATTGGCGGAACTGGGTGATCGGCTTCTCGCTCGAAGCCAGGGCCGGGACCGGCTGATACCGCTTGTTCTCCCAGATGGGAATGTCCTGGGCCACCTCGGAAGTGACCGAACTGACGAACGCTTTGGCGATATTGGCCACGTGCTGGTCCTGGTCGGGGTTCTTCAACGAGAAAAGGAAGGTCAGGTGCGTCGTCTCGTCATCGATCGGGGTGCTACATCCGATCAGCGACGCGTCGATGAGGCCGTGGTACCGGGTGACCGCCATGCCAGGTCCACGACCGAAGATGTCGATTCGGGCATCCACTGGACCCTTTGACGAGGGAAATTTCTGAGAGGTCAATACCGTTCGGTCAAATCCTCGAAATTCGATCTTCTCGATCGTCCCCACCTTCGGATGGCTGTGCACAAACTGGAAGTGGGCGTGATCGAAGCCGTTTTCCCCCAACTCTTGGAGACAGGTCCGGATGGTGAAGTCGAACACCTGGTACTCGCCGAACTCGGGGTCCTCGTATTCGGGGATGCTCATCAACTCCCACAGGGGAGACGCCTCCGAAGGGTGGTACCAGGCGAAGACGATGCCGACGTGCTCACGGGTGGGATAGGTCCTCAATTTGGCCTTCCGATTGGGCCGCGTCGCGTACGGGATGTCCACATTCTCCCCGCCCGGGCCCCAGGCCCAGCCGTGGAACGGGCATCGGATGCACGACGATTCCACCGTGCCGCCAACTCCGAGATGGGCACCCAGATGGGCGCAGAATGCCTCTTGACAGACGACGTTGCCATCTCCGTCCCGCCACAGGATCAGGTCGGTGCCGAACATTCGCCGATTCACCACCATGCCGTCGGGGATCTCTTCGGGCATTGCCACCTTGAACCATCCGAACGGCATCGGAAACGGGAACCGGCTCATCGAGTTGCCCTCACCGCGCCATCCTAGAATGTCATTTCGATCTTGCCTCAATGGCACAGGCGTCGAGAAGGGCGGAGAGCTCGGCCGGGGCGCAGGTGGCTACATTGTGGCCGGCATCGATGTCGATCAGCTTGGCGCCCCCCATGTTGACGACCATGGTGTCAACCAACGCCGGGGTGATCATCGTGTCGCGAAGGCAGCGAATGTAGGTCCGGGGCAGGTGGGTGGGAAATCCGTCCCAGCTGAACGGCTCGAACAGCGGGCCCGGTGCCTCCAGGCCCAGCCTTGGTCCGTCGTCGACCAACTCGAGGTCGGTGACGATCGGCGGCTCTCCCGGTCGCAACCCGCCGAGCGTCCGGCCGGAAGTCCGGTCCACGATCGCGTCGTGGTGTTCGATCGTCCGGGCGCGCAGGTCGGCTCGCATGAACTCCACCGGCGGCCGACCCTCCGCCGGGACGTTGGCGGTGACAAAGATCAAACCCCGCGTCCTCCCATCGAGCCTGGCGGCCACGCCGGGAATGACGAATCCGGCCAACGAATGGCCCACCAGCACCACGTCGTCGAGCCCGGCGGCCTCGATGTCGTCGCACACCGATTGAATCCAATCGGCGCGGGTAACCGTGCCGAGGTCGGCGGGCTTGTAGCGCCGACCGGGCAGGTCGACGGCCAAGGCATCGTGGTCGAGGAGCCCGATGACCCCGTCCCACATCACCGAGGTGGACATGGCCCCGTGGACGAGGACGATGGTCGGCCGAGATCGTGAACGGTCGGGCGACACCCGTTAGCGCTTCTCGTAGGTGACGCCGGCGGCTTCTGCATCCCAGGTCGAGGCGGTCACACCCTCATCCCGCAGGTCGCGCTTGAGGACCCGACCAACCGGGCTCCGCGGTAGCTCGAGCCGGAACTCGACGTAGCGGGGGAGGACGAAGTAGGGGAGCCGCTCCACACACCAGGAGAACAGCTCCTCGGGTCGGAGCTCGGCTCCGGCTTTGAGCGTGGCCGTCACCTTGAGGTCGTCTTCGGTCAGCTCGCTGGGCACGGCATGGACGGCGACATCGGCCAGGGCGCCGTGGCTCATCAGCACGCTCTCCACTTCATAGCTCGAGATGTTCTCCCCCCTCCGCCGCAGGTAGTCAGCCTTGCGGTCCACGAAGAACAGAAACCCGTCGTCGTCGATCCGGCCGATGTCACCGGTGTGGTACCACCAGTTCCGGCTGGTTTCCACCGTCACCTCCGGCCGGCCCCAGTAGCCCTCGAACATCACGTGGGGGCGCTTGGGCCGCACCACCACTTCGCCATCGGTGCCCCGGGGCAGCTCGGCGTCATCGTCGTCGAAGATGCGAACGTCGAAATATTCGTCGTTGATCTTGCCGGCGGCATTGGGTTTGTTGGTCACTCCGGGAGGCTGCCACGACACCAGGCTGGCCTCGGTGACGCCGTAGGCGCCGCTGAAGGTCTTGACCCCGAAGCGCTCCCGGATGACGTCGTCGACCTCGACGGGCATCGGGGCGGCGCCGAGGAGGCGAAGGGTGCGGTTAGCCTCGGGTAGGCCGGAACGGGGCATTTCGGGTCGATCGGGGTCATGGGCCAGGAGGTAGGCCATCGTTCCCAAGGTGGAGGTGATGGTCGCCCCCACTCGATTCATCTCGGACCAAAAGTTGGACACCGAGAACTTCCGGTAGATCGCCCCCCGCCCGCCGTACAGCAAGGTGCCCACCACCACCGTGGTGAGAGCATTGAAGTGATAGAGGGGGAGCGGGGTCCACACCACGTCTTCTGCGGTGCGCTGCCAGCAGATCCCGATCTGTCGGGCCAGCGCCTCGTGGTAGTTGTGGGTGAGCATGCAGCCCTTGGAGGGACCGGTGGTCCCACCGGTGTAGATGAAGGTGGCCAGGTCCGAGGGTCGGATGACCAGGCTGGGCTGACGATCTTCGACACCCTGCAGATCCGTCCATCGGTGGACTGCGACCCGTCCGAGATCGGGAAGTTCCCCGCCCCGGCCGGCATCGTCGTCGGTCCCGGTCGCTTGGTCGTCCAGGATGAATACGTGGTCGAGATCGGGGAGCTCGTGGACCACCTCGACCAGGCGTGGGGCCAGGCTCTTGGCCACGATCACCACTTTGGCTCCGCAGTCGGCCAACTGATGAAGTAGGTAGGAGCCCTTGTAGGCGGTGTTGACCGGGACCGCGATCCGCCCACCAAGCACGATCCCGGCCCACGCCTCCACGGCCTCGGGGGAATTCTCCAACATGGTGGCGATCCGATCGTGTTGAGCCGATCCAAGGTCGTCCAGCGCCGCCGCCAGTCGCCGGCCGGCGCCAGCCACCTGTGACGCGGTCAGCTTGGTCCCGCAGACATCGAGGTACTCACCGTCAGGGTTCTCGGCCAGGCGGTCGTCGAACAGCGACGGGATGGTGGACTGCGCGCCACCTTTCCAGACGTGGTCAGCCACCCTCGTTCGATCCCTTCTGCCGGTCTGGCAATTGCCGTACCTCGGGCGACTGCCTAAGTCGAATATAATGTACAGTCGCCCAGGGGCGGGGCCGGGACGGGATGAAGCCGTCAGAAGGGATGTTAGGTGGCCGAGGCTTTCGAGTATGTAGAACGCCTGTTCGAGCCTGGGAACATCGGGAGTCTGATCGACTTGGACCTCAACCTGTTGTCGGCCGACCGGATCAGCCGCACCATGGTGGCCATGCCCTCCAACCAATCGTCCGTCCCGTGACCACCGGCCAGCTGGCCGGCCTGTTGGCCGATCACCCGCTTCCCGATTCCGCCCGACTCATCAGTACGGTGAGCCGTTCGGTGACCGTCGGCGAGGTACGTGATAGCGCCGCCTCCGTCGCCGAACACCTGCGCTCCCGGGGTGTCGAGTCCGGTCAGGCGGTCGTTGTCCAATTGCCCAACGGCCCGGAGTTCATTTCGACGATGTTCGGGGTCTGGATGGCCGGAGCCGTCTTTGTGCCCGCCAACGCCCGCCAACCAATGGCTGAGTTCGACCATGTCATCGAGGCAACCGGCCCGGCTGCGGTGATCGAAGGGGCCGGCATGCGGGATTCCGGGGTGGCGGCCACCCGCTATGAGCCGGACACTGCCTTTGTGACCTGGACATCCGGCACCACCGGACGGCCCCGGCCAATCCTGCAGACCCACTCGGGGTACTTGGAGTTGTTGGACCGGGTCCTCGGACCGCTGCGAGGGAGGTCGGCCGATCCGGCGCGGCCTCCGTCTCCCAATCTGGTGCCCGTCTCGCTGGCCCTCAATGCCGGGATCTACAACGTCCTGTTCGGCTTGCGCGCCGGTGCGGAACTGGTGGTCATGGATCGATTCTCCACCTCTGAGTTCGCCACCCTGATCGATCGTTTCTCGATCCGGTCCACGGTCTTGCCGCCGGCGGCGATGGTGATGCTTGCCGACGACGACGGCGTCACTGATCTAGCTCCGCTCCGGTACGTACGCAGCATCACCGCTCCGTTGTCTCCATTGTCGGCCCGTCGTTTCTCCGACAAGTTCGGTGTCACCGTGCTCAACGGCTACGGCCAGGCGGAGATCGGCGAGGTCATCGGATGGACTGCCGCCGATGCCCGGGAACATCCCGACAAAGTCGGCGCCGTCGGTCGTCCCCATCCCGGAGTGGCTATCAAAGTGATCGACGAGGATGGTTCCGCAGCCTCCGGGGATGCGGTGGGCGAGCTTCTGGTGAAGCCTCCGAGTATGGCCTCGGGCTACGCGGATGGCGGCAGTCTTGATGACCGGATCGACGAAGCCGGGTACGTCCGCACGGGCGACTACGCCCGGGTGGACATGGACGGATTCGTATGGATCGAGGGGCGGGTCGGTGACCTGATCAACCGGGGCGGCAACAAGGTGTTCCCCGGGCAGGTGGAGGAGGTCCTTTGCCTGTCGCCTCGCGTGAGCGAGGCGGCAGTCGTCGGTGTTCCCGATGAACGGCTGGGGGAGGTCCCGGTGGCCTTCGTCGTCGGCTCCGCACCCGACGACGAACTCGAGCGCCTGTGCCGGGATCACCTGGTCGCCTACAAGATCCCGGTGGCCTATCGGCGCATTGCGGCCTTGCCCAGGAGCGAAGTCGGAAAAGTCCTCCGCCGCCAATTGATCGCCCGGGCAGATGAGGAGATTGGCGCATCCAGCCCGGCCGGACGGGATGCCGGCGACCCGGGCGGGTGACCAATCCCGGTCAAGCCGAGGCGAGCTCCGGATCGAAGAGGCCCCGGTCGTCGAAGAGCAGCGTCACTTTGTTTCCCACCTGTCGCATCATCTTCGCGTACTCGGTCGAAGCTCTTTCACCGTCGTTGTCCCGCATCGCCCGAACGATGGCGGCCAAGCCTCGCCTCTCCACCTCCACAGCCCCGGGCACCAATTCGAAGAAGTTGCCCGGGACCAACGCCGACATGGCTCGCAACACCACCATGATCCGGGGAGAAGCCGCCGCCTTGAGAATGGCGCCATGAAAGTCGATGGACAGCTGCCGTTGGGCTTCGGGGTCGGTGGCGTCGGCGAAACCTTTCTGGATGTCGGCAAGGACGTCAGGCAGGTCCTTGCTGCCGCGGGCCAGGGCCCGTTTTGCTGCGAAGCCATAGATCAGGCCGAAGAGCTCGTAGTGGTCATGAACCGCCCGCTTGTCGAGGGAGTTGATGAAGGCGCCCCGGTGCATCTCGATGGTCACCCAGCCCTCGCGTTCGAGAACGATGAGCGCCTCCCGCACCGGGATTCGGCTCACCCCGAGATCCTGGGCAATGGCGTCCTGGGGTACCCGCATGCCGGGGAGAAGCACGCCGTCGAAGATCAGGGTTCGGATGTGCAGCGCAATGTGTTCGGCACTGCTGGTGCGGACTATCCTCTTGCCACGATTCACCGTCGAGCGCTGCGAAGGTGTTCCGCGAGAATTGCCAGAGGAAGACGCCACATAGATATCTTATGCGATATTGACAGTGAGATAGGTCCTCTGGCCGATCCCTCGGCTCTTGTCCCAACCGGGGAACATTCTTGAGCTCTGACCGCCGCCACATCTTGATCTACGGGGGACGAACGAGATCCGACGCACCATGGTGGCCGAACACCTTCTCCATCTTCCAAGGGGGCATCGATGACAGACAAGGTTTCGCTGGAGATACGTGATTCCATCGCGGTGATCACCAACAACAACCCCGACAAGCGCAACGCCTTCGACGACGAGATGGACCAACGGCTGTTCGAGATTCTGGCCGAGCTCAAGCAGCATCCCGACGTGCGGGCGGTGATCTGGCGGGGCGAGGGGAAGGCCTGGTCGTCGGGCCGGGACGTCTCCGTTATCGGGAACAACGTCACCCCTCTCAGCCACCACGAGCTCATGACCCGTGGCCATCGGGGGATCCTTCAGGTCTTCGACCTCGACGTTCCGATCATCGTGGCCATGCAGGGCTGGGCGATCGGGGGATCGTTCCAGCGGGCCCTGCTCTGTGACATCCGGATCGCCGCCGAGGGCACCAGGTTCATGCTTCCCGAAGTCGGTCACGGTGTCATCCCCGATACCGGCGGGATGGGGAGGTTGTTCCAGATCTGCGGCACCGGTGTCGCCAGTGACCTGGTTCTCACCGGGCGAACCATGAGCGTCGAGGAGGCGTTCGCCCACGGGATCGTCTCCCGGGTGGTGGCCCCGGAGAAGCTCGACGAGACCGCCTGGGAGATGGCCACCAAGATCGCCGCGGCGCCGGCCGTCACCATCAAGATGGCCCGGCGGGTCCTTCAGCACCTGAGCGAGCCGGGGATCCGCTCCTCCATGGAAGACGAGCTGATCTATCAGACCTTCGTCAACAAGTCGTCGGATATCGCCGAGTTGAAGGCAGCCACCGCCGAGGGCCGCCAGCCGAAATACACAGGGAGCTGACTATGACCGAACTCTCGGGACTGCGTGAGCCGCCTCCATCCGGAACTTCAGCGCTCCCCGAAGGCACCTTTGCCGGCATCGCCGTGTTCGTGACCGGGGGAGGGACCGGCCTCGGCAAGGCCATCGCCGCCGAGTTCGGACGTCTCGGCGCCGACCTGGTCATCGCCAGCCGCAAACCTGAGCATCTCGACGCCGGGAGAGAATCGGCCGAGGCGCTGGGCTCCCGGGTGCTGACCGTCAGCTGCGACATCCGCGACCCCGATCAGATCGGCGCCGCCTTCGAGGAGGCCACCTCGGCGTTCGGCTTGCCGGAGGTGCTGATCAACAACGCCGCGGCCAACTTCCCGGTCCCGGCCGAGGACATGTCGCCGAATGCCTGGCGGACGGTGGTGGACATCACCCTCAACGGCACCTTCTTCTGTGCCCGCGAGTTCGCCCGGCGTCACCTGGAGGCCGGAACTCCGGGCTCGATCATCAATGTCGGTGCGTCCTATGCCTGGACCGGCGGTCCGGGTTTCGCCCACTCGGCGGCGGCCAAGGCCGGGGTCAAGAACATGGTGGAGACCCTGGCGGTGGAATGGGGCCCCTACGGCATCCAGGTGAACGGTCTGGTGCCGGGCCTCTTCCCCCACGAGGACATGACCGCCGACATCACCGGGAATCTGGATCGCACCAGCGAAAAGGACGCTTGTCAGCCGGCCCTCCGGGTCGGCCGGCTCCGGGAGCTCGGCTGGGCGGCCACCTTCTTGGCGTCCCCGTACGCCCGGTTCATCTCCGGTCACACGCTGGTGGTGGATGGCGCCAACTGGCAGCGCCGGACACTCACCAACCCCTCGGTGGTGACGGTCCGGGACCAGATGGGGCGGGGGCCGTTCGATCCGAGCCCGGCCCCTTGACCGCCCCGGAGCCCGCCATGTCCGATGATGCCGCCGACGCCCGCCGGAAGGGAGACCGTCTTGCCCGGCTGGTGGACCCGCCCACGTCGGCGGTGCTGGTCCAGGAGATGCAGGAGGGTGTGGTCGGCACCGGATCGGGCCTTCCGGCCTTGGCTGAGGCCGGAGCGTCTGTCTCGCTGATCGACCAGGTGGCCACGGTGGTGAGGGCGGCAAGGGCGGCGGGGGTGAGGGTGGTCCACTGCACCGCCGAGAACCTCCCCGACGGATTCGGGTCCAACCGGAATGCCCGGGTCTTCGCGGCAGCCCGAAAGGCCGGAATGGAGAACGCCCCCGGATCCGAGTCGGTCCGGCCGGTTCCCGAAGTCGGTCCCGAGCCCGGGGACGTGGTCCTCCCCCGGTACCACGGGCTGAGTCCGATGACCGGCTCGCCTCTCGACAGCCTGCTTCGCAACGACGGGGTGACCACCGTGGTGATAGTGGGGGTATCCCTCAATGTGGCCATTCCCAACCTGGTCTTCGACGCCGTGAATCGCTCGTACCAGGTGGTGGTGGTGTCCGATGCCGTGGTCGGGGTGCCGGTGGAATACGGACGGCAGGTCCTGGACCACTCCTTGTCGCTGGTGGCCACCTTGGCCTCGACCGAAGCGCTGGTCGAGGCGTGGGCCCAGAGTTGATCCGACGCGGTCGAATGACCGCGCCCGGATGCGGGATGGACCCTCGCGACCCGTTCGCATACAGTATGAAATCGACTCGCGGTTGGCCTCCTGGGGGCGGTATGCGCGGGTAGAGGCGAAGGAGCCCGGTCATCGATACCACCAGCAACCAATGGACAGGGGCGGCGGATCCCATCAAGATCGGATGGCTCGGCTCCGCCCTTGACGGCCCCGACGGCGGCTACAACAAGATCCACCGGATGGCCTTTGATGAGGCCGCCGAGCAGGGCCTGATCGACCGGCCGGTGGAGTTCGTCCTCCACGCCGAGAACGGGCTGCCCAACGGCTCGGCCCGCAATGCGGTGGACGGGTTCAAGTATCTCGTCGACCAGGGATGCATCGGGGTCGCCGGCGCCTACAGCTCCGACAACGCCATGGTGGTGGCGCCGCTGGCCAACGAGTTGAAGGTGCCGCTGATCAGCTGGGCCGGCACCGAGCGGCTGGCGGGCGACTACTGCTTCCGACTGGGAAACGGCGACTGCGGCGGTGATGCCGCCCTCTGTGTCGGCTGGCTGGCCCGCCAGGGCTACCGGCGGGTAGCGGTCCTCAGCGAGGTGTCTCCCAACGGCGACGAGTACTTCCGCTTCTTCCGTCAGGAGTGTCGGCGGCACGGTCTGAGCATCGTTGCCCTCGAGACGGTGAGCCAGCACCCGGCTCGGCTGGCCGACAACCTCGACAACCTTCGCCAGTCGAACCCCGACGCGCTCTGCTACATGGGCTACGGCATGCTGGCGCTCCAGGGGTTGCTGCGGAAGGCGCTCGACGAACTGGCCTGGGATCCGCCCCGGATCATGAGCACCGCGTTCATGTTCTACCTGATGGGGTTCGAGAAATTCGAGGGTTGGGTCGGCATCGACCAGTTCAACCCCGACAACCCGCTCACCGAGGGATTCCACGACCGGTTTGTCGCCCGCTACGGACAGAGCCCTCCGTTGTGGCCGAACGCCATCCCCGTGCTGGCCTTCGACACCGCCCGGGTGCTCGCCGAAGGTCTGTTTCGGGCGCCGACCCTCTCCGGACCGGGTCTGAAGGACGGGCTCGAGAGGATTCGCTTCATGCCCAGCACTACCGGTGGGCCCCGCACCCACATCGCCTGCGCCCCGCACGAGCACGGCATGTTCCGGGGGGATTGGCTCCTCTACGGACGGGTCAAGAACGGAAAGCTCGAGTTCGAGGGCCTCTACGAACCGTGGGACTGAGCATCAACCGCGGGCGGCGACCCTCGGCTGAAACCGGAGGATAGGGAAGCGATGGATCTAGGGCTGGCGGGCGCCACCGCGGTGGTGAACGGGGGAACCAGAGGTATGGGCCGGGCTGCCGCCGAGAGCCTGGCCCGGGAGGGTACCCGGGTGGCGGTGCTGGCCCGAACCCAGGCGGCGCTGGATGAGACGGTCAACGTTCTTCTGTCCCTCGGTTCACCCGACGCGGTGGGAATCGCTACCGACCTGACGTCCCGCCAAGCGGTGGACCGCGCCTTTGCGTCGGTGGCTGAGCGGTGGGGCTTGCTCAACGCGCTCGTCAATGCCGCCGGCCCGGTCGGCGTGGGGATCGGGGCCTTCGATGCCATCGACGACGATGAGTGGCTGGCGACCTTCGACATCGGCACCCTGAGTGCTGCCCGGTGCGTACGGGCGGCCCTGCCATTGATGCGCCCGGCCCCGTGGGGACGCATCGTGAACATCTCTGCGCACTCGACCAAGCGGCAGTCGACCGGGCTGGTCGCCTACACCGCGGCCAAGGCCGCGCTCACCAGCTTGAGCAAGAACCTGTCGGCCTCCCTGGCTCCCGACGGGATCCTGGTCAACACGGTGTCCCCGGGATCGTTCCTCTCCGAGGGCATGAAGGGCTACCTGCGGGCGCTTCCGCCCGAACGAGGTGTCGACGCCGAGAGCCTGGTCGACGCCATGCGGGTCATCAGCGAGGATTTCGGTCATCCGGCCCATCTCGGGCGGGCGGCCGACCCCGGCGAGATCGGTCCCCTCATCGCCTTCCTCTGCTCCCAGGCCAACACCTACATGACCGGGGCCAACCTCAACATCGACGGCGGATCCGACTTCACCTGACCGGACGTTGGCCGCCGATGGCGCCGATAGGGTCCATCGGGTGGCCGGCGCCGACTCGATCCCTGACCCCCTCCCAGTGGAGGCGCTTCGGGCCAGGCTGTCCCGAGTGGTGGCCTTGCGGGCCGATCTCGAAAGCGAGCTCGAGGCCATTGCCGAGTCGACCGCCTCGGTGCCCGACGACGAGCACGACCCGGAGGGTTCGACGGTCGGCTACGAGCGAGCGCGGGTGAGTGCGCTCTTGGCCCGCGCCCATGAAGAGATCGAGGAGCTGCAGGCGGCCCTCGAGCGGGTGGCCGGCGAGACCTACGGACGGTGCGAGAATTGCGGCGCGGCCATCGGGCGGGAGCGACTCGTCGCGCTCCCGGGCGCCACCCGGTGTGTGGCCTGTGCGGCTCAGATGCCGTCCCACAGGCCGACCGGCGCCTCGCCCAACCGGTAGTGACCGGGGGCGCGCTCACCGGAGGCCGCCTGCTCGAGCCGCTTCTGCATCCCCGGGGTGAGCGTGCCGGCGGCGATCATCTCCATGAAGGTGGCGGTGGCGTTCCCGACGTCGAAGAAGTCCCGTTGCCAGCCCCATTGGAAATTGCCGGCGTACTGGAACCAGCTGCCTCCCAGACCGGCGATCTCGAAGTGGCTCCCGTCCGGCCGGGTGGCGTCGGCGATCTGCCTCCACAAACCCAGCACCTCTCCCTGGACGTCATCGATGAGGACCCGCTGATAGGGATAGGTCCATCCACCGAGCCCTTCCATCTCCAGGCCCACCGCGTACTCACGGATCTGATCCCGGCCGACGGCCATGAACTCATCCTTGGGCCCGACATTCCATCCGTAGGTGGCATCTTCGGTATAGAGGTCGGCCAACGGAAGCCAATCGAGCGCCTCTTCGCAACGGCGGTTGGTTTCCATCCACCGCTGCATCATCTCTTCGATCTCGGCCCGTGGATATGAAGGCATAGGTTCAGTTCTCCTCGTCGATGAGTGATGCGATCCTGGCCATGGTCATGGCTCGATCTCGCGAATCGGTGCTTCCGGTTGCAGCTCGATGGTGGTGGCGTGGGTGCCGCGGGGCAGCGTAACCGCGGCCACGATGGCCTGGGCCACGCCCTGGGGCCGCATGAGGTTGGAGTGCCGGCCGAATCCCCATGAAACCCACTGGTCGATCACCTCGGCGGTGACGTCGGGGTCCCAGTCCATTCCCATCCCGGTCAGGGTGGGTCCCGGGCGCACGATGGTGGCCCGGACGCCGGTCCCCTCGAGCTCCATCTGGAGCGAGCGGGCGTAGCCTTCGAGGCCCCATTTGGAGGTCACGTAGGCGGCCATCGACGGCCGGGGCGACACGGCGACGTCGGAGGTCACGAAGACGACGTCACCCCGGGCCCGTTCGGTCATCTCCGGCAACATGGCCAGGATCAATCGGTGGGTGCCGGCCACATTGACCCCGAGCACCCGCTCGAACGAGTCGGCATCGGTGTCGAGGACGCTGCCCGGCCGGTTCTCCGCGGCGCTGGAAATCAGAATCTCCACGTTCCCGAGGGTGTCGGTCGCCGCGGCGGCGAACCGCTTGATGGAATCCCCGTCGGCCAGATCGAGGTGGATGGCAAAGGCATCGCCGCCGTTGGCGCGGATCTCCGCGGCGGTGTCCTCGCACTCCGACACCCGTCGGGCGCCCAGCACCACCGGATGGCCGAGGTCGGCGATGGCGATGGCCGTCGCCCGCCCGATGCCCGACGACGCACCGGTCACCACCGCCGGGCGGAGCTCGGGGTGGGGAGCGAACCGGGACATCAGTTCACCCCTTCGCTTCGCCGGTCATCAATCGGGCCGCCTCCGCCACAAAGTCGGGAACTTCGGCGTAGCTCATGTGGCCCATGCCCGCCATCAGCAACGCCCCCGAATAGGTGGTCTCGAGGACCCGCACGATGGTCGGTTCGAAGCCAGGTCCCAATGCGGCCACGATCCGCTGATGGATCACCGCGCCGATCCGGTCCCGCAGGTGCTTCACGTCGGGCGTGGCGCTGAGCAACGCGGTGGTACAGGCGCCGACCAGGTCGGGGCTCCCGGTGGTCAGCAGCACCATCATCTGCACGGTCTCGGCCAATCGATCGACCATCGACCCGCCGGAGGTGCCGTCCACCGGGGGCAGCGCCGCCATGCGCCGCCAGAGGAGTTCGGCCAACAGATGGTCCTTGGAGCTGAAGTAGTTGTAGGCGGTGGCTGGGGCCACGCCGGCTCGGCGGGCGACGTTCCGGACGGTCAGGCCGGCGTAGCCGTCCTCGTCGACCTCGGCGGCGGTGGCGTCGACCAGTTGTTGGACGACTTCGGCCTGGCGTTCGGTCAGGCGCCTCCGGGTGGCCTCGAGCACCGGCGCATCGGTCATACCGGGCCCGATGGGCTCGGGACATGTGGCGTCCCGTCGCGCATGGGGGGGAATTCGAAGCTGGCCGCGGTGGTCATCCGGGTGATCTTGGTGATATCGGCCTCGTCCAGGGTCTCGTTGTCGTCGTCGATGATCAGCTCCCAACGGCAATGGGGGGAGCGACCGGTGGGCACTCTCGGCGGCCGATGCACGTGGCGGATGTGGGCCTTCGGGTTGATGGCCTGAGCGGTGACATCGAAGGTCCCGTCCTCGATGTGATGGCACATGCTGGTCACCATCTTGTCGCCGAACGGCTCGACGTCCATCAGGGCGCCGCAGTAGGCGAGTTCGAAGAAACCGTGCCTCTCGTCCACCACTTCGTAGCGGACGTCGAGGTAGTGATGAGGGAAGCCCGGATCGAGCTGCAGCACCTTGAAGATGGCCTCCACATCGTTGCCCTCGATGCCCATGATCTTGCGGAGGCGGTCGCCGTACACCGGGCTCGCTCCCCGCCATTCCTCGATGGCCAGCCGCTCCATCTCCTGCACCCCGTGGGAGATGCCGATCGCCGCACACATGGAGCGGTCGAGAATGTGGACCGCCTGCGCGTACTCGCGCACCAGCCGGACCAGTGCCTCTCTCGACAGGTCTTCGTACTGGAAATCAGCAATGAAGTTGCCGGAATAGTCGGCGAGGCCGTCACCGGCCGGGACGGCGTCCCCCTCCGACCCAACGGGTTGATCCACGTTGCGGGAAGTCACGTGTCCACATTACATTCCAGACACATGTCCAAATCGACTGGCGATCTGAGGCTCAACGTGGGTCGCCGAACCGATCTTCGCCCGGCGCCGGCCGACGGAGTCGTCATGAGCTCCGGCCGGTGACCGATCCGCGCATCGACGTGGAAGATAGTGACGGTGTCCGGGTGATCGCCTTCAACCGGCCCGAGGTCCGCAACGCCTTCGACCTCTTGATGTATGAGGCGGTCTCCGCGGCGCTGGACGGTGCGGCGTCGGACGACTCGATCCACGCGGTGGTCCTCACTGGGCGGGGCCAGGGGTTCACCTCCGGCCAGGATCTCCACGAGATGGCGGCCATTGCCACCGGCGCGGCGGGGCCCGACGCCGGGAAGGGCTTTTCCCGCCTCCTCGACTCCTTGCAGTCGTTCGAGAAGCCGTTACTGGCCGCGGTGCACGGGGTGGGAGTGGGGCTCGGATTCACCATCCTGGGCCACGTTGACCTGGTGCTGGTGGACGAGACCACTCGATTGCGCTGCCCGTTCGCGGAGATGGGGGTGCCGCCCGAGGCGGCCAGCAGCCTGCTGCTGCCGGCCCGGATGGGGTGGCAACGGGCGGCGTCGGTCCTGTTGGCCTCGGAATGGATCTCCGCCCAACAGGCGGTCGAGTCCGGGATCGCGTTGCGGATGGTCCGGGCCGGCACCGTGCTCGAAGAAACCCTGGCGCTGGCCCGGCGGATCGCCGCCTTTCCACCCCACGGTGTCACGGAGATCAAGCGGCTGATGATGGATGGCCTTCGTCCCGCCATCGACGCCGCCCGCCACCGGGAGGACTCGGCTTTCGCCGCGCTGTTCGCCGACCCCGCCAACAATCCCGGAGCCGGATTGACCTCCGGGCTGCAGGACTGAGTCACCGTGCGCCTCGGGATCACTGCCTTCCTCACCGACCGGGACATGGCTCCGGCGGATCTGGCCCGCGCCGTCGAGGACCGGGGGTTCGACTCGTTGTATTTTCCCGAGCACACCCACCTTCCGGTGCGGGCGGACACCCCGCCGGCCCTGGTGGAGGGGGTCCACCTCGAGGACTACCGACGGAGTCTCGATCCGTTCGTGGCCCTGTCCATGGCCGCGGCGGTGACCTCTCGGATCTCGTTGGGCACCGGGGTGGTCCTGGCCGCCCAGCACGATCCCATCGTGCTGGGAAAGCTGCTGGCCACCCTCGACCACTTGAGCCGAGGCCGGGTGGTGTTCGGACTCGGGTTCGGGTGGAACCGCGCCGAAGCCGCCGATCACGGAGTGGAGTTCTCCGAGCGGCGAGCCATCGCCCGGGAGCACGTCCTGTGCATGCAGGCGCTGTGGTCCGAGGAGCAGCCCGAGTTCCACGGCACCTACGTCGACCTCGACCCCTGCTGGAGTTGGCCCAAACCGGTGCAGCAGCCGCGGGTGCCGACCCTGATCGGCGGAGGGCCCTACCCCGGTGTGTTCGGAGCCATTGCCGAGTACGCCGACGGCTGGATGCCGATTGGGGGCGCGGGGTTGGCTGCCGCCCTCCCGGAGCTCCGGAAAGCGTTCGAGGCACGCGGCCGGGACCCGGCGTCCATCCGGGTGGTTCCGTTCGGGACGGTGCCGAGCGATCAGAAACTCGCCCACTATGAAGAACTGGGCGTCTATGAGGTGGTGCTCCGGGTCCCCTCGGGTTCGGCGGACGAGATGCTCGAGGTCCTCGATGCCCACTCCCACTACCTCCCACGGCTGAGAGGATGACGGCCTCGGGTGACGGCCCGGTGCCGGTCCCGGCCCGCCCGTCGGGCGGCGCCGAGCGCCAGGCCCTGGCCGAGGCGGTCCGCCGGTTGATGGCGACCACGGTGACGTCGTTGGCCACCGCGGAGTTGTTGACCGAGGCCACCCGCGAGCTGTCGTCGGTGGCTGACCGGCTCGAACGCCACACCCCGGAGTGGGACGGCGTGGTTGCCGATCGTTACGCCGATCACGACGTCGAATCGGGGCAGAGGTTCGATATGGCCGACGTCATGCCCTTCGATGTGGTGATCGGCACCTGCAACCCGGTGGCCCTGCCGCTGACCATCGAGTTCGAGCCGCCCAAGGCCATCGGCCACGCCGTCTTCACCGCCCCCTACGAGGGTGCGCCGGGATGCGTGCACGGAGCGGTGTTGGCCGGCGCCTTCGATCTGGTCCTCACCGCCGCCAACATCGTCACCGGCGCGGCGGGACCGACGGTGACCCTTTCCATCCGGTACCTGCATCCCACCGTGATCGACCGCCCGGCCCGCTTCGAAGGGTGGGTCACCTCGATCGAGGGCCGCAGGATCCACAGCCGGGGCCAGCTGATCCAGGCGGGAGTGGTGACGGTCGAGGCGGTGGGGGAGTTCATCACCATGGACCGTTCACGGCTGGCCTCCATGCATCGCCGTGGCGGAGGCGGTTGATTTTTCGTAGAGTCATCGTGCGGTTACCTCCGGCAACACGTCATCGTGCTCCCGGTCACGCCACAGAGGGGGGATTGTTATGACGTCCACGTCAACGGTAGGTGGGTCGCCGGGTCGGAGGCGGCGGATCGCCGTCACTCTGGCGGGGGGCGTGCTGGCCACCATCCTGGTCGCCTGCTCGTCCACCGCCACCCCGGCGGCGTCGGGGTCCTCGACCAAGTCGACCATCCCGCCGGCGGCGCTCCAGGATACGACCGGTCTCACCGCCACCACCGTCCGGGTCGGCAACATCTCCACCCAGACCATCGGATTGTTCACCGGAGCACCGACCGGGCTCAAGGCCTACGCCGACTATGTCAACTCCACCGGAGGGGTGAACGGGAGAAAGATCATCGTCGACAGCGCCGACGACGGGTACAACAACGGGGCCAACAACAAGGCGCTCACCCAGGCCGACATCGCCAAGGACTTCGCCATGGTCGGCAGCTTCTCCCTCAATGACCAGTTCGGCGCCACCGTGCTGGCGGCCAATCCGTCGGTGCCCAACATCGCGGTGTCGCTCAGTACCGTCGCCAACAACCTCCCGAACTCCTTCAGCCCCTCGCCGAACGCCAAAGGCTGGCAGCTGGGCCCCCTGGCGTACTTCAAGAACAAGTTCCCCAGCGACATCACTCACGTCGGCGCATTGATCGCCGACCAGCCGTCGGCGACGGCCACCTGGACCGGCGAGAAGCTAGCCATGGCCAACCAGGGCTACAACGTCGTCTACGACCCGACCTTTGAGATCACCACCACTGATTTCACCCCCTACGTCATCAATATGAGGCAGAAGGGCGTGAAGATCCTCTTCATCGAGCAGATGCCGGAGAACTACGCCGCCGCGGTGCTCAAGGCCCTGAACCAGCAGAACTACCATCCGGTCGTCGTCCTCGGGGCCTCCACCTACAGCGTGGCCCTGGTGGCGGATTCGGGCGGGGCGCCGATCATCGACGGCGCCTACCTGGAGCAGAACACCTCCCTCTACCTGGGAGAGGACGCCGCCTCCCTCCCGGCGGCCAATCTCTTCCTCAAGTGGGTGCAGACCGCGTCGCCGGGCTTCAAGCCGGATCTGTACACCCTCTACGGCTGGATCTCCGGCGAGCTGTTCGTACAGGCCCTTCGGGCCGCCGGCCAGAACCCGACCCGGGGCTCGGTGCTGCAAGCCCTCCGCTCGGTCAAGTCCTACTCGGCCGACAATCTGATCGCCACCGCCAATCCGGCCGGCAAACTCCCGGGCAACTGCTACATCATCGCTCAGGTCATCAACGCGAAGATCACCCGGGTGGACGACCCCCCCTTCTCCAGTTCGACCAATGGCTACCGGTGCGACCAGCCCTACTTCTACCCGCCGGGAACCAAGCCTTCCTGAGGCTCAGCCGGTCGGATACGCATCCAACCGGGCGGCCAGTTCCTTTGGACGGCTGAACGCCGGCAGGTGGCCACCATCGATCTCGTCGGGGACGATGCCCAGCCGTTGGTGGACCACTCGGCGCATGAACCCGGCGGGGAAAAAGCGGTCGTCGCGGCAGAGAAGGAACCGGGTGGGCACATCCGGCCACCCTTCGAGCGGCCACGGCTTCTCGAAGGGCGTGCCTGACTGCACCTTCTCACCCCGGGCGAAGGCTTGGTCCGCCACCTCCGCCGGAACATCGTGGAAGAAGACTTTCCGGGCGTCGAAGCCCTCGTCGGTGGGGTCGCCGTTCCACTCGCCCTGCTCACGGACGGCATCGGCGTGTCCGGTGTTGCCCCACCAATCCCCAGGAGACTCGCCCGAAACCGGGATCATCGCCGCCACCAGGATCAGCCGGTCCACCTTCCGCCGTTCGCACACCAAAGGCGCAGTGAAACCGGCCAAGGATTGAGCCACCACCACCAGATCCGTACGGTCGCCGACGGCCTCGACCACCGTGTCGGTGTACTCGGCGAGCCCGGCGGAGTCATCGTCACAGGGGAGGTCCATCGCCACCACCTCGTGCCCGTACCGCTGCAACTCGGGAACCACCAGGTGCCAGTACCACGAGTCGGAACCGGCACCGTGAATGAGTACATAGGTGGGCATGGTCAACCGCTCCCCTCCGACATTTGGCTACTGGTGCCACAATTGGACGACAACCTCGCGGCGGAATCATCGGGGTGTCCCGATCGCCGACCGGTAGTCTCCCGGTCACCATGTGCGGACGCATCGCCCTGTATACGGATCCGGACCGGCTGTCCCGGATCTTCGACGCCCAGCTCGCGCTGGGTATCGACACCGACGGCCATCCCATTTACAACGTGCCTCCCACCGAGCAGGTGCTGGGGATCGTGGCCGCCGGTTCGGGTCCGGAGCCCGACGCCCAAACGGGCCGGGTCATCGAGCCGTTCCGGTGGGGACTGATCCCGCCCCGGGCCAAGGATGCCAAGGTCGGAAGCCGGATGTTCAATGCCAGGGGCGAGACCCTGGCCAGCCGGGGGGCGTTCCGGTCGGCGTTCCTCTCCCGGCGAGTGGCGGTGCTGGCCGACGGATTCTACGAATGGGGACCCGGAGTCGGGAAACAACGTCAGCCCTACTTCTTCCGCCGGGCCGACGGGCAACCCCTGACCATGGCCGGGCTGTGGGAGCGGTGGCGGCCTTCGGTCGAAGGCGGCGACGGCGATGACGGCGGCGATCGTCTGACAGTGCTCACCTGTGCCATCATCACCACCGCCGCCGGGCCGGACATGGATGGCATCCACGACCGGATGCCGGTGATCCTCGAAGCCGGCGCGCTCGATCCCTGGCTGGATCCGACCAATCACGATCGTGATGAGCTCGAGGCGATGGTGCGGGCATCGCCGTTGCAAACCTTGCTCCACTATCCGGTGGGCCTCCGGGTCGGCAATGTCCGCAACGATGGACCGGAGTTGGTCGAGCCCCTCGCCGGGTGACGGCCATCCCTGCCGTTCACCGGACGTTCACCGGGGTCGATGGCTACCATTCGATCAGCCGGCCTTCTCTCGCGCGGCCGACGTGCAGGGCGCACGTCCTCAGTTGATACGGATAGGAGATCCCCATGACCGAGCAGACCTCGTACCTCCCCGGGACACCTTCGTGGGTCGACCTCGGCAGTCCGGATGCCGCGGCGGCCGGAGCCTTCTACGGCGGGCTGTTCGGTTGGAAGGCGGAGATGGATCCCCGCCCGGAGGCCGGTGGTTACGGGATGTTCACTCTCCGGGGCAAGAACGTGGCCGGGCTCGGCCCGCAGATGAATCCCGAGGTGCCGCCGTACTGGTCGGTGTACGTGACCGTCGATGACGCCGATGCTGCCTTGGACCGGGCCGCCGCCAGCGGTGGGAGTGTGGTGATGGGCCCCATGGATGTGTTCGACGCCGGACGGATGGGGGTCATCCAAGACCCGGTCGGTTCCTTCATCTCCATCTGGCAACCGGGTGAACACATCGGCGCCATCCTGGTCAACGAGAACGGGACCTTCACCTGGAATGAGCTGGCGACCACCGATCTGGACAAAGCTCGGGACTTCTACACCTCGGTCTTCGGCTGGGGGGTGTCGTCCCCCGACGACAACGGCCTCGTCTTCAGCGTGGGCGACAAGATGGTGTGCGGCGCCCACCCGGCCAGTGAGGGTGAGTTCCCGGCCTGGTCGGTGTGGTTTTCCGTCGACGATTGCGACAAGTCGGCCGCCACCGTCTCCGACCTGGGTGGATCGGTCCTGATGCCGCCCAACGACATGGACTTCGGCCGGGGCTCGGTGGTTGCCGATCCCCAGGGTGCCGTCTTCGGCATCGCCAAGGTGAGCGACGAGACGTTGGCCGCCACCACCTAGGGACGGCTTCCAGGCGGGAAGCCGCTGACCAGCCGGGGACCGCAAGAATCGATTCCTACCAGCGTTCCAACTATGGCCGCACGTGGCCATGGGACGACCCCGGGGGGACTATGCGCGTGTTTCGATCACGAGGGACTAAAGGCTGGGCGGTGGCGCTTTCACTGGCGACCCTCCTCGCCGCCGGGGCATTGAGCCTGGCGACCCGGTCTCCCGCCGGGGCCGCCGCCCCGCAGGTCCAGCCCGCCGGCGGCTACGACCTGGTCGCTTCCGACGGCGGCGTGTTCACCTTCGGTGACGCCGCCTACGAAGGCTCCCTGCCGGCGCTGGGTGTCAGTGTGAACAACATCAGAGCCATGCTCCCATCCTTCGACTATCGGGGTTACGGTCTCCTGGGTTACGACGGTGGGGCGTTCGCCTTTGGGGACTATCCCTTCAGTGGTTCCGCGGTCCAGAACGGGATCGGCGCCACCGACCTGGTCGGAGTGGCCATTACCCAGCAAGGGGGCCATGGGGTCGGGGGTCTCCTCGTCGGTGCCGATGGCGGGGTGTTCACCATTGCCGGCGCCCAGTTCGAGGGGTCATTGCCCGGCTTCGGCATTCACGTGACGAATATCGTCGGGATCGCCGCCACCGCCGACAACAAGGGGTATTGGCTGGCGGGGTCGGACGGCGGGATCTTCTCGTTCGGCGACGCCCCGTTCTTCGGCCGGCCACCCGCGGGCTCGAGTCCGGTGGTCGGGATCATGGCCACCTCCGATGGCCGCGGTCTTTGGGTGGCGGAGCAGAACGGAAGTGTCTTCGCTTACGGCGATGCCCCCTCCTTCGGGGGCCTCCCGGACTTCCGGGTCACCGTCAGCAACATTGTCGCCCTGGTGCCCACCCCCAGCGGCAAGGGCTACTGGCTGATCGGGTCCGACGGGGGGGTCTTCACCTTTGGGGACGCACCGTTCCACGGCAGCTTGGGCGCCCTCCGCCTGGCCCAACCGATCGTCGGCGCCATCGCCATCCCGTAACCGGGTACGACGACCTTCGGGCTCCGCACCGAAGGCGACGCGGAGTTCCCGGGGCGGAACGGCGGACGCCGAGCTTCAACTGGCCACGACGGCCACCGCCACCCGGCCCCCATCGACATCGACCACGGTGCCGTGCACGAAGGCGGCCTCGTCGCTGGCCAAGTAGACCGCGGCGTGAGCGACCTCGTCGGGCCTACCGCTGCGTCCGGCCGGCGTGCCGTGCATCATCGTTTCGGCGGGGTGAGTGTCACCGTGGATGGCGGGCGTCCGGATGACGCCCGGCGAGATCGCGTTCACCCGCACACCCGCCGGACCGAACTCGGCAGCCCAGGCCCTCGTCAATGTCTCCATCGCGCCCTTGGTGGAGCTGTAGAGCGAGCCGACCGGAATGCCGAGTCGAGCGATCCATGACCCCAAGTTGATAATCGCCCCACTGCCCCGCTCGGCCATCTCCGGGGCAATCGCCGCAGTCAGAAAGTACGGCGCCTTCACATTGACCGCGTAGACCTCGTCGAAGGTCGCCTCGGTGGTCGCGGCCGTCGTCGAACCCGGGAAGATGCCAGCGTTGTTCACCAACACATCGATCCGTCCACCCAGAACCCGGGTGGCCTCGGCGGCGAGTGACCGGGAAGCCGCCGCGGAGCCGTCCAGGTCGGCGACGATCAGATCGGCCTTCCCGCCCGCGGCGCGGATCTCCGCCACGACGGCGTTGCCCCGTTCCGAGTTGCGGCCGCTGACCACCACGTGAGCGTCCTCAGCCGCGAACGCCACCGCGATGGCGGCGCCGATGTTGCTGGTGGAACCCGTGACCAGCGCGGTTTTTCCTTCGAGTCGTGAACCCATCTTTCCTCCGTTCTCCTTGCGCTTGATGCGGACCGGAAATGGACCGATGGGTCCAAGACTAGTGACAATGGACCAGTAGGTCCATTCTGGCTAGGCTGGAGGGATGTCGTCGGTGGCCATGCTCACTTCCAAGGGGACCGCGACCCGGGCCCGCATCGTCGAGGCCGCTACCGACCTGGTACTCGCCCGAGGGGTGGGTGGAACCAGCCTCAACGACATCCGGGCCGGAACCGGCACGAGCAAAAGCCAGCTCTTCCACTATTTCCCGGGCGGCAAGCGCGACCTGGTCCGCGCCCTCGCCGGCCTCCAGACCGAGCGGGTGCTGGACGCCCAGCGACCCTTCCTCGACACGCTCGACACCTGGGAAGCCTGGGACGGTTGGCGTGACTCCGTCGTCGCCCACTACAGCTCCCAGCCGTCGTGGGGTTGCCCGATCGGGGCCATGACCAGCGAGCTCATCGGCAGCGACCCCGTGCTCGCCGCCGAGGTGGCCGGACATATGGACCGCTGGCGGGGTTACCTGCAGGCGGGCCTGACCCGCATGCTCGCCGCCGGCCGGCTCCGCGCCGACGCCGACCCGGAGACCCTCGCCCTGGCTACGTTCGCCTCCCTCCAGGGAGGGCTGCTCCTCGCCCAGTCCATGCAATCGGCCAAGCCCCTGGAGGCCGCGCTCGACGCCGCGCTGATCGCATTGCGAAGTGCGGCTCAGCCCCCGTCCGCCCGCCGGCGGGCCCGGTAGTCCGGAGCCCGAGACTCAGGCGTCGGTGGTTTCCTGGGCCGCCGCCCGCCGCATCAGCCGGGACTTGCGGTTGGCCGCCTGATTCTTGTGGATGACGCCTTTGGCCGCCGCCTTGTCGATCCGCTTGATGGCCAGACGGAGGGCTTCCTCGACGTCCTCGGCACCTTGGTCGACCGCGGCAATGGCGGTCTTGGTGCGGGTGCGCAACTCGGAGCGGACCGCCTTGTTGCGGGCCTGACGCTTCACGGTCTGTCGATTGCGCTTGATCTGGCTGCGGATGTTTGCCACTAGTGGTCCTTATCGTCCTCGGGGTTTCGGCCGAACGGCACCGAAGTGCGCCGCCAACCGGGTGAAGATCGGCTCCCGGGCATCCGACGGACGTCCAGGGGAGACAGACAAGACTAGCAGTCAGCCCCGGGTGAGAGCCATCCCCGCTGCCGACGGTACGCTGGCTAGCCCGTGCTTCCCGTCGACCGCATCCGAAACTTCTCCATTATCAGCCATGTCGACCACGGCAAGTCGACGCTGTCCGACCGCATCCTGGAGCTCACCGGGGCGGTCGACCCCCGCCTCATGCGAGAGCAGTACCTCGACTCGATGGACATCGAGCGGGAGCGGGGGATCACCATCAAGGCCCAGAACGTGCGGGTGCAGTGGAAGGACCACACCCTCCATCTCATCGACACCCCCGGCCACGTGGACTTCGGGTACGAGGTGAGCCGCTCGCTGGCCGCCTGCGAGGGGGCGGTGCTGCTGGTGGACGCCTCCCAGGGCATCCAGGCCCAGACCCTGGCCACCTCCTACCAGGCCCTTGAGCACGACCTCGAGATCGTGGCCGTCCTCAACAAGATCGACCTCCCCGCCGCCGACCCCGAGCGAGCCGCCGCCGAGATCGAGAACGTCCTGGGCATCGAGGCGTCCACCATCCTCCACATCTCGGCCAAGACGGGGGAGGGGGTGCCCGACCTGCTCGATGCCATCGTCCAGCGCGTCCCGGCGCCCGCCGGGGACCCCGACGCACCCCTCCAGGCGCTGATCTTCGACTCCTCCTACGACCAGTACCGGGGGGTGGTCAGCTCCATCCGGGTCATGCAGGGCACCCTCCACTCGACGGCCAAGCTCCGGTTCATCAACGCCGCGTCCAACCACGAGATCGAGGAGATCGGGGTGCGGACGCCGGTCACCGTCCCGGTCGACGAGCTCGGTCCCGGCGAGGTCGGCTACCTCATCGCCGGCATCAAGAACGTAGGCGGCGCCCGGTCAGGGGAAACCGTCACCACCGCCTCCCACCCGGCTACCGCGGCACTGGAGGGCTACCGGGACCCAAATCCCATGGTGTTCTGCGGGTTGTTCCCCATCGACGGGGACGAACTCCCCGACCTCCGCGACGCCCTGGAGAAGCTCCGGCTCAACGACGCCAGCTTCACCTACGAGCCGGAGTCGTCCCGGGCACTGGGGTTCGGCTTCCGGTGCGGGTTCCTCGGGCTCCTGCACATGGAGATCGTCCGTGAGCGGCTCGAGCGCGAGTTCAACCTCTCCCTCATCGCTACCGCCCCGTCGGTGGCCTACGAGGCCTACCTGGCCGACGGGACCAAGGTGGAGGTGGACAACCCGAGCGAACTGCCCGACCCGACCCACCTCGACCACGTCGACGAGCCAATGCTGCGGGCCACCATTCTCACCCCGGCCGAGTACACCGGAACGGTGATGGAGCTGTGCCAGGGGAAACGGGCGGAGATGACCCGGATGGAGTTCCTCTCGCCCGAGCGGGTCGAGTTCGTCTACACCATCCCGTTGGCCGAGGTGGTGGTCAACTTCTTCGACCAGCTGAAGAGCCGGACCAAGGGGTACGCCAGCCTCGACTACGAGCCCCAGGGTTACGCCACTGCCGACCTGGTCAAGGTCGACCTGCTGATCAACCACACCCCGGTGGACGCGTTCTCCACCATCGTCCACCGGTCGCAGGCCGACTTCTACGGCCGGCGGATGACCGAGAAGTTGCGGGAGCTGATCCCGCGCCAGATGTTCGACGTGCCCATCCAGGCGGCCATCGGGGGCCGGGTCCTGGCCCGGGAAACGGTAAAGGCCCGTCGGAAGGATGTCTTGGCCAAGTGCTACGGCGGTGACATCACCCGCAAGCGGAAGCTCCTCGAGAAGCAGAAGGAGGGGAAGAAGAAGATGAAGAGCATCGGCCGGGTCGAGGTTCCCCAAGAGGCGTTCGTGTCCGCCCTCCGACTCGACGACTGACCCCTCGGCTACTCCGGCGGCGCTTCCTTCTTCGGCCCGTCGGCCAGCCACGGACGGATCACCGCCACGGTGTTCGACGGATCGTCGGGGTCGAACTGGAGGTCGATCGGGCCCTGATCCCCGTCGGGCTCGCCGGCCGCCTTGATGACGAAGGCCGGTTCCTGCTTCGGCAGTTCCAGCGCATCCTGGAGGCCGAGGGCGATGCCGGTCATGATCACCCCGGCGCTCGACCGCCTCACCTTCTCGAACCGGGTCGGGCTGGAGCCCGCGGCTTCCTCACCGACAGTCTCGGCCTCCCGAGCCACCGCCTCGTCGGCCCCATCGTCCCCGGGGTCATGGTCGGCCTGCGTCTCGTCGTCCCCGGAAGTGTCGCCCACGGCTCCCACGGTAGTTCCGCCGCCCGAATCATTGACTTCGCCGGTGCCGTAGGATCATCTGCATGCTCGACCGCTTTCATCCGCCGGTCGAGGAGTACCTCGAGGCGATCTTCTCCTTGAAAGAGGAGGGCATCCCGGTCATCCAGGCGCGCCTCGCCGAACGGCTCGACAAGGCCGCCCCCTCGGTGTCGGAAATGCTCGACCGCCTGGAGGCGGACGACCTGATCGTGCGTAGCTCGCGGCAGATCTCCATGACGGACAAGGGCGCCACCCTGGCCGAAGGGGTGGTGCGCAAGCACCGGCTGGCCGAGCGGCTGCTGGTCGACATCATCGGGTTGGACTGGGAAAAGGCCCATCTGGAGGCCGGGCGCTGGGAGCACGTGATCTCCGACGAGGTGGAGGAACGCCTGGTCGTCCTGCTCGGGAACCCGACCACCTGCCCGCACGGCAATCCCATCCCCGGGGTGGAGCCGACCGGTCCCGCCCAGCACCGGTTGGCCGATTCCCGCCCCGGCGACCGGGTGCGCCTCGAACGGATCACCGAGAGCGTGGAGCACGACGCCGCCTCGCTGTCCTACCTCGGCGAGCACGGGTTGACCCCGGGGGCCACCGCCACCATCCAGGCCAAGGCGCCGGACGGCACCCTGACCCTGGTGGTCGGTGACTCGACCATCGCCCTCGGCCCGGCCATGACCCACCAGCTGTTCGTAGCTGCGGTCTGACCAGGCACTCTGCCCGCCGGCTGCCCCACCCCGGTCAGCACTCAGTACAATGGAGTGCCAACGGGCCGACAGCCCGAAGGCCGGCGTCACCCGACCGCCGGAAGGGCTCCCACGAGGCACGAACAGCAGCCATGAACTCCATCGACGACAGCCGACATGAAGGGGGCGGTACCGACCCCCTGGCTCTCGATGTCAGGAAATCGGCCATTCTCAACGCGGTGGTCACCGAGTACATCGGTTCCGCCCAGCCGGTGGGATCCCAGCACCTGATGGACGCGCCCGGGGTCAATGTCTCCTCGGCCACTATTCGGGCGGACATGGCCACCCTCGAGCGGGAGGGGTACCTGGCCCAGCCGCACACCAGTGCCGGACGGATCCCCACCGACAAGGGGTACCGGTTCTTCGTCGACCATCTGGTCGGCCCCGGGGCCCTCGACCCGGTGGGCCGCCAACAGGTCCGGCAATTCTTCGATCAGGCCCACGGCGAGATCGAGTCGATGCTGGAGCGGACGTCCGGGCTGCTGTCGGATCTCACCGACTGCACCGCCATGGTGGTGGGGCCCTCCCACGAGTCGTCCACGGTGCGCTCGGTGCAACTGGTCGGGCTCGGTCCCCGGTTGGCGCTGCTGGTGGTGGTGCTGGCCGACGGCGCGGTGCAGAAGCAGTCCATCGACCTGGCCGAGGACGTCGACGAGGAACGCCTGGCCGATGCCGCCGCCCATCTGGCCGCCCATTCCCTGGGGAGGGCGCTGTCGCAGATCGACGCCCCTCCCACCAGCAGCGGTGATCCCGTCACCGACGCCGTCGTCGCGGTCGGCATCGACGGCCTTCGCCGGCTGGGGTCGGCCGAGGCGGGCGACCAGCTGTTCGTGGGCGGGTCCTCGCACATGGCCGCCGCCTTCGACGCGGTGGAAACCGTGCGTTCGGTGTTGACCATCCTCGAGCAACAGCTGGTGGTGGTCACCTTGCTGCGCGATGTCCTCGACCGGGGCCTCACGGTGGCGATCGGCACCGAGCACGGCGTCGAACCGCTGGCGTCGTGTGCGGTGGTGGTCATGCCGGTGTGGGTGGATGGTGAGATCACCGGCACCGTCGGTCTGCTCGGCCCCACCCGGATGAACTATCCCCAAGCCCTGGCCGCCGCCCGGGTGGTCGGCAACCGCCTGGGTCAGACCCTCAGCGAGGCCCGGCGATGACCGAGACCGATCTCTACGAGATCCTCGGGGTCGGGCGCAACGCCACCGACGAGGAGTTGAAGCGGGCGTACCGGCAAAAGGCCCGAGAGCACCATCCCGATGCCAACCACGGCGAGGAGGTGACCGAGGACCGCTTCAAGGAGGTCAGCCTGGCCTACGAGGTCCTGCGGGATCCCGAGCGACGGGCCCAGTACGACCGCTACGGCGCCGCCGGGGTCTTCGGGCCGGCGGCGGGCGGCGGTGGCTTCGCCGGGGGACAGGGCGACCCGTTCGGCGGGGGCCTGGGCGATCTCTTCGATGCCTTCTTCAACGGGATGGGCGGCGCCACCACCGGTGGGCGCGGCCGCCGATCCGGGCCGATGCCGGGACCGGATGCCGAAATCGTGATCCGGCTCAGCTTCCGGGAGGCCGTCTTCGGCCTCCACCGGGAGGTGACAATCAACGCGCCGGTCCACTGCGACACCTGCGAGGGCACCGGCGCCCGCCCGGGAACCTCTCCCATCCGCTGCCCCGATTGCCAGGGCGCCGGGGAGCTCCGCCGGGTCCGCCAGTCGATTCTCGGCCAGGTGGTAACCGCCGTCCCCTGCGTCCGCTGCCAGGGAACCGGGCAGGCCATTGCCAGCCCCTGTGAGGTCTGCGGTGGCGACGGTCGCCACGAGGAGGAGCGGACTCTGGAGGTGGACATCCCCTCCGGAGTCGACGACGGGACCACCTTGCGATTGTCCGGCCACGGCCCGGCCGGGTTCCGGGGCGGTCCCAATGGCTCGCTGTTCGTCCACCTGTCGGTCGAGCCCGATCCGGTCTTCGAACGCTCGGGGGCCGACGTCCACGCCTCGGTACAAGTGGCCATGACCCAGGCCGCCCTGGGAACGGTGATCGAATTCGACACGCTGGACGAGCCGCAGAACATCACCATCGCTCCCGGGACCCAGACCGGCGCGGTGGTCCAGCTCAAGGGATACGGCATCCCGAGGCTCCGCGGCCGAGGACGGGGCGACCTCTTCGTGCACGTGATGGTGGAGACGCCGACCGAGCTCAGCGACGAGCAGCGAGAGCTGTTGGCTGCCCTGGCCACCTCCCGGGACGAGACGGTGGGGGTTCCCGCGCAGGGAGAGGGAATCTTCTCCAAGCTGCGGTCGGCCCTAAGCTGAACATGCCCGAGCAGGAGGCGGGCGGTCCAACCGGACCGTCGGGCCTGGTTCCGGATCCGGTGCTGGTGGCGGCGGCGGCCATGGTGTTCGTCCCCGACCTCGACGCTCCGCGGCTCGACACCGAGAGCGCCCACCATCTGGTCGACGTGCTGCGACTGCGACCCGGTGAGCTGGTGGTGGCCGCGGACGGGTCCGGCTCCTGGGTACCGTGCCGGGTGACATCGGCAGCGGCCAAAGGGGACGGCCGGCGGCGGGACCCGTCGGCCCTCCTGGAGCTCGACGGATCGGTGCAGGTGACCCCCGAGACCCGGCCCCACCTCACGGTGGCCTTTGCGCCGGTGAAGGGCGACCGCCCCGAGTGGGTGGTGCAGAAGCTCACCGAGCTGGGGATCGACCGCATCGTGCCCATCGCCACCCGCCGTTCGGTGGTGCACTGGGAGGGGGAGCGAGCCAACCGGGCGCGGGAGCGGCTTTCCCGGGTGGCCCGGGAGGCATCGTCCCAATGCCGCCGGACCCGGCTCCCCGAAATCGGGCCGATCTCCTCACTCGATGGGCTGGCCGCCCAGCACGGTGGCACCCCGTCGCTGGCCCATCCCGGGGGGCCTCCTCCGTCGCTTGATCGCCCGGTCATCGCCATCGGGCCCGAGGGTGGCTGGGACGAGGACGAGCTTGGCGGCGGCCTGCCGACAGTTGGACTGGGACCTACCGTCCTGCGGGCGGAGACGGCGGCCATCGCCGCCGGAACCCTCTTGTGCGGCCTACGGTCAGTGTTGATTGCCCCTTGCATAACCACGCTCCGTGGGCGAAACTGACCATGGAGCCTCGGAACGGGGGAAACCTGGCAGCCCATCGGCGACATGTGGCGAGTTCGGGCAATCGAGATGAGGACGATAGGGATGGGTTTGTCAGTGGTTGAGAAGCGTGTCGACTCGGTCGATGACGACGAACAGGAAGAGTCGGCCCGGATTGCCTACGCCCGGGCCGTGGGGGCCCGGCTCCGAGCCATGCGGAAGCAGATGCACCTGTCGCTCCAGGCCGTGGAAGCCACCTCTCAGCAGGAGTTCAAAGCCTCGGTGCTGGGGGCCTACGAGCGCGGCGAGCGGGCCATCTCGGTCCCCCGGCTGCAGCGCCTGGCCAAGCTCTACGACGTCCCCGTCGACCAGCTGCTTCCCCCCGACGACGACGCCTCCACCCGGTGGGGGGCCGGCGGGGAGGTGGCGACCCCCCCGCTCAGCGCCCGTCGGGTCCCGGCGGCGGCTCCCAGCAACGGCAAGGTGACCATCGACCTCACCAAGTTGCACTCGGTGAGTGGCCCCGAGCGCGATCTGTTGCGGCGGTTCCTCTCGATGATCCAGGTCCACCGTCAGGATTTCAATGGGCGGATGATAACCATCCGGGCCGAGGACCTGCGGGCGATTGCCTGCCTGTTCGGTGTCACCCCGGATGTCATGGGCCAGCGTCTCGACGAACTGGGGCTGCTAGTTGCCGCCTGACCTGGGGCGGGGCTGAAGTTGGAAATCGGCGTTCGCCGGGTATAACTGAATGACCATGACAGATGCCATCACCTGGTTGAGCACCAAAGAAGCCGCGGAACGCCTGGGGATCACCCTCCGGAGCCTGTACCGATTCATCGACGAGGGCGACCTCGTCGCCTACAAATTCGGTCGGGTGATCCGCCTCCAGGAAGCCGACGTGGTGCGCTTCATCGACGAGAGTCGGATCCCTCCGGGCAGCCTCGAGCACCTGTATCCCGAGTTGAAGGGCAACTCCCGGCACCGGGAGACCTCGGACCGCGACCAGGCTGCTTCCTCCGGCTGACCCGATGGACGATTGTCTGTTCTGCGGCATCGTGGCCGGCGAAGTCCCGGCCGACATCGTCCGGTCCGACGACCGGACCGTGGCCTTCCGGGACATCGCGCCACAGGCTCCGGTGCACGTCCTGATCGTCCCCCGGCGACACATCACCAATGCCTCGACGGTGACGGCGGCCGACGCCGAAGATGTGACGGCTCTGCTCCTCGCCGCCCAAGAGGTGGCGGCCGCCGAGGGCATCGGCGGGGAGGACCGGGGTTACCGGCTCGTCTTCAACGTGGGACCCGACGCGCTCAACTCGGTGCCCCACCTCCATCTCCACCTGCTGGGGGGCCGCACCCTCGGTTGGCCTCCGGGCTGAGTGCTCGAGGGCCGGAACCACGGCCGACCGCTGGTAGGGTCAAGCCCAGAGTGCACGTGGAATCCTCTCCGGTCAAAATCCTCGTCCCCGGCAACCATCTCATGGCGGGTCTTCTGGGTCAGCAGGATGAGTTACTGCGCCTGATCGAGAAAGAGAACCCCGACGCGCACATCTCCGTCCGGGGAAACGAGATCAGCATCGGGGGTGACGACGCCGAGCGCATCGGACGCCTGTTCGAGGAGATGATCATCGTCCTCGAGGCCGGCCAGACCCTCGACTTGGCGCAAATGAAACGAACAATCGACATGATGCACGACGACGTCCGACCCTCCGAGGTCCTGACCGCGGAACTGCTGAAGTCGTCCCGCGGACGGGCGGTGCGGCCGAAGACGGCCGGTCAGAAGGCCTACGCCGATGCCATCGCCTCCAACGTGGTCACCTTCGGGATCGGACCGGCGGGTACCGGCAAGTCGTACCTGGCCGTGGCGTTGGCCGTCCAGGCGCTCCAGGCCCACCAGGTGAGCCGGATCATCCTCACCCGGCCGGCCGTCGAGGCCGGCGAGCGGCTGGGCTTCCTGCCCGGGGACCTGATGGCCAAGGTGGACCCCTACCTCCGCCCCCTCTATGACGCCCTCCACGACCTGCTGGAGCCGGAAGGCGCCCAGCGCCTCTTCGACCGGGGGACCGTCGAGGTGGCGCCCCTGGCCTTCATGCGGGGCCGCACCTTGAACTCGAGTTTCATCATCCTCGACGAGGCCCAGAACACCTCGCCCGAGCAGATGAAGATGTTCCTGACCCGCATCGGCTTCGGGTCCAAGGCGGTGATCACCGGCGACATCACCCAGATCGACGTCCCCGGGGGCCGGTCCGGACTGGTCGGATTGGAACCGGTGCTGTCGGGGATCAAGGACCTGGCCTTCGTACATCTGACCCAGCGAGACGTCGTCCGCCACCGCATCGTGGCCGACATCGTCGCCGCCTACGAGCGCGGGTCGGGGTCACCGGCCCCGGAAACGGGTACGTCCTCGGGAGCTCGATGAGCGTTGACATCTACGCGGCCGACGAACAGGCCGACCACCCGGTAGCTGTCGACCGCTGGTCGGAGTTGGCCCGGAGGGCGCTGATGGCCGAGGGCATCACCAGCGACACCGAAGTGTCACTGCTCTTCGTGGACGAGCCGTCCATCGCCGCCCTCAACGAGCGGTTTCTGGGCAAGTCGGGTCCGACCGATGTGCTCTCGTTCCCGATCGAGGACGAAGTCGAGCGCAGCGGTCGCTCTCCCGACCAGGGCGGTACCGGTCCCGGATCGGTGGAGACCGACGCCGACCGGTTTCTGCTGCTCGGCGACGTGGTCATCTGCCCGGCGGTGGCGGCCCGTAACGCGGTGGATCACGGCGCCAGCTTCGACGACGAGCTCGCGCTATTGGTGGTGCATGGAATCCTCCATCTGCTGGGGATGGACCACCAGGTCGAGGCCGAGGCCGAGCGGATGGAGCAACGCGAGCAACAGCTACTGGCGCTGTATTACCGGGTCACCTCATGACCGCGGCCATGGTCCGGTTGCTGGCCACCCAGAGCTTCAAACCCATCGTCGGGGTGGTGTTGGCGGTAGTGGTGATCCTGCTGGCCGCTTCGGCGATTTTGGCGCTGGCCGAGACCAGCCTGGTCCGGATGAGCCGGGCCAAGGCGGCGGCACTGGTCGACGAGGGCCGGCGCGGGGCCAAGGTGCTCGAGCGGCTGACCAGCAACCCCCAGGGTTTCCTCAATCCGGTACTCCTGTTGGTGCTGATCTGCCAGTTGGTGGTGGCGACGTTGGTGGGGATCCTGGCCTCGGCGTGGTTCGGCGCCTGGGGGGTGGTGGTGGCCACCGTCTTCGAGATCGTGGTCATCTTCGTGCTGGGCGAGGCGGTGCCGAAGAACTGGGCCGTCCACCACCCCGAGCGGGCGGCGCTGTTCAGCGCGCCGTTGGTGGCGGCCATGGTCGGATTCTGGCCCATCCGGGTGGCGTCGGGGGCACTGATCGGCTTGGCCAACCTGCTGATCGGGGAAGGGGCGCTGGGTCACGGCTCCGACGTCACCGAGTCGGAATTGCTGGCCATGGCCGACGTGGCCCTGGAGGACGAGGTGATCGAGACGGAGGAGCGCCAGCTCATCCATTCCATCATCGAGTTCGGGGACACCGTGGTGCGCGAGGTCATGGTGCCGCGTCCGGACATGGTCACGGTGGAGGCCGATGAAAGCGTCGAGGCCGTCCTGGAGCAGGCCCTGGGGGTGGGCTACAGCCGGCTCCCGGTGCTGGAAAAGGGCGTCGACGACGTGGCCGGGGTCGTCTACACCAAGGATCTGATCCGGGCGGTGCGGTCCGGCCACCAGGACGACCCGGTCGGGTCGCAGGTGCGGTCCCCCCATTTCGTGCCGGAGACCAAGCGGGTATCGGCGCTGATGCGGGAGATGCAGGCGGAGAAGTTCCACATGGCGGTGGTGATCAACGAGTACGGGGGGACGGCCGGGCTGGTCACCCTGGAGGATCTGATCGAGGAGCTGGTCGGCGAGATCGTCGACGAGTTCGATGTGGAGGAGCCCCCGGTGGAGCGCTTCCCGTCGGGCGAAGCGACGGTCAGCGGGCGGATGGTGGTGACCGAGGCCAACGAGCTCTTCGACGCCAATCTGCCCACCGGCGCCTGGGACACCGTCGGGGGGCTGCTCTTCGACCTCCTCGGCCACGTCCCCGAACAGGGGGAGTCGGTCGACGTCGGCCGGCTGCGGCTGGTGGCCGACCGGGTGAAGGGTCGTCGCATCGAGCGGGTCAGGATCATCCCGCTGTCCTCGCTGGCCGCCGGGTGATGAGCGAGGCTCCGGAGTTCGTGTCCGGCTTTGCCGCGGTCGTCGGCCGCCCCAATGTGGGCAAGTCGACGTTGATCAACCGCATCGTCGGCACCAAGGTGACCATCACCTCGCCACGTCCCAACACCACCCGCTCCCAGGTCCGGGGGGTGCTGAACCGACCCGGCGCCCAGGTGGTGTTCGTCGACACCCCGGGCCTCCACAAGCCCCGCACCGCCCTGGGCGAGCGGATGAACGAATCGGCGTCGTCATCGATGGACGACGTGGATGTGGTGATCGCCATGGTCGAAGCCACCGGCGCTATCGGGCCGGGGGACCGGATGGTGCTCGCCCAGTCCAGCCGGCGGGTCCGCTCGCTAGCCCGGGCGGCCGACCTCGAACGCCAGGTCGGGGTGGCCGGTGACGCGGTGGGCGAACCGACGCTACTGGTGGTGGTCAACAAGATCGACCGGGTGGACGACAACGGGGTGCTCACCCATCTCACCGCCGTCTCCGAGGTGATCGAGTCGCTGGCCGAAGAAGACGGATCGGCTCCGGTGCCGGTGGAGTACTTCCCGGTCTCCGCGTTGGACGGCAATGGCGTCGACGGGTTGGTCGATGCCGTTCTGTCCCGGATGCCGGAGGGGCCCCGCTACTACCCCGAAGGGATGGTCACCGATGTGGCCGAGGCGTTCTGGGTGGCCGACCTGGTGCGCGAGCAGCTCCTCCTCCGGGTGGAGGACGAGCTACCCCACAGCATCGCCTGCCGGGTGACCGAATGGGAGTGGCCCCGGGTGCGGTGCGAGATCCTGGTCGAACGGGATTCCCAAAAGGGGATCGTGATCGGCAAGGGCGGAAGTACCCTCAAAGAGGTCGGTACCGCGGTGCGCAAGCAGATGCCGCCCGGCGCCTACCTCGAGCTCTTCGTGCGGGTCGAGAAGCGGTGGCAACACCGGGAGGACGCCCTGGACCGGCTGGGGTTCTGAGCCGTCCCTGGTCCATCCCGAGCGGCCCGGGCCCCGGCGGCTAGTCGGCGCCGACGACGGTGAAGCTCTGGTTGACGAAGATGTGGTGTGGCCAGTTGACGCCGATGTTGTGGACCTCGTACTCGCCGTTGCTCAGCTGCACCACCCGGTCGACGACGCCTCCCGGGTAGGCGGCCAGCGCCGCCTCGGTCGCCTGATTCGCGGCGGTTCCGCTGACGATCGTCCCTGACCCCTGGCTGTAGTTGGCCGGTATCTGGCCGACCGTCTTTGACGTGCTCGGGGCGCCTGGCTGGAAGGGGACCACCGCGGCCGACGATGACGTCGATCCGCCCGCCGGTTGCACGGTGACCTGGGTGGCCGCGATGGTCGTGCTGTTGACGGTCCCGAGGACGAGGACGGGCTCGCCGGTGGTGATGGCACTCGCCGAGGTCGAGCTGGTCCCGTTCAGGTAGGTGGTGGAGGACGCCTCGTTGACGGTGACCTTCTGACCGGCTGGCGTCGACAGGGTGAAGCTCGAGGTGGACAGGCTACCGACCGTGCCGGAGGCCCCCCCTGTGGCCGGTCCCGACCGAGCGTTGGATCCCCCGCCGCCGGATCCCATCGGGCCACGAGGACCGCCGGAGGCACCGGTGCGGCTGGGTGCAACTGAGGTGCTGGTCGACGGGACGTGCCCGGCGGTGGCCGAAGAGGAGGTGGTGAGGCTGACGGTCAGTCCGATCACCAGGCCGATGATGGCCAGGGCCGAGATCCATCCGATTCGCCGGTTTCG
>DASZIT010000034.1:0-16520 GCA_035948855.1 Acidimicrobiales bacterium | reverse complement strand
GCCCGGAACCCCTTGGGACTCCCGACCCGGCGGGCCAACTCGGCGTAGCTGATCGTCTCGCCGTAGGGGATGTCGGCCAGGGCGAACCACACCTTGCGCTGGAACGGAGTGCCCTGGGGGTCGAGCGCCAGCTCAAAGGTCTCCCGTTCCCCGGCGAAGTACTCGTCGAGTTGGGTGGCCGCCTCCAGCAGGTGATGGTGGATGCCGACGTCCTGGCCGCCGTCGTCTTCTTCGACGCCGGGCGACTGCGGTGGTCTGGCGGCGCCGGGCAGGACCAGGTGGGTCAGCCCGTCGTCATCGGCACACAGCATCAACTCGCCCACCGGGGTGGAGAGTTGCATCGTCTTGATCGTGTTCGGTCGGGTACGTCCCGGGCGGGGATGGGGTTTCGTTGCGGTCTTCATGCGGCGTTGGCTTCTCCTTCGGGTTCGACAGGGGTGGTCCACAGGTGGGCCATGGCGTAGGCCCGCCATGGGCGCCACTTCTCGGCCACGCGGTTGACGGTCTCGATGTCGTCGTCGTGACCCAGACGGGTGATGCCTCGCCGGACACCGAGATCGGTGGGCATGAAGGCATCGGGGTGACCGAGCGCCCGCATCGAGACATAGGCGGTCGTCCACGGGCCGATGCCGGGCAGGGTGAGCAGGCGGCGCTCGAGTTCGTCGGGGTCCTCGCCCGGATTGATCCTCACCGTGCCCTCGGCAATGGCACCGGCCAGCGACCCGAGGGTCCGGCGCCGGCTACCGGACATGGCAAAGGCGTCGGCGGCGGCCGAGGCGATCTCCTCGGCGGTCGGGAAGAGGTGGGTGAGCGTCGGTCGCGGATTGGTCAGCCGCCGGCCGGCGGCCGCCACCAGTCGTCCGGTCACCGTCCGGGCGCCGGCTACCGACACCTGTTGACCGATGACCGCCCGCACCGCCAGTTCCGCCCCGTCGACGGCGCCGGGCATGCGCTTTCCGGGGGTGCGCCGGACCGAGGGCTGCAACAGCGGGTCGAGGGAAAGGGTCTCATCGACCGCCACCGGGTCGGCATCCAGGTCGAGCAGCCGACGGCACCGGGTCACCGCGGCGGTCAGATCGCGAAGGTCCTGTAGATAGAACGTCGACCGCACACACCCGTCATCGGGGGTGAGCTCGACGATCCCCTCGCCGTGGGGAAGATCCAGACTCCGGAGGAAGGTGCCGTCGACGTACGACTCGACACCGGGCACCGCCCGGAAAGCGAGGAACCCGAACAACGACTCGGCGTCGAACGGCGCACGATAGGGAAGCCGGAGCTGAATCGACCCCGCACTTCGGTCCCCCTGTCGCTTGCTCTTCAGGCGGAGGTCGGTGGGCGTCTTGGCGAAGACCTCCCGGATGGTGTCGTTGAACTGGCGAACGCTGGCGAATCCGGCGGCGAACGCCACCTGCGCCACCGGAAGGTCGGTGGTCTCCACCAGGACTCTGGCGGTCTGGGCCCGTTGGGCCCGGGCCAGGGCCAGTGGTCCGGCGCCGACTTCGGCGACCAGCACCCGCTGGACCTGGCGGGCGCTGAAGCCGAGATGGCGGGCCAGACCCGCCACCCCTTCCCGGTCGACGATCCCGTCGGCGATCAGCTTCATGGCCCGGGCAACGACGTCAGCCCTCATGTCCCATTCCGGCGATCCCGGGGAGGCATCCGGTCGGCACCGCATGCAGGCCCGGAAACCGGCCTGCTGGGCCGAGGCGGCAGTGGGATAGAACCGGACATTGCCGGGTTTGGGGGTGATCGCCGGGCAGCTGGGTCGGCAGTAGATGTGGGTCGAGGTCACCGCGGTGAAGAACCACCCGTCAAAGCGGGTGTCCCGGCTCTGCACCGCCCGGTAACACTGTTCGAAGTCCTCGATCACCCCTTCAGTGTCGCACGCTCCAAGCGGGATGTCTGGCGGAAATCGGACATGCAGGCCGAGCGGCCCGATGGCTGGTCGGAGGGTGCGGCGACGGCAGGGTGTGGGGGCGGCGGGCTGGGCGCCAGCCCGGGGATTTAGCTACTCGATTCCGCCTTCGGGGATCCAGCGGCCGGAGTCGCGCCAGGCAACCGCGGCATGAAATCCCTCATCGGCCGCCAGCTGCTGGAACCACCTGCCCTCCGGCGAGTGGCGGGTGATGCCATCGAAGAGGGTGGCCAGTAACTGGGTGCCGTGGAGGCCCATGTTGTCGTAGGCCTGGTTGATCATCAGCTTCTGCATCACCAGTTGATTGATCGGCACGCCGGCCATCCGATCGGCCAGCGCCTCCACCCGGGCGTCGAGCTCCTCGGCCGGCACCGACTCGACCACCAGTCCCCACTCCGCCGCCTGCCGCCCGTCGATGGTGTCGCCGGTGAGCAGCATCCGCTTGGCTCGCTCGGCGCCGAGCCGGTAGACCCACATGGCCGTAGTCGGGCAACCCCACACCCGGGCCGGCATGTACCCGATACGGGCGTCGTCAGCCATCACCACCAGATCGCAACACAGGGCGATATCGCTGCCGCCGGCCACCGCGTGACCTTGCACTCGGCAGATGGTGGGCTTCAGCGACCGGAAGAGGCTGGTGAATTGATCGGTGTTCCGCTTCATGGCCCGGAAATCCTTGATCGGATCCCACACCACCCCCTGGGTCCCGATGCCTCCCTCGGCGAAGTCTTTGAGGTCGTAGCCGGAACAGAACGACCTCCCCTCACCCCGCAGCACGATGACGTGCACCTCGGGGTCGTCATTGGCCAATTCGACGGCGGCATCGATCTCGCCGGGCATGAACCGGTCGATGGCATTGAGCCGCTCCGGACGATTGAGGGTGATGTAGGCCTTCCGGTTGGCGGTTTCATATCGCAAGGAGTGGAAGGCGGCAGTATCAGTCATGGAGACTCCCAATGGTTCGATCTCGAGATGGTCGCCGTCACCTCGGATCCCGGGCGTCCGACAACCGGTGGTTGATCACTGTCGGCGTAGCTTGTCCAGATTTCGGCGGTCCCGCTTGGTCGGCCGGCCCGACCCGGGCTCCCGGGACAGGACCGGGACGACGGACTCCCCGGGCGTTGGCGGCGGGGTGTGGTCGATGAGGCACTCGGCGGCCACCGGGGCACCGACCCGCTTGCTGATCAACTTGACGACCTCCACGATCCGGGAGCGGTCGGCGGCCCGGATCTCCACCCGGTCTCCGGGATGCACCGGTGAAGCGGCCTTGGCGGTCACGCCGTTGACCCGGACCCGGCCAACCCGACAGGCGGCGGTGGCCGCCGAGCGGGTCTTGTGCAGGCGGACGGCCCACAGCCACTGATCGATACGGGTCGTTTCGATCGGATCATGCTGGCACGAGGCGTCGGGGCGGGGCCAAATCCAGGAAGGCGTCAGGGGAGCGGCGGGCGATCCATGACCCATCGGGTCGTCACCTGCATGAAATTGATCGGGCTGGGCTGGGCTTCGTGGGTGAACAGATACCGGAACCCGGCACGCTGCAAGGCCCGGTTCGGAGCGGTGTTGAAGGCGTTCGGCTCGGAATACAGCCGCTCCAATTCGAGAGCCCGGAAATAGGCGGCCGCCGACATTCTGACGAATTCGGCTCCGAGCCCTCCCTGGCGGCGGGTCGGCTCCAGAATGTGAAGGTGCATGAAGGCCTCCCTTCCGAAGACGATGCGATCGGTTGAGCTGAATCCGACCGTCTGCCCATCGAGTTCCCACACCAACGAGTAGCTTTCTCGCGCTTCCATCGGGCGGGCATAGTCCTCCTCGTAGAAGGACCGCCAGGCCTCTGGAGCCGGCAGCCGGGCCCGGTCGACGCCCAGGGTGCGAAGGTGCTCATCCGACGAATCGTGGAAGTAGTTGATCCGCAGATCCACCTCCGCCAGCGGCATCTCTCGCACGGCCAACTTCGCCTCCGACGCCATCGCCTCGGATGGTACCGGCGGGCGAGCCGGGCGGATCCGGTTCGGTGACGGCTCGATCAAGGTTCGTACAGACCCTGGTAGGCGTCGGTGGCGGCATCAGTCTGCCGACGACCCTGCGCCACCGACCACTGACGGGTGGCGCGGTCGACCGCGAAGGTCGTCCACCCGGGTCCATCCTCATCGCTCAGGTGGATGAGCAGAGTGTGGGCGTCATGCTCGACTCGAAGCCGATGCTGGGGATTGGCTTCCTCGTGCAGGCCCCGCACCGGACCGCCCGGCACGTCCAACCCGGCCACGAAGGACGTCCACCGGCCCCCGCCTTTCCGGGGCTGAGGAAGCTTGCTCTGACCGGACGGCTTGGACACGGGTCAACGATACTGAACGAGAACGGCCCGGGCCGTTGGTCGTTTTCGGCTCACGCCCATCCCAATTCCTTCAGCCGCCGATCATCGATACCGAAGTGGTGGCCGATCTCGTGGATCACCGTCTTGCGCACCATGTCCACGACTTCCTGGGTGGTGGAGCAGGCTGCACAGATGGTCGCCATGTAGATGGTGATGCGATCGGGCACCGCCGACATGTAGCTGTTGCCCCGGCTGGTCAGGGGAATCCCTTCGTACAGCCCGAGCAGCGATCCGGGCGGACTCAGTTCGTCCACCACCACGGCAACGTTGTCCATGTTGGCGCCCAGATCCGGCGGGATCCCGTCGAGCGCGTCGGTCACCAGCTGTTCGAACTGCTCGACCGGCATAGTGACCATGGACTAGATCATGCCCCGCTCACGCGGTGAGTCTCACAGCATCCCGTAGGCCCGGTTGGGCGCGAGCCGAACCATGACCCGGTGGTCAGCGACCATGGCCTGGCGATAGGCGTCCCAGTCCTCGTGCTCACCGCTCAGCGCCCGGTAGTACTCGACGAGTTCGTCCGCCGTGGCATCGTCGGGGCGGGTCGCCACCGGGGAGAGCTCCGCGTCGCCCTCGAGCACCACGTAGGCGAAGAAGTCCTGGCGGGAAATGTGCAACGCGGCCCAGGGCTCACGGGTGAGATTCCGGTATTTGGCCCGTTCGGCGGTGATCGCAATGCGGATGAGCCCATCGTCGAAGACGTGGTACATCACATTCGACTGCTGGGGGCGACCGTTGGATCGGATGGTGGTCAGGATCGCCTGGTGATGATCACGAGCGAAGGCAAGGGCTTTTTCGAGTTCCATAGTTTGGTTAACCGGACTCAATCATGGCCTATTCCGGGCGCGGCTGCCGATCGGCTCAGGGCTAGAGGCTCGGCTCTCCCGACCGTCACCCGGCGCGGACGGCTACTCGAATTGCAGCGCCTCCAGGATCGGGAGTTTCGAGGCTCTCCATCCCGGCCACAGCGCGGCGGCCACCGCCACCGCCACCGCGACCGGCGCGTAGACAAGCGACCCGAAATCGGGGATATAGGTGTCGTGGAATCCGACGAAGAGGGGGGTGGCGTTCAACAGCGCTTCGAGGAGCACGAAGCCCACGATGATGCCTAGCCCGGCGCCCACCACCGCCACCACCAGCGCTTCGGTCACCACCATTGAGAACAGCTCCCGGGGTGTCATGCCGATGGCGTTCAACAACCCGAACTCGCGGCGCCGCTGGATCCCCACCAGCACCAGGGTGGAGAGCACGCTCACGAAGGAGACGCCGAGCAAGGCCCGCTGGAGCACCCAAAACCCGGTGATCTGACCAGAGGCTGACGAGATGATGTCGCTCAGCTCCTTGCTCGGGATGGAGAAGGTCAGGAACGACGACACATGGGCCCGCTGGGCTTCGGCCACGATGGTCGGCAAGGCGACGCCGGGGGCCGGCAACAACGTCAGATCATTGGGGAGCTGTTGGCCGTAGAGGCGGGTTTCGAGGCTCAGCGGGATGGCCACATTGTTGCCGGCGGCATTGCCGTCGCCCCAGATTCCCTGGACGGGCACCCGGGCAAAGCCGCTCGGAGTGCCGAGCACCAGGTCCGAGCCGGCGTGCAGGTGGTCCCGCCGGGCCAGTCCGGCACCGACGACCGCCTGGCCCTGGGCGAAGGCCACCGGATCGGCGCGGCCTTGATAGAGGACCAGTCCGGTGGGCAGCGTGGTGCTGGCCCCCACCACGGTGAGATCACCGGCGGTGTGGCCGGCGATCACCAGGTCATAGCTCTCGACGCCGGCGACGCCGGGGAGATGACCGAGGGTGGCGATGTCGGCGGCCGGGATCCGGGCATCGGTGTTGAATCCCGTCTTGCCGGCCAGCGTCGAGACACTCACGCCGTGACCCGGCGCCGAGGTCTGGAACTGGGTGGTGATGTCGCGCACGACCGACTGGTTGAAGCTGGAGGTGATGACGGCCACCGCGACCGCCGCGCCGATGGCCACGGCCATCACCCCGGTGCGGCTCGGATCCCGGACCAGGTTGGCGATCCCCAGGCGGACCACTCCCCCTCCGGCCTTGCCCCGGTGCCAGAGCCCACGCACAACGACGGGGGCCCAGGCGCCGGCGGCCAGGATGGCGAAGATGGCGGCAAGCAGAAAACCGCCGACCGCGGCCAGCGGCTGCCACGACTGGAGGGATCCGTTGCGCACGCCCAGCCAGCTCAGCACCAGCCCGCAGAGAGTCAGGACGGTCATGACGATGGCGTTGCGAAGCGTATGGCGGGCCGACGTGCGCTCCCGCTGCTCGCGGCTGGACAGCTCGGCGGCGATGTCCAGCCGCCGCGACCGCCACAGGGGACGGATCGTCGCCAACAGTCCGATCACCACCCCGACCCCCACCCCGACCAGAAGGGTCCAGCCGGTCGTCCTCACGTTGAGCGGGATGCCCACCAGGTGGATGGTCACGCTGTTGAGGGTGGCGAGCACCGGGCGGGCGATCGCCGCACCGGCCAGCGCGCCGAAGAGGCCCCCCACCGCTCCCAGCGCCCCGACCTCGATGAGCAGCCCAACGATCAGCACCGATGGCGGCGCGCCGACCGCGGCGATGACGGCTTGTTCGCGTTTCCGTTCCTCGAGCGTCAGGGCAACCACGTTGTAGACGAGCACCACCGCGATCCCCGATGCCAGTACGGCCAGGAGGGTGAGGAGCGGCGTGAACCCGCCGATGGCCAGTTGTACCTCTGGGGGCATGGCGGTCCCGTTGACCACCCCGTCCCATCCCCCGATGGCGTGGGTCAGCCGGGCTCGGAGCACGGCAAGGGGTACCCCGGGGCGGGGAGTGACATAGATATCGTCGACCCGGCCGAGTCGGTCGAATCGGGCCTGGGCGGCGCCGAGCGCCATGACCACCACGGCGCCGTGATTGAGGTTGTCGAGTCCGGAGATGCCGACGGACCCTGCCAGCGGAAGGGCGCCGGCATCGGTTTCGAGCGACGACCCGGCGCCGAGTTGGGAGCGGAAGGATGTCGAGGTCACCAGCTGGTCGGCGCCCAGCGTTGCGCCCGGACTCGCGCACCCGGTGCCACCCTGCAGGGTGGCGGCCGCGCAGGTCACCCCCAGTACCACCACGTTCTGCTGCCCGGCCTTATGGGTCTGCACCACCGAGACCGCCTGGACCAGCGGGATCACCTGGCCCACGCCCGGGGTGGCGGTCACCGCCGCCAACGCCCGGGCATCGAGACCGCCCGAGGCGGTGGCACCCACCACCCGCAACGATGACGAGCCCGCCACCTCCTGGTTGAACTGGCTCAGCGAGTACGAGACGCTCTGGGTCACGATCAGCACCGAGAGCGCGAGTGAGCTTCCGGCTGCCACCGCAACCACCGCAATGAGCGTCCGGAGCCGGATCCGGGCCAGATGGCGGAGATTGAGGAGCCGAACGGCCCGGATCATCGTCGGAGGAGGTGTCCGCCGTCGAGCGAGAGCACCCGATCGGCGCGCCCGGCCGCGGTCTGGTCGTGCGTCACCAGCATCAACGCGGCTCCCGAGCGCCGCACCTGCTCGGTCAACAGATCAAGGACCTCGCCACCGGTGGCGGCATCGAGATTGCCGGTCGGCTCGTCGGCCAGGATCAGCGGCGCGCCGGCGACCAGGGCCCGGGCGATCGCCACCCGCTGCATCTCACCGCCCGACAGCTCTCCCGGAAGTCGGCCCGCCTTCTCGCCGAGGCCCAGACGCTCGAGGAGGTCCGGCGCCGAGCTGTCGTGACGCCCGTCGAAGGTCAAGGGAAGTTCCACGTTCTCGGCCACCGTCAGAGTGGGGAGCAACTGGAAGAACTGGAAGACGAAGCCCACCTGACGCCGGCGCAGGCGGGCCCGGGCCGAAGCGTTCAGCGACGCCAGATTCACCCCGTTGACCAACACCTCGCCGGCATCCGGCTCGTCGATTCCCCCCGCCAGGTGGAGCAGTGTCGACTTGCCCGATCCGCTGGGTCCGACCAGCGAGCAGAATTCGCCCGGCCCAATAGACAGGTCCACCTGGTCGAGCACCCGCACCTCGTCACCGCCTTGGCGGAATGACTTGCTGACCCCGCGCAACTCGAGCGCGGCGACCCCGGGGCTTTCACCGGGTCGCTCCCCACCCCGGACCGACAACACGTCCGGGTTCACCGGCGGCGACCCTGACACGGCATGATCGTCGCATGACCTGTGCTGGGCCGCAACCGGCGACGGGTGGTTGACTTGCACAATGCCAGACTTCGAATATCTCCGGGTCGAGCGGGATCCACAGCTCGACGGGCTCCTCACCATCACGTTGGACCGGCCCGAAAAGCTCAATGCGCTCAACATCGGACTCCATGACGAACTCCAGAGCCTGCTGGCCGATCTGGAGACGGATCATTCGGCCCGGGTGGTGATCCTCACCGGCGCCGGCCGGGCGTTCTCCGCCGGCGCCGAACTGAGCGATCGGCGAGCTGAGCCGCCGGTCAACGACATCGATCGACGGGCCCGGGTGCACCTCGGGGGCCGGACCTGCGAACTGCTCGACCGCCTTCCCCAGGTTCTGGTCGGGGTCGCCAACGGGCTGGCCATCGGCGGCGGCGTGGTGCTCCTCAGTTGCTGCGACCTCCGCCTGGCCGCCGGGTCGGCCTGGTTCTCCATCCCGGAGGTGGAGCTCGACCTTCCGCTGAGCTGGCAGGCACTTCCCCGGCTCATGCGGGAACTGGGTCCGGCCCGCACCAAGGAGCTGGCCATGGCCTGCGAGCGTTTCACCGCCCAACAGGCCGAAGCGTGGGGCTTCCTCAACCACGTCTATCCCGACGAGGAGCTTCCGGCCGCGGCACGGGCCATGGCCGAGCGGCTCCTGTCGATGGACCCCCTCACGTTGGCCATGACCAAGAGCGCCTGCGCGGCCTTGGCGAACTTGATGGTTCCCAAAGAGGTCACCTGGAGCGATGCCGAGCTGATGCTGCTGGCCAACCGCCAGGCCAGCCTCCGGCGCCGACGGGAGGGGTAGTTGGCGGCGGTTGGGTTGTGTACTCCTGACACTCAGACCCATATCCGATGCCGTTACCCCGGACCCGGGTTAGTCCTGGCCAGCCCGTTCTTTCACGGATCGGGCCACGACGTTCAGCAGCGCTTCTTTGTTCAGGGGCTTGGAAAGATAGGCATCCATGCCTGTGTCCAGGCACCGGTGGCGGTCTTCCTCACGGGCTCCGGCGGTCACGCCGATGATGGGGGTGAGCCGGCGGGAACCCGTCATCGCCCGAATGGCCATGGTCGCCTCGTAACCGTCCATCTCCGGCATCTGGCAGTCCATCAGCACGGCATCGTAAGGCGTGCAGGCCAGCGCTTTCACCGCTTCTGCTCCGTTGACCACCGTGTCCACCGTGTAGCCGCCTCTGGAAAGCATGGCGACGACAACCTTCTGGTTGATCAGATTGTCTTCGGCTACGAGCAACCGGCCGGGGCTTCCTTGGTGATCCGCCGAAGGAGCTTGCCGGTCCGCCGCCACGGAGCCAGTGCGCCCTGGGTCGGATGCGGCCGGCCCTGAGTCGTTCGCTGTCTGCCCCACGTCATTGCCGGCCGGAATGGTGAACCAGAAGGTGCTTCCCTCCCCGAGCTGGCTCGATACCCCACAGCCTCCCCCCATCAGGGCGACAAGTTGGCCGCTGATCGACAACCCGAGACCGGTTCCTCCGTGTTTCCGTGAAGTCGACGAGTCAGCTTGCACAAAAGGTTGAAAGATCAGGTCGAGCTTGTTGGGAGCGATCCCCTCGCCGGTGTCGGAGACTTCGAAGCGGAGCTGGGCGCCCTCATTCACGGAGTCGGCCTTGTTGACCCGGACGATGATGGTTCCGGTCTGGGTGAACTTGAGGGCGTTGCCGATGAGATTGGTCAACACCTGGCGCACCCGGCCCGGATCGCCTCTCACCGCACGTGGGACGGGGCTCTCGACCACCGCCGCCAACACCAGCCCTTTGGCCTGAGCCGGAGCGGCAAGCAGTCCCACGACGTCGTCGACGACGCTCCGCACGCTGAAGGTGACGTCCTCGATCTTGAGCTTCCCGGCTTCGGCCTTCGAGAAGTCCAGGATCTCGTCGATGATGGTCAGAAGTGCCTCCCCGGAGTTACGTACTGTCTGGGCGTAGTCACGCTGGACGGGGTCGAGCTCGGTCTCGAGAAGGAGCTCGGTCATCCCGATCACCCCGTTCATGGGAGTACGTATCTCATGGCTCATGTTGGCCAGAAAATCCGCCTTGAGATGCGATGCCTCGTTCGCCTGGTCCCGGGCGTCCGACAGCGCGGCTTCGGCCTCGGCTTCGTCGGTCACATCGGCGAGGGTCCCGACCCAGCCCGAAACGCCGCCATAACCATCCGGGATGGATCTCGAGTTGAGGAGCACGACCCGTGGCGGTGAATCAGGAAGGTCAATCTTGAATCGATGGCCGAACTCCGGCCCATGCATGGAGTGGCCAGCCAAGTCAACCCGAAGGCCTGCGTGGCGATCCGAGTCGATCATGCAGTCCCACGGCCGCCCGACCGCCTCTTCGTAGGGGAGGCCGGTTATCTCCGACCAACGCGGATTGGTGTACGTGTAGCAGTCATCGGTATCGGTCTGGAAGATGCCGACGGGCGCAGCATCAGTGAGGAGCCTCAGCTGGTCAGCGGAGGCCTGCACCTCCTCCGCTCGAGCGGCCAGGACTTCGGCTTTGGCAAACAGATTGGCAAACACGGAGACCTTGGCCCGCAGCACCTCGGGCGGGATGGGCGCGCACATGAAGTCGACCGCACCGGCGGAATATCGATCGATGTTTTCGATCTCGTCGGCGGCGAAGGCGGTGATGAAGATGATCGGGGTCATTTCCGACTGCCAACGCTCCCTGATGAGGGCGGCGGTCTCGATCCCGTCCATGTCCGGCATACAGACATCGAGGAGGATGACCGCGAAGTTCTGTTCGAGGATGGAGCGGAGTGCTGCAAGTCCCGAGTCGGCTTCGACGATGGAATAGCCGAGCGGCGACAGCACCGCCCTCAGCGCCAAACGCTTCCCAGCATTGTCGTCGACCACCAAGATGGAGGCGGGCTCTGAGGTTCTCTCCGGTAGACCGCCAACCGGCAGCGGCCTGAGGTCCAGGGTGGCGGTCACGGTGCGGACTTTGCCGGAGTCGGGAGCCACGGCCGGAGGACGGCGATGAGCTGGTCGGTGTCGACCGGCTTGGGAACGAAGTCATTGGCACCGGCATCCAGGCACCGCTGGCGCTCACCAGGCATGACCTTGCCGGTAACCGCAATGATGGGAAGCGACTTGAACCGATCGAACGATCGGATGGTGCGCATGGTGACGTATCCGTCCATGGTCGGCATCATGATGTCCATCAGTACGAGGTCGATGTCTGGATTCGCCTCCAGGGAGGCGATGGCTTGGGAGCCGCTCTCCGCCACCGTCACTTCGGCCAGGCACCGTTCGAAGAGGGCGGTCATGGCAAAGAGATTGCGGAAATCGTCGTCCACCACCAGGACCTTTAGCCCATTGAGGATGGTGCTGTCCCGGCTATTGAATCGAGCTTGGGTGGGTCCCGGTTTGGCGTGATCTGCATCCGTGGGGTCGGGAGCCAGCCGGGGAGTGGGCTCTTCCCGAGCCTGGCCATCGATCGCCGGAGTGGAGGGCGATGTGGCCAGTTTGCCACCGGCCGGAAGGTAGACCGTGAAGGTGCTGCCGTCGCCCGACGTGCTGGCCAATGCGATCTCACCACCCAGGAGCCCGACCAGTTCGCGGCTGATGGAGAGGCCGAGACCCGTGCCCCCGTAGAGGCGATCGGTACTCCCGTCGCCTTGCGCGAAGGCCTCGAAGATTCGTTGCTGTTGGTCTTCCTTGACGCCGATACCGGTGTCCCGGACGGCGATGGCCACCACCGAATCGGCGTTGGCGAGGGACTCGTTCTGCTGGCTCCATCCGTCCTCGGTAGTGCCAATCTGTAGATGAACCTCGCCCTCATCAGTGAACTTGAATGCATTGGCGATCAAATTCTTGAGTATTTGGCGAAGGCGTTGGGGATCGGTGACGATCCGCTCCGGACAGTCAGGTGCGATGTCGACTGAATAGCTGAGACCCTTCCCCTTGGCCACCTGCTCGAAGCCGCGCAGGAGATCGGTCCGCAGCAGTTTGAACGAGAGGTCCTTCATGTCGATCTTGACGGTGCCGGATTCGACCTTGGCCAGATCGAGTATGTCGTTCAACAGATTCAGCAGGTCCTTACCGGAGCTACGGATGACGCTGGCGTATTCCACCTGGGTGTCAGTCATGGTGTGGCCGGGGTTTTCCTCGAGCTGCTGGGCGAGAATCAGGAGGCTGTTCAGCGGAGTCCGGAGCTCGTGGCTCATGTTGGCGATGAACTCGGACTTGTACTTCGAAGAGACGGCGACGAGTCCGGCCTTTTCCTCAACTTGGCGTTTGGACAGCTCGACCTCGCTGTTGATCAGATTCTGCTCGGCGAGCAACCGGGCCTGCCGGCCCAAGTCCTCATTGGACTCGCGGAGCTCTTCCTGCTGGGAACGCAGCTCCTCGGTCAGCGACTGGGACTGCTTCAACAGGTTCTCGGTGAAGGTGTTGGCCTCGATGGTGTTGAGGACGATGCCAATGCCCTCCACCAGCTGGTCGAGGAAGGCCTGGTGGGTCACGCTGAACGGGGAAAACGAGGCCAGCTCGATCACCGCCCGCACCGATCCCTCGAAGAGGACGGGCAGAACGATGATGTTGCGGGGCGTCGAACCACCAAGTCCGGAGTTGATACGCACGTAGTCGTCCGGGACTTCGGTGAGAAGGATCCGCTTCTTCTCCTTGGCACACTGGCCAACCAGGCCTTGACCCAGGGCGAACGAGGTCGAGAGGTGCTTCCTCTCCTCGTACCCGTAACCAGCCTGGAACTGGAGCACCGCTTCAGTGCTGTCTGACGGGCCGGTCATGGAGTAGAACACGCCATGCTGGGCCGAGACGAGCGGGGCGAGCTCGGAGAGGATGGTGCTCGATACCGCGGCGAGGTCGCGCTGGCCCTGGAGCATCCGGGTAAAGCGCTCCAGGTTTGTCTTCAACCAGTCCTGTTCGATGTTCTGGCGGGTCGTCTCCCGGAGGTTACGGATCATTTCGTTGAGCTTGTCCTTCAAGACCGCGACCTCGCCGCTGGCCTCCACCCCGACCTGCCGGGTCAGATCGCCCTCGGTCACCGCAGTGGCCACCTCGGCAATCGCCCGCACCTGGTTGGTGAGGTTGGCGGCCAGCTGGTTGACATTGTCGGTCAGGTCCTTCCACACACCTCCGATTTCCTTCGACTGGGCCTGGCCGCCGAGTTTGCCTTCAACGCCCACCTCACGGGCGACTCGTGTCACTTCGCCGGCAAAGGCATTCAGCTGATCGACCATGCCGTTGACGGTGTTCTTCAGCTCGAGGAACTCGCCCTTGACCTCGATCGAGATCTTCTTGCTCAGGTCGCCATTGGCAACCGCGGTGGTGACCTCGGCGATGTTTCGCACCTGTCCGGTCAGGTTTCCCGCCATCAGGTTCACGTTGTCGGTGAGGTCCTTCCAGACGCCACCGACCTCGATGGTGACCGCCGCCGCTTGACCGAGCTTGCCTTCGGTTCCGACCTCCCGGGCAACCCGGGTCAATTCGGAGACGAACCCGTTGAGTTGGTCAACCATCGCATTGATGGTGTTCTTGAGTTCGAGCATCTCGCCACGGACATCGGCAGACACCTTCTTGCTCAGATCCCCGTCAGCGACAGCGCCGATCACCCGCTGCATCTCGCTAGTAGGACGAACCAGGGCCTCGATCAGGCTGTTGACCGACTCCACGCTCCCAGACCAGCTCTGGGTGGATCCGCCGAGCACGGCCCGCTGCGACAGCTTCCCTTCCTTGCCGACCACCAGACTGACCCGGGCCAGCTCCACTTCGAGCCTCTGGTTGGCGATGATGACCTCATTGAGGCCGTCGGCCACCTTGCCGGCCACGCCTGTCCATTCGAGTGGCATCCGGGCGGTGAAGTCACCCGCCCTGACCTGGGCCAGGATCCGCAGCAGAACGGAGGGATCGACCGCGTTGGACCGAGTCGTCGCCGAGCTTGCCATCGAACCCTCCACGAGGAAGGCGCGAGTCACCCGCAAGCTGCGTGAGACATCCGGTCCTCTGTATGAGTTATCGGCACAAAGCACCACGAACGTTACCGGTATCATTCCGCCGGTTTCAGAGGATTCAGGGAGTCGGCCGGTCCAGGCCCGGTCAGAGCCGTGGGGAGGCCCTCGTAACCCCCATCTCTATCTCTTGGGTAGTTCACGCCGGAGCCGTCGCGGCTCACACCCCACCCAACCCAGGAGGAAATCACGCCATGCGGAAGTTCACGAGGATCGCGGCCGTCTTGACCGCCGCAGCCATCAGCGCCGGAGCGACGGTGGTCGGGTCGGCTGCCCCAGCTGGCGCGCAACCGAGCCCCGGCGGTTCAAGTTCGTCGATTGCCTCGGCGCCGGGTTCGGGCAAGTTGGTCGTGGACTGGAACACCGAATTGCTGCAGATCCAGAAGGCGCCTGGAGTTCAGCCGGCGACGGTTCACCCGACGAGAAGCTTCGCAATCCTGGATGCCGCCATCTACGACGCGGTGGTCTCGATCACCCACGGTGATCGGCCATACCGCTTTGCGGTCACGGCTCCCCGCACGGCTCGTCCCGACGCTGCCGCCGATCAGGCGGCTCACGACACCCTTGCCTCCCTCTACCCTTCCATGAAGCCGCAGGTCGACCAGCTGCTTGCCACTGAGCTGGCCGCGATCCCCGCGGGAACAGCCACAACGGCCGGAGCTCAAGTTGGACGTGCGGTGGCCACCAAGCTGCTCGCCCTCCGGTCGAACGACGGGTCCGCCGTCACCCCGCCTCCCTTCGTCCCCGGGACCCAGCCCGGTAACTATCGGCCAACGCCGCCCAAATTCTCCGCGCCTCAGTTCACCAACTGGGGAACCGTCACCCCGTTCGTACTCACCTCCGGCAAGCAATTTCGACCCGCACCCCCGCCGGCGCTGTCCAGCCAGGCCTACGCGGATGCGATCAACGAGGTGAGGAGTCTGGGGCAGAACACCAGCACGACACGAACTCCAGATCAGACCATCGCGGCCCAGTTCTGGTCGCCACCCATCTGGAACACATGGAACGAGATCACCGCGAACCTGGTCACCCAGCAGCGGACCAGCCTGGAGCGGACGTCGAAGATCTTCTCGGAGCTCAACCTGACCTTCGCCGACGCTTCGATCGCCATGTACAACGCCAAATATCACTACCAGCTGTGGCGGCCGATCACCGCCATCAACCTCGCCGTCGGGAACCCTGCCATCACCGCGGATCCCGGCTGGACCCCGCTGCTGACCACGGCCGCCGACCCTTCCTATCCCGGCGCCCACAGCGTCATCAGCGAGGCCGGCGCGACGGTGTTGTCGGCCTTCTTCGCCAAGAACACCCACCTGACGGTGACTTCGGACGGGCTGGTCGGAGTGACCCGCAGTTTCAACGGGTTTCAGGCCGCGGCCAGCGAGGCGGGACTCAGTCGGATCTATGGCGGCGTCCATACCCGGCTCGACCATGTCGCCGGACTCGATCTCGGACGCGATGTCGCCCAACTCGTCCTCATCAAAACCGCCACCCCTACCTTCGGTCCGCTCCTAAACAACTGAGGAGCCGGTCGGGTCGTGGTCACGGCAACCCGCCGATAGCTCGCGCCGTCAACCGATGAACGGTAGTCATCGAGGACGAACGCCAGGGCGTCGGCGGGTTGCCGCCGTGGGCGCCGCCCTTGTACGTGCCAAGGTGATGGCGTGCCCAGCCAGCGGCGAGAGAGGAATGGTGAACGTAGCGGTCACCACGTTGCGGTGCCGGCTCGTCTGCTCGCCGTGGTGGCAGCCGGGGTTTGGCTGCTCGGGGGATGCACGCCGGCTGCGAAGAACGGGGCCCTCAAGCCGCCGCCGCCCACCGTCTCCCCGGCCACCACCGGGGCGACGACGACGACCACCTCCACCGAACCACCGTTGCCGGTGACGCCGGTGCAGTGGAGCGGGTGCGGTTCCGGGCTCCAGTGCGGCTCGGTGACGGTCCCCCTCGACTACACACAGCCGCAGGGCACCACCATCCAGATCGCCGTCGAGCGTCATCCGGCGGAGGTGCCGTCGCAGAGGATCGGATCACTGGTGATCAACCCCGGTGGACCCGGCGGATCGGGGATC
>DASZIT010000033.1:0-97566 GCA_035948855.1 Acidimicrobiales bacterium | reverse complement strand
GGGGATGGGGTTTGGGGACCTGAGCCGACTGCCGGAAGCAGGGAATGCGCAAGCCAGCGGCCAGCCAGAACGAGGGACCTCCGGTCCCGATGAGGGGGAGAGATGGGAACGCTTTCCGGCAAGGTAGCCGTGGTCACCGGGGGAGCTTCGGGCATTGGGTTGGCCTCCGCCACCCGGTTGGCTGAGTCCGGGGCCGCGGTGGCCGTGGTGGATCTGGACGCCACCGGGGCGGCCCGGCTCGCCGCCGAAATCGGTGGTCTGGCCGTGCCGGCTGACGTCAGCCGGTCGGAAGCGTGGCCCGGCATCGTCGAAGAGGTGACCGGTCAACTCGGGGGGATCGACATCGCCCATCTCAACGCCGGGGTGACCACCGGGGAGGCCGACATCACCGCCCTGACCGACGCGCAGTACCGGCGGGCGCTCGGGGTGAACCTGGACGGGGTGACCTTCGGTATCCGGGCCCTGGTGCCGGCCATGGCCAGTCGAGGCGGCGGGGCGATCGTGGCCACCGCCTCCCTGGCCGGTCTCATCGGCTACTCGCCCGACCCGATCTACGCGCTGACCAAGTCGGCGGTGGTGGGGCTGGTGCGGGCGCTGGCCCCCCAGTTGGCCGAGAAGCACATCACCGTCAACGCCGTCTGCCCGGGATTGGTGGACACGCCATTGATCGCCGATGTTCGACAGCTGCTGGAAGACAGCGGGTTTCCGATCATCGACCCGAGAGCGGTGGCCGACGCGGTGATCGGCTGTCTATGTGGCGACGAGACCGGTCAAGCCATGGTCGTGCAGGCCGGACGCCCGGCGCTGTCGTTCCGATTCGGCCGGCCGCCGGGGCCCCGGGCGGAGGGGGCGGAAGGGAAGCTGCCGCCGAAGGAGCTCACGGCCCACGATCAGGGCTGAGCGGATGGCCGGGCCGGCCGAGGCCGGGCGAGGCGCGCTGAGGGGTGAAACTTGGCCCCCGCCGGCGCGATTGCCGCCGGTGACCAGACGGCTACCCGACTCGGCCGACTCCGACGAAACCGTCACCGGTGCGGATCGGGTTGTCGGTCACCGTCGCCCCGGTGTAGGGCGCCTCGACCATCTCGCCGCCACCGATGTACATGGCCTCGTGGTCACTGCCGCCGGGACCGTAGAACAGGATGTCACCCGGAGCGATATCGCCCAACGGGATGTGGGTGGTGTCGTCGTACTGAGCCCCCGAATAGTGGGGAAGGCTGATCCCGACCTGGGCATAGGCCCACTCCACCAGACCCGAGCAGTCGAACCCGGTGGAGGGACTCGACCCGCCCCACGTGTAGGGGACACCGATCTCGCCCTGGGCCGCCTGCACCGCGCCAGCCGCGCCGCTAGAGGTGGGAGGTGGTGGGCTGAAGGAAACGCTCACGCCACCCCCGCCACTACCACCGCTGGAGGTTGACCGGGATGCGGCCGTCTGAGCTGAGGCGGCAGCGGCCTGCGCCGAAGCCAGCTTGGCATTTGCCGCAGCTTGGGCGGCGGCGGCGGCGGCCGCCTGCTGCTGGGCAACCAGATTCTTGATGTTGGCGTTCACGCCGTCCAGCGCCGAGGCGTCCGAGGCCGCCAGTTGCGTGGCCTGGTTCTTGGCCGAAGACGCGGCGTTGGCTTCGGCAGTGGCCTGTGACTGTTGCTGTTGCAGCGCATCCTGTTGCGCCTTCAGCTGGGTCTGCGCGGTGTGCAGTTGGTCCACGGTGTTGGTCACGTTGCCCGAGGCAATCGCGGAGTACTCGTTGTGAATGCCGGCCGCATTGTTGTCACCGGTGAACATCTGGGTGAACTGGTTGCTGGTGCCATTGCTCATGTAGTCGGCCACCGCGTGGGTCTTGAGCTCGCCCTGGTCCTTGTTCACTGCCGCCTGGTCCTTGGCCAGCTGGGCCTGGCTCGCGGCGATCTGGGTGTTGAGCTGGCCCACCTTGTAAGTGGCGGTGTCGTACTGTGAGGTCAACGACTGGATCTGCTGTTGTTCAGCGGCGATCTTGGCGGTGAGCGCCGAGGCCTGAGCCTGGGCGTCAGAGATTTGATCGGCCGATGCAAGGCGCGGGGGCACCACTACCAGTGACGTGATCCCGGTTGTGACGGCCAGTGCGAGCAACGCACCGATCCGCCCACGGGATCTCGTGCGTACCTGTCGAGGGGCACCTGGCTCGGACGTCGAGTACTGCTCGGCGTGAGTCATAACGACGTACGTTTTAGTCCATCCGCCCACATGACACAAGGACACTCGGATGCATTATGGCTCTGACCTGGGATATCGGAAATACCGATTGATGCTATCTGACGGAATTTCGTCATATCCGGTCGCGTCACGTTGTATTCCTGCTTGCGCCACAAATGAACTCGCGTTCAACGTTCCACGCAACGTCGCGACCACTGTGGCAAGGACCGTTGCGTAAACATCTTGTTCATCTTCGCGGTCAGCGCGTGAGACGCATTGTCAACGTGATCGTCCGATGTCGGTCGACCTCCCAGAGCCCGGTGGCGTTCACCCGGGTAGCCGACCAAGCGGTCAACAAATCGAGCCGGGTAGGGTCATGTCATGGGTGAGATCATCGAATTTGCCAGCAACGGAAAGACCGCTCAGGGTTATTTGGCCGTCCCGTCCGGCGGGGCCGAATCCGGGCCCGGGATCATCGTCATCCAGGAGTGGTGGGGTCTGGTCGATCAGATCAAGCGGACCTGCGACCGGTTCGCGGAGGCCGGCTTCACCGCCCTGGCCCCCGACCTCTATCACGGGACGGCAGTCCCGCTCTCCGAGCCGGATGAAGCCGGCAAGGAGATGATGGCCCTCAAGATGGACACCACCGCCAAGGACCTGAGCGGCGCGGTGGACGAATTGGTCCGCCGCACCGGGCGCGGCGAGATCGGCGTCATCGGATTTTGTATGGGCGGGGGACTCGCGCTAGTGCTCGCCACCCAACGGCCCGACGCGGTGAAGGCGGTGGTTCCGGCGTACGGGCTCATCCCGTGGCCGGACGCCCAGCCCGACTACTCGAAGATGAAGGCGGCGGTGTTGGGCCACATCGGGGCCGACGACGACTACTTCACCCCCGAGAGCACCCGGGAGCTCGAGGCGCAGCTGCGGGAGCTCGGCCTGCCGGTCGAGTTCCACTTCTATACCGGCGCCAGTCACGCCTTCTTCAACGAGGACCGTCCGGAGGTCTACAACCCCGAGGCCGCCGCCCTGCTCTGGGACCGCACCCTGGCCTTCTTCCACGAGCAACTGGGCTAGCCGCCATGGCGGCTCGCGGCGAGGCGGGGTTGGTCGACCGCTACCTGACTCTCGGCCTCCGGCTCGGGCGGCACATCGACGGGATGGTCGACGCCTACTACGGCCCCCCGGCCCGGGCCCAGGCGGCCGACCGGGAACCGGTGCAACCGCCGGACCGGCTGGTGGCGGAGGCGAGGGCGCTTCTTGCCGACATCGACGCCGGGGGCGCGCTGGATGGGTCCTCCCAGGTCGTGGGGGGTGTCCTGCCTGACGACGGGGCGGCCCCGGCTCGACGCCGGTGGCTGCGGGCCCAGGTGATCGGGCTGATGACCACCGCCCGGAAGCTGGCCGGCGAGGCCATCGGCTACGCCGACGAGGTCGAGGCGTGTTACGGGATCCGCCCGAGCCGGGTCGACGAGAGCACGTTTGCCGACGCCCATCGGCAGCTGGACGAGGTGCTCCCGGGTGGCGGTCCACTGGCCGAGCGGTTGGTTACCTGGAGGGAGGCCCACGCGGTCCCCACCGATACCCTCCGGGTCGCCATCGATTCGTTGGCCGAGGACTTCCGGGAGCGGACCCGGGCCCGGTTCGGCCTGCCCGACGGCGAGCACGTCGACTTCGAGCTGGTGACCAACCAGCCGTGGTCGGGCTTCAACTACTACCTCGGCGGGCTGCAGAGCCGGGTGGCGGTGAACACCGACCTGCCGGTGCTTTCCACCAGCCTCGCCCACCTGGTGGCGCACGAGTCCTACCCGGGCCACCACACCGAGCACACCCGCAAGGAGATCGGGCTGGTGCGGCACCGCCAGTGGTGGGAGGAGTCGATCTTTCTGGTCGGGACACCGCAGTGCCTCCTGGCCGAAGGACTGGCTGACCTCGGACTGGAAGTGATCGTCGGTCGACGACCCGAGTCGGTGGTGGCCGGGCACCTAAGACCGCTCGGGCTCCGCTACGACCCCGAGGTGGTGGCCGCGGTGTCGGAGGCGGGCGAGGCGCTCGGGGCGGTGCGGCAGAACGCCGCCTTCCGGCTCCACGAGGACGGAGCCGACGTCGACACCGTGGTCGACGAAGTCGCCCGGTGGGGTTTGCTGTCCAACGACCGGGCGTCGAAGGCCGTCGAGTTCCTGACCCACCCCACCTGGCGGGCGTACCTCACCTGTTACGTGGAAGGGCTGCCGCTGTGCCGCTCGTTCGTCGGCGGCGATCCGGCCCGGTTCGATCGGCTGTTGTCCGAACAGCTGATACCGGCCGACCTGCAGGCCGATCCGGCGTCGGCACCGGCCACCTGATCCCTGACGACGCCGCCCTACTGGCGCGGCGACGCGGGCGGTGCCTTCGGGGCCAGATCGTGGGGTCCGCTAGGGGGATAGCCGCCGGCGGCCCGGATGGCGGCTCCCCACGGCTCCAGCACCGCCAACAGCTCGCCCAGGTCCTCCCCGAGGGCGGCCACTGCGGGGCCACACTGGTCATCGGTGGCCACCTCGACCGCTTCCCGCAACGTCCGGCCCTGGTCGGTCATACCGTCGTCGTCGACCAGGCCGCCGGCGCGGAGGCGCTCGGTGGCGGCATCGAGCTGTGGGTCCGACCACGCCCGGGTCCGGACGTAGCTGCGAGGGGGGAGACCCCAATAGAGCTCAGTGAGAAGACCGATCTCCGTGGCGTCGAGCCCGGCCGACGTCCAGGCGGCGGTGTGGGCGTCACCCCGGAACTCGCGCAGGATGTCGCCCGCCCTCCACATGTCTCCCATCGGATCTCCGGGGAAGCCGAGGCTCAGCAGCCCGGCGTAGAGCGGGCGCCCCTCCGGCCGGAGCGGGGCGGCGGCCTGGCCGAGAAGTTCGGTGACCCGGTCGATTCCCTCCGGGTGCTCACCGAGGATCCGGGTCAGCTGGGCAGTGGCACCCCGGGTACGGGCGGAGGCGATGGTCGGCGCGTCGCAGCGGGTCCAGCCGAGCTCGACGGCAGGGATGACGGCCTCGGGATTGAAGACACCGAAGGCGGCGGCCACCAGCTCGCCGGGGACCTGGCCCATGCACGACCCGCGGCTGGTGAAATAGGCCGGCCCGTCGGGAAGCTGCACCCCGGTGTCGAGGGTGAACGGGCTGGGTGAGAAACCGAGCTTCTCGTATTCTTGGTGGCACTCGGCGGCGAAGTAGACCTGGCCGACCACCGGTTCGAGAGCGGAGGCGAGTCGGCGGGCCGCCCTGCCGGGAGGATTGACGCTGCTCATGGGCCCACTGTAGGTGGCCGGTGCCGAACGGGCCGGGGCTGGTTCCGGCTGGGTCCGGCGCTCGGTTTGGCGGTTCCCGACGATGGCCGTACCATCTGGGCATGTCTGAACGCTCCCGTTACCTGCCCCGCCGTTCGTGCTTCTCTACCCCCGGATCGAACGAGAAGTTCCTGTCCAAGGCCCCGTCGGTGCCGGCCGACATGAGCTTTCTCGACCTCGAGGACTCGGTGGCGCCGCTGGAGAAGGAGAACGCCCGGGCCAAAGTGGCCGATGCCATCAAGAACCTGGCCTGGGACGACCGGGTGCTGTGCGTGCGGATCAACGCCTGGGACACCGAGTGGACCTATGGCGATGTGATCGAGGTGGTCGGCAATGCCGGGGAACGTCTGGACGAGGTGATGCTGCCCAAGGTCCAACGGGCCGCCGAGGTGGTTGCCCTCGACCTCCTGCTCTCCCAGGTCGAGAAGAAGAACGGGCTCCCAGTGGGCCACATCGGCATCGAGGCCCAGATCGAGACGACCACCGGGCTGATCAACGTCGAAGAAATCTGTGCCGCGTCCCCGCGGCTGGAGACGATCATCTTCGGTCCCGCCGACTTCGCGGCGTCGATGGAGATGCCGGTGTTGACCGGAGGGGTGGCCATCCCCGAATACCCGGGCGACCACTTCAACTACGTGTTCTCGAAGATCCTGATGGCGGGGCGGTCCAATGGGTTGCAGGTCATCGACGGGCCGTTCCTGAAAATCCGGGAGCTCGATTCGCTGCGGGAATTCTCGCAGCGGACCCGGGTGTTGGGCTACGACGGAAAATGGGCGCTGACCCCCGACCAGGTCGGGGTCCTCAACGAGGTCTACTCGCCCACCCAGGAACAGTTCGACAAGGCCTGGGACATCCTGGACGCCTATCAGAAGGCGACCGAGGACGACCGGACCGGCGCGGTGATGTTCGGCGACGAGATGATCGACGAGGCATCCCGGAAGATGGCCACCAAGTTCGTGGTCCGGGGCGAGCGCGCCGGCCTCTCCCGTTCGAAGAGCTGAGTCGGCAGGGGGCTCGTTTTTCGCCCTGGCCCTCGCCCTCGCCGTTGCCGTTGCCGTAGAGTGGAAGCATGACAATGATGACCATGGCCCGTCGTCGTGTCCTCGAAGTCGGAGGCACGCTGGGGATGGCACCAGCTCGATAGCCGGTGGGCTGAACGGATCGTGGCCGAGGCGACGGTCGGCCCCGGCGATCTGGTGCTGGATGTCGGCGCCGGGACGGGAGCAATCACCTCATCGCTGGTGAAGAGCGGCGCCCGGGTGGTGGCTGTGGAGCTGCATCCAAAGCGGGCTGCGTCGTTGAGAAAGCGATTCGACCGCGACCCGGTCAAGGTGGTGGTGGCCGACGCCGCCGATCTTTGGCTGCCCCGCTACCCGTTCAAGGTGGTAGCCAACCCCCCGTTCGCGGTTAGCGCGGCGGTGCTGGGCCGGTTGGTGGCGCCGGGTAGCCCACTGATCCGTGCCGACCTGGTGGTGCCGTGGCATGTGGCCCGGCGCTGGGCGTCCGGCCATGGTCCGGGGGCCAGTCGTTGGCTCCGACAGTTCGAGGTGGGCGTCGGTCTTTCGATTCCCCGCTCAGCGTTCCGACCGCCGCCGCCCAATGGAGTGGCGCTGCTGGTCATCCGGCGACGGGGGTGGCATAGCGACAGCCGGGGCGGCGCTAAAGCGGTGGGTCCGACTTTGCCGGGGGCGGGTCGACGCCCGGGACCCCGTCGTCGGTGATGTGCTCGGTCCATTCCGACCCCGACCAGTACCGGTGATCGTGCTTGAAGAAGGGGTCCCGGAACCAGCCGGGGGCAGTTCCGGTGTGCGCGGTGTCCGCCGCGCTCGGTGGTTCTGCCGTCGGCCCCGGGTCCGGACCCCGGGGGTCGGTGGTGGTGAAGAAACTCTTGGGCGGCGGACTCCCGCGGTAGCCCCCGCGGCGGCGTTGTGACGACAAGGCACGCAGGGCAAAGAGGCCCCCGAAGACGACCAGAGCGATCCACGAGCCATGGGCGTAATACATGCCTGCAGTGTATGGGCGGCCGGCTGGAATTGGGCATCCTCCCCGGTGGCCAGGCCCGGCCATGCCCTCCCGGAATTTCGCGCCGGGCTCGGCCGGGTCGGAGGGCTCAGTCCGGTGACCCGATGATGGCCCGGGTCCGGAGGATCACCTCGAGGATCCTCGGGTCACCCGACGCCGGCAACTGCGCCTGCTCGGCCGCCGACAGGTTGTTGCTCAACAGTCGCCAGGCCTGGTCGGTCGTCAGCGAGAGGCTGGCGACCACCTTGGTCCCGGGCATGGTCGGGAAGTCCCAGCCCGACTCGGTCGCCACCAGATGCCAGGTTGCGGCATATGGACCAGTGATGGTGAAGACGACGGTGTCGCCGAAGGCGGCCGGAACCTTGCCGAGTCGGAACGCGTACGCCCAGCGCAGACCCTCGAGAATCGGTCCGACCAGATCGGAGCGTAGGTCGGCGGGAAGGTCGAGCGCCTGCAGAAGCTGTTGACGGTGGATCCAGTATTCGGAGAGCTCGCGTAGCTGATTGAGCCAGACCGGCAGCGGATCGGGACCGGCCCAGGAGACGTGAGCCAGACAGGCGGTCGGGTCCTGGTCCTCGAACATGTCCACCAGCTGAGGTGCACTCCAGGCGAGCAGGTCGATGACCACCCGCGGGCTCAACCGCCTGGCCGCCTCCACCCATTCCATCTGGAGGTTGTCGATCCACTGGATGAATTCAGCTTCACTTTGACCATCGGGCAGATCCGTTCCGTGGTGTTGGTCACGATTCCGGGACAGGCTGCTGAGATCGACTCCGACTAGATGACAGCAAAGCGCCAGGACATTCCACTCCGGGCAGGGTGTCGGCTTCTGCCAGTCAGCCGACCTGAGTGAACCGAGTACCTGGAGGAGGCGGTCGCGTTCGATCCCGATGAGGGCGGGAAGTTCTCCTGGAGGTGGATCGCCGATTCCCACGCCCTCATGCTCGCAGAGGGATGGCGGTGTCGCGCACCCTATTCGGCCGGCGCATTGAGAATGATGATGAGACTCACGATCCTGTCGTCCCGGACGGTGAAGTAATGGGTGAGAACGACCACGTCGGGCAGTTTCGACTTGTCGAAGTTTCCGTCCACGACGGCGTCGACGATGAATTCTCCGTAGTGCTTCTTGACCTCCTTGACGTCCATCGTCACCTTGTCGCCGATGATCTCCTTGTCGGACCAGCGTTTGATGGCATCGACGCCCCAGAACTCACGGCGGGCATCGTTGACCATGGCGTCGTCGGCGAAGGCGGCGATCAGGCGGTCACCGTCGAAGGTGTTCGATGCCTCGATGTACTCGGCGATCGGCTTGGGCAGGGTCTGGGTCATGGGTACCTCCTGGTTCCGTAGTTACGACCACTGTGAATGCTCCCCTTAGGGGAGGGTCAAGCGAATTTCTCGCCCCGGGGCGGATGGGGAGGCTCAGTCAAAGGGATCCGACGCCAGTTCGGCGCGGTCACCATTGGCCAGGACCACGAACCGGTGGCGTCGTCCGCCGCCCAGCCACGGGTTGTACCAGCGAGCCGCATAGGTGGGAGCGCCGCCCGTCTTGCTCTCGGCCAGGTGAACAACGCCGAGGTCGACCCCCTGGTCGTCCTCCACGGTCACCCAGCCGATGCGAGCATCCTCGCGTTCGACTCGAATCATCGGGTCGTGCCACCGCAGGTCGCCCGGCGACGCGTCGATGAAGTGGAATTCCCACCGCCCCGGGTCCTCTCGAGCCCCGTCGTGAAATTCGGCCGGCGCCAGGACCTGCCTGGTCGTCTGGGCTCCAGCACCGGGCACCGGAAGGTAGTGGCGGACGGACAGGGAGAACGTTCGCTCCGGAAGCAGGTGGCTGACGAAGCCGGTGCCCGCGGTGGCCACCTCGTCGGCCAGACGGGCGGCCTGCGCGGCTAGCCACCCCTGAGTGGTCGGACCGTGAAGATTGTGGCCGCCCTCGTAGTACTGGCGGCTGTACTCCTCCTCGGTAGTGCAATAGCCGCAGTAGCCGTTGGCCACCGAGGAGACGATCGTGCCGTTGCCGCCGCCACCACCAATGCCACCGCCACGACCACCGCCGCCAAAGGTCCGGTCCACCGCCTCGGTGATCCGTCGCCCGGCTTCGACGGTGATCTCGAAGGGGGCGCCGACGATGGTCGTCTCGCCGATCCGCAGGACCTGGATGGTCAGCACCCGGGGGAAGTCCTGGGTGGGCAGGATGAGGGGCTGCAATCGGCGGGATCCGAGCACCCACTTGGCCCCGTGCGGGCGGCGCGACGAGAACGGCTTCGGGTAGCCGGCCCGGAACGGGGGGATCAGGTGGAGCGCCGGGGTGGTGTTCTCCTTTGCCCCCGCCACCTGCGACGCGCCGAGAAGGGGCGGCGCCAATCGGTGGTCGCCGATGACATCCCCGCCGTGGTCGAGGTCGAGCTCCCGGATGCCGGCCGCCAGCTGGACCCGATCGGAGAGCTCGCCCTCCATCCGGTCGTAGAGCTGGGCCGCCACCGCCCCAATGCCTCTGCCGACCCGCTCGGCCTCGATGAACCCGGCCCGACCGAATCGGATGGCCGGCGCACAGTCGGCATGGGTGCCCTCGATGGCCCCGATCACCGGTCTACAACCCGTCGATCGCTCCACCCGCCGGGAGAGTTCATGGTTGAGGTAGGCCCACAGGTCGGCGTGGTACTCGTCACAGTGGTGGCTGATGCCGGTGCCGTGAACGGAGAACACCGTCATCGCCGCCAACGGACGGAGCCCGCCGCCGTCGGACTCGGCATCGACCCGCACCATGTGGAGCCAGGGGTTGACCGCGGCGAACTTTCTCTGCGGAGCCAGTCGCTTGTCGGCCACCGTGCGGTTGCGGCTGTGGGGATCGAGCGACCGGTTGCGGGTGAGGCCCCACACCTCCGTCCGGCCTACCCCGACTCGGGCCGGGACCCGGTTGTTGACCGCGTCGATCACCGCACCGGCGATCCGGTCGGCCAGAAACTGGGTCCAGGCCGGATCGAAGCCCGGACGGTTGGAGGCGAACCGGTTGTAGAACTGGGAAGCGTCGAACTGCCCGGGCCCGGCATGGGTGTGGGTGGCGCCGATGAAGAGACCGGGCAGGCGCACATCGGTGGATCCGGCTACCGCCTGGGCCACCAGATGTTGGAGCAGCGCGGATCCGCTGAGCAGATCGAGTTGGACGATGGCCAACGACGCCCGGCCCGCCCGGAGATGGAGGACGCGGGCCCGAAGTCGGTTGCGGAACCCGTTGCCATCCCGGGCGTTCTTGGAGAACCCGGCCTTGGGCATTCCCGGTGGCGGGGTGATGTCGACCTCGGAGGCGCCGGCCAACAGGCCGCGGACATCGGGAAGCTCCGAATCGGACGTCGGTGGGGTGATGGTGAAGCGCGCCTCATCGGCGCCACTGTTGATCAATCGCAGGAGGGGACTTTCGTAGTCGCCACCCGCGGTCACGCCCCGGGAACGGCCTGTTGGGTGTCGAGCATCTGAGCCATCACCATCTTGATGAACTCGTCGGCCTCGTCGGTCATCCCGCCGGCGACGCCGCCGTAGATGGCCCCGGACTTGGGGGCGTCCCCGGCATGCTCCTTGGCGAAGACGACGGCGTCGGCGAGGTCGGTCTCGAAGGCGTCGGCGAGTCCGCTCTGGGTCTGGGGCCGGGTGACGGCCATGTGCAGCGCGTTCGGGTACTGCTGGCCGTTGAAGCGCCACCCCCGTCCGCGCATGAAGTCGTTCACGTGATAGACGTCGAACTCGTCGGAGGTGAAACTGAACAGGAAGGTGGGGCTGCCGAGGATCCGCAACTCGGGATGGGAGAGGACGGCTCGCTTCATCCGGTCGGCGGTCTCGAAGATCTCCTTGGCGTAGCCCCGGTACCCCGCCCGCCCCAGCTGCACCAACGACGCCCAGGTCGCCGCCAGCAGCCCGGCCGAGCGGGAGCCGTCCATGCCCGGCGAGGTGTACTTCCCGCCGCTCCAGTCGGTGAGGAAGAAGTATTGCGAATTGCGGATCGCCTTGTCCCGGAACAGCAGGGTGGAGGTGCCCTTCAGGGCGTAGCCGTACTTGTGGGTGTCGGCCGAGATGCTGGTGACACCCGGGACCCGAAAGTCGAACAAGGGGATGTCGTAACCGAGCTCCTGTCCGAAGGGCAGGATGAACCCACCCAGGCATCCGTCGACGTGGAGGCCGATCCCCTTCTCGATGGCCAACTGGCCGAGCTCGGCAATCGGATCGACGGTGCCGTACCCGTAGTTGCAGGCGGACCCGACGATGGCGATGGTCTGGTCGTCGATGAGGTCTCTCACCGACTCGACGTCGACCATGGTGGTGTCGGGGTCGATGGTGGCGCGCCGTAGTTCGACGCCGAAGAGATGGCAGGCCTTGTCGAAGGCAGGGTGGGCGGTCTCCGGCTTGATCAGATTCGGGCGGGTGACCCCCCGGTGGTGGCCGGCGTATTCACGGTAGGCCAGGACCGCGTGACAGATGCTTCCGGTGCCGCCGCTGGTGAGCATGCCCACCGGCTCCCCGTCGGTGACCGCTCCGGCGTGGAAGAGATCGAGGACCATGGCGATGATCTCGCCCTCGAAGCGGGTCGAACTCGGGCACATGTCCCGCTGCAAAGCATTGACGTGGGCATAGAGCCCGAAGGCTTCGGTGAGGAACGCGTAGTGGTCGTGGTCGCCGCAGTACATGGTGCCCGAGCACTTGCCGGTCTCCCAGAAGGCGTCTTCCTCCTTGGCCATGGTGGCCAACTCGGCCAGCACCTCGCCCCGGGGACGCCCGGATTCGGGCAGGACCCGATTCACATCGAACCGGCCCGCATAGGGGTAGTCGTTACTCATGGCATCTCCTCTTGGTGGGGACGGCGCGACAAACGGGGTCAGGCTTTGGCCCGGGCCAACAGGCCACGGGCGATGACTTTGAGGGCGAGCGTCTCGTCGGCACCCTCGAAGATGGACAGCACCCGGGCGTCGACGAAATAGCGGCTCACCGGGTACTCCTCGGCATAACCCATGCCGCCGTGGATCTGGAGTGCCTCCCGGGTGACCCACTCGGCCGCCCGGCAGACATAGGCCTTGATCATCGACGCCTCGAGCGCGCCCTCGCCCTTGGACATCAGACGGGCGACCTCATAGGAGAACTGCCGGGCGGACTGGATGAGCACCGCCATCCGGGCCAGCTTCACCTCGGTGAGCTGGTAGTCGACGATCGGCGATCCGAACACCCGGCGATTCTCCGCGTAGTCGAGTGCTGCCTCGTAGGCGGCCTGCATCACGCCGAGCGCCCGCGCCGCCGTCTGCAGTCGACCGTTCTCGAAGCCCTGCATCTGAAGGTAGAAGCCTTTGCCCAGCCCCTCCTCCCCGCCGACCAGATCGGCATCGGGCACGAACCAGCTCTCGAAGGCGACTTCGTAGGAGTGCATCCCCCGGTAGCCGATGGTGTCGATGGCCCGGCCCTCCATCCGACCCGACGAGTCGGACGGGCGGCCGTCGGCGCCGGCCTCCTGGGTGAAGACGAATCCGTGACCCTCGCCCTGCGGCTTCTCGACCAGGAACAAGGAGAGCCCGCGATGACCCTTGGATTTGTCGGGATCGGTGCGGGCCAACAGCATCAGCACGTCGGCCCGGGCCGCGAAGGTGCACCAGGTCTTGACCCCGTTGATCAGCCAACCGCCGTCGGCCCGGGTGGCCATGGTCATCACCCCGGCCACGTCCGACCCGAAGTCGGGCTCGGTGACCGCCACCGCCCCCATGACCTCGGCGGTAGCCAGCCGCGGCAGCCAGCGCTGCTTCTGATCCTCGGTCCCCCCGTAGACCAGGGCGCGGGTGAGGATCTCCGGGCGGGTGATGAGCGAACCGCCGGCGCCCAGCGATGCCCACGACAGCTCTTCGGTGGCGACGACCATCCCCATGTAGTCACTCTCGCCCCCGGTGGCGAACCCGCCGTACTCCTCGGGGACCGACATGCCGAACCCGCCCATCTCGGCCATGCCGGAGATGATCTCTTCGGGGATGTCGGTATTGGCCCGGTGGATGTGCTCCGCCCTCGGCCGGATCTGCTCCTCGGCGAAACGATGGAAGGTCTCCCGCACCAATTCGAAGTCAGCGTCGAGGTGGCGGTCACCCTGCTGGCGGGCGAGGGAGGCCAGAAACGCCGGATCCCGGAAGGTGGTGACGAAATCGGCCGCCGGAGTCATCCAGTCGGCGGCGACTCCCCACGCCTCCTCCCGACCGATGGTCCGGGAGGCCAGGTCGGCGATGGCATCGGCGGCGAAGGCGCAGGCAATTCGGGCCTCGACGTCGCCATGGGCCCCGTAGCCGAGCACCGCCTCGGCCGTCCTCACCGATGACGCCGCGTGGGCCAGGTCGTAGGCCAGCACCTGGGCGACATCGGGTCCGCCCTCCGCGCTCAGGGCGGTGATTCCGGAGGTGACGACCGAAGCTGCGACGGCTACCGCTTTTGCCGCGGCATCGAGGTCGGGCACAGGGAGAGATTCGGTAGGCACGCTGAAAGATTACCGATCCGCCGATGCCCGGTCGGCCGAGGCGAGGTCGGCCGAGGTGAGGTCAGCCGGCGAGGTCAGCCGGCGAGGTCAGCCGGGGCGAACTTGGGCGACAACGGTGACCAGAGGGGGCAGCACCACCGGATCGTCTCCCGGATCCACCTCGGTCAGCAGGGTGATGTAGTCGGCCACCGGCCCGGGCCCGGCGCCGGCAGGTGCCTCCGCCCAGGTGTCCACGGTGACCAGCCCGGCCTGACGGGCCAGCGCCGGCAGCATGGCCCCGATGTCAGGGTGGAGCGCGTCCGGCATCGAAAACGGTTGGCCGTTGATACGACCGGCGGAGGTGATCGGCTCCTGGGCCACCACCCAACCGCCGGGACGAACGGCGGCGGCCATGCGGCCGAGCACCACCGCGGGGTCGTCTACGTGGAGGAGCAGGAACCGGCAGAAGGCCAAGTCGACCGGCTCGGGCAGCCGGAGGTCCTCGCCGGCCTGGGTGATGGCCAGCACCTGGCTGTGGGCGGCCGCGGCTTTGGCCACCTCGTCCCGCGCTTCGGGATCGCTGTCGACCGCGTAGACCCGCCCGTCCCGGCCGACGATCTCGGCCAACGCCACCGACACATCGCCGCCCCCGGCTCCGACATCGACGCATGTCCATCCCGCGCCCAGGCCCAGCCGGTCGAGGGCGGTGGCCAGTGGCCGCCGGTAGACGTCGTCGCGAAGCCCTCGCATCTCCATCCACCCACGCTATCCGCCGCCGATCCACCGCCGGTTCTGGGCCCGGCCCAACCGGGTTGGCAAGCCGGGAGACGAGATCCGGTGTCGGAACGAGCCCCGGCTGGGAAGCCGATAGCCTCCACACTCGTGAAGGTCACCATGATGTTGTGCGATTCGGCCCAGGTTGCCGACGGGAAGCTGTACATCCTCGGCGGGGGATGGAGCATGACCGGTCCCGACCCGGTCCCGTCGGCCATCGCCCTCAAAATCGATGTCGCCTGGAACGAGGCCGAGACATCGCACCACTGGGAGCTGTTCCTGGAGGATGCCGACGGGCGTCCGGTATTGGTGCAGACGCCGGAGGGCGAGCACCCGGTCGAGGTGCGGGGCGAGTTCACCGTCGGGAGGCCACCGGGGATCCCGGAAGGCTCGCCCATCGACGTGGCGCTGGCCGTCAACCTCGGCCCGCTGCCGCTGGTCCCGGGCACCCGCTACACCTGGAGGATGGCCATCGACGGCGAGTCACAATCGGATTGGCTCCTCGGCTTCACCACCCGCCCGGCACCGGAAGCCGCCTAACCAACCGTGCCACTCGGTACACTCCTGCTCCCATGACCACCTACGACCGGCCCTTCGGCCGCTACTTCGAGGATTTCGAACCGGGTGACATCTACCGACACTGGCCGGGCAAGACGATCACCGAGGCCGACGACCACCTGTTCTGCATGATCACCATGAACCACCACCCGCTCCACACCAACCGGTGGTTCGCCGAGAACGAAACCGTCCAGGGAAAGAACGTGGTGGTGGGCAACCTGGTCTACTCGCTCGCCCTGGGGATGAGCGTCCCCGATGTCAGTGGGGCGGCGATCGCCAACCTCGAGGTCGAGTCGTTGATCCACCGGTCACCGACGTTCCACGGCGACACCATCTACGCGGAGACCAAGGTGATCGAAAAGGTCGAATCGAAGTCCCGCGACGACCGCGGCATCGTGACGGTGGAGACCAAGGCGTTCAATCAGGATGGCGACGAGGTGTGCTTCTTCCGGCGCAAGGTGATGATCTGGAAGCGCGCCGCCGCCCCACCCCGGCGCTTCCCCTACACCGACGGAGCCTGGGAGTAGCCATCGGTTCCGGCACCCTCGGGAGGGGGAACGCCGGACCGGCCACCGGCGATGAGAACCGGGTGAACCGGCGAACCCGAGCCGGTATGCGCCGGCCGGAGCAGTTGCGGGCCATGGGCCGGGCCATCGCCGACTGGGGCACCCTGGGCACCACCGACACCGGCGACCACGACAACGGAAATGAGCCCCGAGCGTCGTCGAGACGGCCGGACCTGCCCTGGCGGGCCACCCGGGACCCGTGGGCGGTGCTGGTCAGCGAAGTCATGCTGCAGCAGACCCAGGTGTCCCGGGCGGTGCCCGCCTTCCACGGTTTCCTCGGGTTGTTCCCCACCCCGACCGCCTGTGCCTCCGCCTCGCTCGGAGATGTCCTGCGGGCCTGGCAGGGTCTCGGCTACAACCGGCGGGCCCGAGGTCTGCACCAGGCGGCCCGGGTGATGGTGGAGAGCCATGGCGGCGAGGTTCCGTCGGAGCTGACCGACCTCCTGGCCCTGCCCGGGGTGGGGCCGTATACCGCTCGGGCGGTACTGGCCTTCTCGTTTGAGGTGGAGGTCGGGGTGGTGGACACCAACGCCGGGCGGATCCTGGCGCGAGCGGTGGCCGGCGAGGCGGTGACGCCGCGGGAGGCGCAGTCGCTGGTCGACTCGATGGTTCCGAGCCGTCGGGCCTGGGAGTTCAACCAGGCCTTGCTCGATCTGGGGGCGACGGTGTGTTTGGCCACCGATCCGGCCTGTGGTGAGTGTCCCATCCAGAAGCGGTGCCGATGGTCGGCCACCGGCCGGTCGACCCCGGATCCGGCGCGGGGATCGGCGGGGGTGTCGACCCCCCAGAGCCCGTTCGTCGGCTCCGATCGCCAGGGCCGCGGGCGGTTGGTCGACGCCCTCCGGCAGGCCCCGGTGCGGAAGGTCGACCTCCCGCAGATCATGGGGTGGCCCGGTCAACCCGAGCGGGCCGAACGGGTGGCGGCCGGGTTGGTGGCGGAGGGGATGGTCGAGCGCCTCGGCTCGGGCCGGTTCCGCCTTCCTTAGCCGCCTTCCCCAGACCCGGCCAGAAACCGCAGGATGTGATCGTTGACTTCCTCAGGCTTCTCGACGTGCAGGAAGTGGCCGGCGCCCGGGACCACCACCAGCTCGGATCCGGGGGCGAGGAAGTCGAGCACCGGACCGATGGTGTCGATGCCCATGCAGCCGTCATCGGCGCCGTGCAGATACAGGGTGGGCTGAGGCCCGGGCCGTCCCGAGGCAGTCTGGGCGGCGGCGGCATCGGTGTTCTCCGGGGCCCCGGCGAACATCGACCGGTAGTAGGAGATGGCGGCGGTGAGATTCTCGGGTGTCCCGAGTGCCTCTTTCACCTGGGCGGCATCCTTGGCCCCGTCGTAGCCCGGAGACCAATCGGCCCACAGCCGGTCGATGAACGCGTAGTCGTCGAGGCCGACCGCGTACTCGGCCAGCGCGGTCTGGAAGAAGAAGACGTACCAACTGCGCTTGAGTTGGTCGAAGGTGAAGAACCCGGCGGCCATGGAGGCCTGGGGGGCCACCGCCGCCGTCACCACCCGCCGCCACCTCTCCGGCTGGTAGCCGGCTGCCCCGTAGGTGGCGAAGGCCCCCCAGTCGTGGCCGATGATCACCGCCTCCCCGGTGCCACCCAGGGCCTCATGCAATCCACAGGCGTCGAGGGCCAGGGTCCCGGTATCGAACCTTCCGTCCTCCGGCACCCCGGTGGGTGCATACCCCCGCATGAACGGCGCCACCGCCCGGTAACCGGCCCCGGCCAGCCGGGGCAGCAGATGCCGCCATGAGTGGGCGGTGTCCGGGAACCCGTGGAGGCAGAGGGCGAGGGGCCCGTCCTCCGGGCCGTCGGCGAGGTAGGAGAACTCGACGCCATTGGCGGTGATCGTCCGTTGGTCCATGACCCGGAGGGTAGTCCGGTGCCTGGTATCCCGCCTGCTACGAGCACCGACTCCACTGCCCGCCGAGTAGCGTGCTCTCTCGGTGAAAGTTACCTACTTCGGCACCCGGGGCTCCTGCCCGTGCTCGTCCGACCAACATCGCCGCTATGGGGGGAACACCTCGTGCGTTCTGGTGGAGGTGGAGGACGAGCCGCCGCTCATCCTCGACCTGGGGACCGGACTGCGCGCCCTGGGCGAGACGCTGGAGCGGCCGCTGCACCTCTCCGGGCTGCCTCTGGAGGCCACCGCCCTGCTCACCCACCTCCACTACGACCACATCCTCGGGCTTCCCTTCTTCACCCCCCTGCGGGTGCCCGGAGCCGTCCTCGACGTCTACGGCCCGGCCCAGGAGGGCGGAACCCTCAAAGAAGTGCTGTCCCGCGCCGTGCAGCCCCCGTTCTTCCCCATCCACATGGGCGAGTTCCGGGGCGAACTTCGATTCCACGATGTCGACGGGTCCGACGACATGACCTTCGGCGCCATCAAGGTCAAGGCCCGTCCGGTGCCGCACCGGGGTCGCACCCTTGGCTACCGGATCGAGGCCGACGGAAAGTCGCTGGCCTATCTTCCCGACCACCAGGCTCCGCTCGATCGCCGCTCGGTTCCCGACGAGGTCCTCGAATTGTGTGAGGGTGCCGATCTGGTGATCCACGACGCCCAGTACACCGACGATGAATTCATGCTCATGTCCGACTGGGGCCATTCCACCGTCGCCTATGCAGTGCAGGTGGCGGCCGAGGCCGGCGCCCAGAGGCTCTCCCTGTTCCATCACGATCCGTCCCACCACGACCGGGACATCGACCGGATGTTGAGCCGGGCCCGAAAGCTTGGCGCCCCGAGACACCTGGGGGACATCAGCGCGGCCTCAGAGCGCACACCCATCGACCTGGGCAAGGCATGACCGATGCAACCGACGCGGTGACCTTCGATACCGCGATGTTCAAGGAGGCCCTGGGTCGCTTCGTGACCGGGGTCACGGTGGTGACCGCGCTCGAGGAGGGTGAGCCGGTCGGGTTCACCTGTCAGAGCTTCGTCTCGCTCTCCCTCGATCCTCCCCTGGTGGCGTTGGCCCCGGCTAAGTCCTCCACCAGCTGGCCCCGGATCGCCAAAGCCGGCAGCTTCTGCGTCAATGTCCTCGGCGACCACCAGCAGGAGGTGTGCCGGAAGTTCGCGGTGTCGGGGGGCGACAAGTTCGCCGGGGTCTCCTGGCATCCGGCGACCGGGGGGGCGCCGATCATCGATGGATCGTTGGCCTGGGTGAACTGCCACCTCGAACTGATCCATGACGCCGGGGACCACGAGCTGGTCATCGGGAGAGTGCTCGATCTCGGGGTCGGCGAAGGGTCGCCGTTACTGTTCTACAAGAGCGACCTGAGCGTGATCGTCGCCGCCGAACCCGGGGCGGCGGCCACGGGTTCTCTGCCACCCGCCGCAACCGAAAAGGATGGGACCTAGACAGTGCCGAGTATCGAAGAGTCCAAAGTCATCGCCGACGTCATCGTGGTCGAGCCCGATCTCCACGGCGACGAGCGGGGCCGCTTCGTCGAGACCTACCGCCGGAGCTGGTTTCCCCTGGGACGGGAGATGATCCAGGGCAACCGGTCCGAGAAGCAGGCCGGGGCCATCGTCGGGCTGCACTACCACCTGCACCAGGCCGACTACTGGTACGTGCTCCGGGGCACCGCCCGGGTGGTGCTCCATGACCTCCGCCAGGGCTCGCCCACCGACGGCGCCACCCTTACCCTCGATCTCGACGGTGACCATGACCGGGGGCTGTTCATCCCGCCCGGGGTGGCGCATGGATTCGCCTCCCTGACCGACCTGACGCTCTGGTATCTGGTCGACGGGTACTACAACGCCGCCGACGAATTGGGCGTGGCCTGGGACGACCCCGCCATCGGGGCCGACTGGGGACTGACCGACCCGGTGCTTTCCGAACGCGACCGCTCCAACCCCCGGCGAGCCGATCTCGATCCCGGAGTCCAACCCCACTCCCGCCTGCGCACCTGATTCGCGGCTCGGAGACGGAGATGGAGATGGAGACGTGGCGGCCATGACTCCACCTGCCGCTGGCGCCGCCAACCCCGGGACGCCGAAGAAGGCGGGCAAAGGGAGCCCGGCGAAGGCGGCCCCGGCCCTCCCGCAACCGACCACCTCGGCGGCGCCGACACCCAGGAAGCGGGGATCGCGGTCGGCCAAGTCTCCGGTGAAGAAGGCGGTTCCGGCCAACCGGTCGACGTCGGCCAAGCGGGGCGGGGCGCGCCCGGAACGCGCCAAACGGACAACGGTGGCTCGCGCCGATCGCCTGGGATCGCCCAACACCGGGGTGCTGATCACCGGGGGCGGGTCGGGTATCGGACGGGAGACGGCACTGGCATTGGCCGAAGTCGGCCGCCCGGTGGCCATCTGGGATCTGAACGCCGAAGGGGCGGAGGTGACGGCGACCCTCTGCCACGAGCGCTACGGAGTCGCCGCGCCGTGGTCGGTGGTCGACGTCACCGACTCCGCCGCCATCGACGCCGAAGTGCGCAAGGCGGCCACCGCCCTCGGATCGCTGGGTGGCTTCGTGCATGCCGCCGGGATTCCCGGGGCGATGTCCGTCGACTTCATCGACGATGCCCTCTGGGACGTCACCCTGAACACCAACGTCCGCGCCGCGGCCATGATCTCGAAGGCGCTGTTGGATCCGTTCAAGGCGGCGGGGCCCGGCTCCGCGGTGGTGCTGATCTCGTCAATCGAGGGGCTCTTCGGGAGTGCGATGCTCACCGCCTACTGCGCGTCGAAAGGGGCCGTCCTCGGAGTCATGCGGTCGATCAGCCAGCGGTTTGCCATGGAGGGTTTCCGGGTCAACGCGGTGTGCCCGGGAGCGGTGGCCACCCCGATGCTGGCGCCGGCTTTCGAAATTCCCGGCTTCCGCGAGGCACTGGAGGTTCGGACCCCGCTTCAGCGGGTATCAACTCCTGATGAGATCGCTCGGCCCATTCGGTTTCTCCTCTCCGACGAGGCGTCGTTCATCACCGGCACCCATCTCACCATCGACGGGGGCCTCACCTCGGTTACGGCCGTCTGAGGGCGCGATTCCTGCCTCGGAACCGCGCTCGGACAAACAATCTGGAGGGCCGGCGACATCGGGGTCCCGCATTCGGGTTGAATAGTTGCGATGTGGATCGCTGTAATCGCGGTAGTACTAGTAGCTCTGGGCGCGGTGGTGGCCAAGCTGACTTGGCGACCGAACCCGGATGAAGCCCATTCGGTGCGTCGGTACCGGACGGCCCTCGGGACCATGGAGCACATCTCCGATCGGGCGGTTCGGTCGACGGAGGGGTTGGCCGGGTCCACCGAGAGTGCGGAGAGCTGGGCCGAGACACCTTCGGTCCACATCACCGGGAGGGAGACCGCGGCCCGGGTGCCGGCACCCGGGCCGGTGCCGGTGCCGGAGCGGATCGGCGACGAGCTTCGAGGTCCGGATGGCGAGCTGATCTTCGATGACTCCCGAACCGCCGATCGGGCCCGAAGACCCGGTTTCAAGCCCATTGCGCCCGAGTTCCGTTCGGAGCGGGCCCGCAAGCAGGCATTCCATGCCATGGAACACCGGCAGTGGCATTGGAGGGCCCCCACCGTCGTGGTCGTGGTCCTGGTCGTTTTCGGCGTCCTGGCTTTCGTCGGAAGCCGTCGTTCCAACAACCATTCGACCACCCAGACCAGCATCACCACCGTGGCCGGTCACCAGACGTCTCCGTCGCATCAGGGTTCGACGGTGCCGACCACCAAGCCGCCCCGCGCCACTACCACCACTACCACCAAGCCCCCGGCCCAACTCATCGCCACCTCCACGTCGGCCGGCGCGGCGACCTACTCGGTGGGTACGAGCAACTACAACATCGTCATCACCGCCAGCGGCCTCTGTTGGGTGGATGCCGTTGACGCCTCGTCGGGAAACGCAATATTCACCGGGACCGTCCAACCCGGCGCCAGCCAGGTCATCCACGCCACCGGCGCCACCAACGTCACCATGGGAGCGTCGTTCACTTCGATGACCGCCAACAACATCCCGGTGGTGCTGCCCACCCCGTTCCAGGTGCCGTTCACCGCCACCTTCCAGCCCCCGGCCTCGACGGCGTCGACCACCACCTCCACCACCACCACGACACCCGGTAGCTCCTGACCGATCTCGACAATCAGTCAGGGGTACGCTCGGGGCGAATCGACGACGGGGGCATCAAATGAGCAGGTCGAGGGCTAGATACGGGTCGAAGGCCGCGGTGCGCCGCCGGGTGGGAATCGCAGCTCTGGCCGGCTTTGGCGTGATCGGGACCGCCGGACTCATCGGTCTGACGGCGGGTCCCGCCGCCGCCGCGGCCGCAGCCAGCCCCCACATCACCACCGCCGTCGCCCCGGCGATTACCACCCAACCCATGAACCAAACCGTCGCCGCCGGCCAGAGCGCCACCTTCACCGCCGCGGCCAGCGGCACCCCGACCCCGTTCGTCCAATGGATGGTCTCGACCGACGGCGGCCGCCACTTCAACATCGTCTCGGGAGCCACCACCGACACGCTGGTTATCGCCGCGGTCACCGTTGGGCAGAACGGCAACCAGTACCAGGCCATCTTCTCCAACGTCCAGGGAGTCACCGTCACCAACTCCGCCACCTTGACGGTGAGCAACGCTCCCCAGGGTCACGGCTACTGGCTGGTGGCCGCCGACGGAGGGATCTTCTCCTTCGGGGACGCCCAGTTCTTCGGTTCGAGCGGAAGCCTCCACCTGAACAAGCCGATCGTCGGCATGGCCGGTACCCCCGATGGCCGCGGCTATTGGCTGGTGGCCAGCGACGGCGGCATCTTCGCCTTCGGTGATGCCGGCTACTTCGGCTCTACCGGCAACCTCCGCCTCAACCAACCGGTGGTGGGGATGGCCACCACCCCCGATGGCCACGGCTACTGGCTGGTGGCCAGCGACGGCGGCGTCTTTGCCTTCGGCGACGCCCACCTCTACGGATCTGGCCTCTACGGTCCGCCCCTCGACAACAACCCGATCGTGGACATTGTCGCCAACCCGGATGGCCGGGGCTATTGGCTGCTGGAAGGCACCCTGGGCGGCGGCCTTCGCTCCTTCGGCGACGTCGGCATTTTCCAGTACAACGGAACCACCTTCCCCACCTACCCGATCGTCGACATGGCGACCACCCCCGACGGCCAAGGCTTCTGGCAGGTGGCCAGTGACGGAAGCATCTTCAATTTTGGAGACGCCGCCTACCTGGGACCGACCAGCCCCCTCCCTCTCCTCCAGCCGGTGGTCGGGATGTCCGTCACCGTCGACGGTAAGGGTTACTGGCTGGTGGCATCCGACGGGGGCGTCTTCGCCTTCGGGAGCGCCGGCTTCTTCGGCTCGACGGGCGCCCTCCACCTCAACCAGCCGGTCGTCGGGATGGCGGCCACCTGATCCCACCGTCTACTGGGCCCCCACTCGGCCGCCCGGCCAGCCGGCCCGCTACTTACCCAGCCCCCTCGGCCAGGCCCAGGGCGTCGAGGATGAAGGCGTAGACGAACGCCTCGTCCTTCCAGGCGTCGTATCGTCCCGAGGGACCGCCGTGGCCGGCGCCCATCTCGGTCTTCAACAGGACCCGGTTCGACGGGTTGGACGCCCGCAGCTTGGCCACCCATTTGGCCGGCTCCCAGAACCCCACCCGGGGATCGGACAGCCCGCCGGTAGCCAAGATGTCCGGGTACTTGACCGGCACCCCCTCCGAGTCGACCGACCGAACGTTGTCATAGGGTGAGTAGGACTTCATCACCGCGTAGATCTCCGGGTCCTCGACCGGGTTGCCCCATTCCTCCCATTCCAGGACGGTGAGGGGCAGGGAGTCATCCAAGATGGTGGTCAGGCAGTCGACGAACGGGACCTCGGCCACGATGGCCCGGAACAGGTCGGGAGCCAGATTGGCCACCGCCCCCATCAACAGGCCGCCGGCGCTGCCGCCCCGGGCCACCAGCCGGTCGGGCGAGGTCCAGCCCTTGTCGACCAGCATGCGGGCGCAGGCGACGAAGTCGGAGAAGGTATTCGGCTTGGCCAGGAACTTCCCGTCCTCGTACCAGCGCCGGCCCATCTCCCCGCCGCCCCGCACGTGGGCGATGGCAAACACGAACCCCCGATCCAGCAGGCTCAGCCGCAATGACGAGAAGGTCGGATCCATCGAGGCCTCGTAGGACCCGTAGCCGTAGAGCAGGCAGGGTGCGCCACCCTCCGCGCCCGCGGCCTCCCCGGCGGCACCGCCGATCCCCGGTGCGGCCACCAGGCCGGTGCGGTAGACCAGCGAGATCGGCACCCGGGTCCCGTCTCCGGCCTCGGCCCAGAGCCGTTCGGTGGTGTACCGGTCGGGATCGAAGTCGCCGAGGACCGGTTGGCGCTTGCGCAACTCCAGCCCGCCGGTCTCGAGATCGAGATCGAAGACCGAGCGGGGGGTGACCATCGAGGTGTACTCGTACCGGAGGGTGGTGGAGTCGTACTCGGGGTTGGCCCCGCCCCAGACGGTCGAGGGCGACTCCGGCTGGTCCAATGGGGTGGAGATGCCGGTGGACGCCTCGATCACCCGCATCCGGGTCTCGCCGTCCTCCCGCTCGTAGACCACCAGATGGTTGGCGAACGGGTCGACGGCATCGAGCCGCACTCCCTCCCGGGCCGGGATCACCTCCGACCACGACGCCCGGCCCGGTGAGTCGTCGGGAGCTTCCATCAGCCGGAAGTCCTCGGCTTCGTCGTTGGTGACGATGAGGAATCTCCCCCGGCGCCCGGCATCGGGGTCGCCGCGATCGTGGTCGACGCTGTACTCGATCCCCTGTCGGCGGGGCTCGACCACCGAGAGCTCGCCCTCCGGGGTGTCGGCCGAAAGCACCCGGAATTCCGAGGTCACCTTGGAGTCGAGCCCGCAGAGGATGAACCGGTCGTCCTTGGTCCGCCCGACGCCCAGGTAATAGCGCTCGTCGGCTTCCTCGTAGACCAGGGCGTCCTTGGAAGCATCGGTTCCTACCCGGTGCCGCCACAACTGATGGGGCCGCATGGCGTCATCGACCCGCACGTAGAAGACCGTGGTGTTGTCGTTGGCCCAGGCCACTCCGTAGTAGGTGTCCGCCAGTGACTCGGACGACTCGTCGCCGGTGTCCAGGTTGCGGAAGTGCATGGTGTAGCGCTCGCCGCCGGAGGTGTCGGTCGAGTAGGCCAGCCACCGATGGTCGGGGCTGACCGACAGGTTCCCGATGGCGAAGTAGTCGTGCCCTTCGGCCAGCAGGTTCTCATCCAGGATGACCTCCTCGGCCCCCTCTGCCTCCTCTCCGGTGCCGGCGGGCTTCCGGCAGTGGATGCCGTAGCTGCTGCCCTCGACGGTCCGGCTGTAGTACAGCCACGGACCCTTGCGAGCCGGGACCGACAGGTCGGTCTCCTCGATGCGGGCCACGATCTCCTCGAACAGGCGGTCGCGGAGGCCGGCGGTGGCCTCGGTCATCGCCTCGGTGTAGGCGTTCTCGGCGTTCAGGTGGGCGATGACCGCCGGGTCCTCCTTGTCGGCCAGCCAGTACCAGTCGTCGATACGGACGTCGCCATGGGCTTTGAGCTCCACCGGGCGGCGCTCGGGCACGGGCGGAACAGGGCGGGAATCGGAGGCCATTCGCATATGGTGGCACGTGGGGGTGGAGCCCCGGCACCGCGGAATGCCCGCCGGGCTGGGAGTCTGGCCAGGGGTTTCGGCCGGTGCCTGGGGTTGTTACTATCTGTATAGGAGAAATGGTCGTCCGCTCGGACGGCCCTCTTGGGAGCGACATGGCCACGACCGAACTTGATCTCGGAAAATACAAGCTTGGATGGTCCGACGAAGAGGACTACGTCTTCAAGCCCAAGAAGGGTCTCAACGTAGAGATCGTCCGCGAGATGTCGGCCATGAAGAAAGAGCCGGAGTGGATGCTCAACTTCCGGCTCCGGGCCCTCCAGCGGTTCGAGAAGCGCCCGATGGCCGAGTGGTTCGCCGTCAACATGCCGGATCTCGACTTCGACGACATCTACTACTACATCAAGCCGACCTCCGAGCAGGTGAACGACTGGAGCGACCTGCCCGACGCCATCAAGGACACTTACGAGAAGCTCGGCATTCCCGCCGCCGAGCGGAAGTACCTGGCCGGGGTGACCGCGCAGTACGAAAGCGAAGTCGTCTTCCACCGCAACCGCGAGGATCTCGAGGCCCTCGGGGTGCTGTTCTGCGACATGGACACCGCCGTCCGGGAGTACCCCGATCTGGTCCGCAAGTACTTCGGCACCATCATCCCGCCGAACGACAACAAGTTCGCCGCCCTCAACTCGGCCGTCTGGTCGGGGGGCTCGTTCATCTACGTCCCGCCCGGCGTGGTGGTCGACCAGCCGCTCCAGGCCTACTTCCGCATCAACGCGGAGAACATGGGCCAGTTCGAGCGGACCCTGATCATCGCCGACAAGGGCTCGCAGGTTCACTACGTCGAGGGTTGTTCGGCGCCGGTCTACACCACCGACTCGCTGCACTCGGCGGTCGTCGAGCTGGTGGCGCTCGAGGGTGCCCGCATCACCTACACGACCATCCAGAACTGGTCCAACAACGTCTACAACCTGGTGACCAAGCGGGCCCGGGCCGAGGCCGAGGCCCATGTGGAATGGATCGACGGCAACATCGGGTCCCGGCTGACCATGAAGTACCCGTCGGTGTACCTGATGGGCCCCAAGGCCTCCGGTGAAGTGCTGTCGGTGGCCTACGCCGGCGCCGGCCAGCACCAGGACGCCGGGGCCAAGATGATCCATGCCGCCCCGGAGACGACCTCGACCATCATCTCCAAGTCCATCTCCAAGGATGCCGGGATCACCACCTATCGGGGCCTGGTCCACGTGGACGAAGGGGCCAAGCACGCCAAGAGCTTCGTCCGGTGCGACGCCCTGCTGCTCGACGACACCTCGATCTCCGAAACCAAGCCGTATATGGAGGTCGCCGAACGGGACGCCCGCATCGGCCACGAGGCCACGGTGTCCAAGGTCGGCGACGACCAGCTCTTCTATCTGATGAGCCGAGGGCTCTCCGAGACCCAGGCCATGGGAATGATCGTGAACGGCTTCATCGAGCCGATCACCCGGACCCTGCCCATGGAGTACGCGGTGGAGTGGAGCCGGTTGATCGAGCTCCAGATGGAAGGCTCGGTCGGCTGAGCCACCTCCGGTGATGCCGCCCGATCGTCCCGAGCGGGCACAATAGAACCATGCCCATGCGGGAAGAGTGCAAGAACTTCCAAAGTCGCACCTATGACTCGGGGGAGGTCGCCCGGTTCTGCGTGCTCGACCTGGCGCCCGATGCCCCCTGGAAGTGTCCCGACGACTGCCCGTCGTATGCCCGTCGGTTCGCGGATGTGGGGTGGGCCCGGGGGTCGCTGGTGGAGCCTCCCCTCGAGGCGATGCCCGACGTTCCCGACGGAGACGCCGCCGCGCTCCTCGACGACGCCGAGAACATCATCAACGCGGTTGGCCCGCAGGTGATATCCGACGTCGAAAAAGAAGAAGCCAAGGCCGAGCGCAGGCGGAGCCGCTGGTGGAACCGGCGCCGATGACCGCGCCGCCGGGGAGGCCGGTCTGACCGACGGCCCTGGGCGTCAGCGCCCGGTGAATTCCCCCGGGCGCTTCTCCATGAAGGCGGTCATGGCCTCCACCAGGTCGTCGGAGGCGAGGAACCCTGCGTTCCAGGCGGCCACGAACTCCAGCCCGTCAGCTACCGACTTTCCTTCGCTGGCGGCCAGGACCGCCTTGGTCCCCTGCACCGCGAGGGGGGAGTTGGCGGCGATCTCCGCGGCGAGGGCGCGGGCATCGGCCAGGACCGTCTCCGGATCGGACGACACCTGGTTGACCAGTCCGATCTCCCGGGCCCGCTCGGCGGTGATGTCCTTGCCGGTGTAGGCCAACTCGGCCAGGTGGCCCTTTCCGATGATGTGGGGGAGCCGCTGGAGGCTGCCGAGATCGGCCACGATGGCCACCTTGGCCTCCCGCACCGACAGCAGGGCATCGGACGACGCCAACCGGATGTCGCAGGCGGCCGCCAGGTCGACCCCGCCCCCGATGCAGTAGCCGTGGATGGCGGCGATTACCGGCAAGGGACACTCCGCCACCGAGGTCACCGAGGCCTGCAGTTCGAGGATGGAGGCTCGCGCCGCCTTGGCCCGACCGGCCATCGACTGGGGCTTGCCGTCTTTCCCGGTTGCCCCTCCCGTCAGTCCGGACATGGCCACCAGGTCGAGTCCGACGCTGAAGTGGGGGCCCTTGGCGGCGATCACCACCACCCGGACATCGGGCCGCGAGCCGATGGTGGCCATGGCTCGCGGCAGGTCGGCCCAGAAGGCCGGGCCGAGAGCGTTCCGCTTCTCGGGACGGTCGAGCCACAGGGTGGCCACATGGTTGTCCACCTCGATGGTCAGCACCTCGGAAACGAAGGACTCGATGGTGGGATTGGCGGTGGTGGTCATGCCGGAAAGCGTAGGCGTTGCCCGTCTGAGAAGGCGAAAGGGGGAGGTATCATGGGGGGCGAGGCTCGTTACCGGGCCTCGTTGCGCGAGAGGCTTTGTATCCTGCCCACCTTTTCCCCGGAGACCGCTGGCACCCTAGAAGGGCCACCCTGGTTGCGCCGTCGCCGCCAGGCGGCGGCGGAAGCCTTCGCGTCAGCGCCACTCCCCACCGAGAAGGACGAGGTCTGGCGCTACAGCCGTATCGACGGCATCGATCTCGGCCGGTTCCAGTCTCCCGACGCCTTTGCCGACACGTCAACCGATGTCCCGGTGCCGCCGTCCTTGGATCGGGTCCACGCCCTGGTCGACGACCTCGGACCTCGTAGCGGGCTGATCGTCACCGTCAACGGGGTGCTGGCCTCGGTGTCCGAATCGGACGACGATGGGCTGAGGAGCGGACGGCTCACCGGACACGATGAGGCAGAAGCGTTGTTGGGGTCGATCGCCACCGATCCGGCCGACTTCGTGCTGCTCAACGATGCCTTCGCCGCCGACCCGGTGGTGGTCGATGTCGGTGCCGGCGCCTCTATCGAGCACCCGGTGGTGGTCGTCCACGTGGTCAGCGGCCCGGGCGGCGATGCGGTGTTTCCCCGGACGATGATCCGGTGCGGCGCCTCCTCGGTGGCCTCGGTGATCGAGATCGTGGTCGATGCCGACACCGGTGGTGGGCTGCTGGCGGCGCTGCCGGCGACGGGCACACCCTCGGCCGGCAACCGATCCGAGCATCTGGTCGTCCCGGTGACCGAGCTTCAGGTGGCGGATGGTGCCAAGTTGAGCTTCGTCAGCATCCAGGCGCTGGGGCCGGCCACCTGGCAGCTGGCTCATCAGGCCAGCACCATCGGCGCCGACGCCAGCCTCCACAGTTTTGCCGTGGCCCTCGGCGGTGACTACGCCCGGCTCCGGACCGACTCGGCGCTGATCGGGGCTTCCGGGTCCAGCAAGCTCCGGGCGGCGTACATCGGGCGAGATGACCAGATGCTCGACTTCCGGACTCTCCAGGATCACCGGGCGCCGAAGACGACCAGCGACCTGCTCTTCATGGGGGCGGTCGCCGACCATTCCCATTCGGTCTACAGCGGCCTGATCCGGATGCGGAGGGGTGCGGTCCGCTCCGATGCCATGCAGACCAACCACAACCTCGTCCTCGACGAGGGAGCCCACGCGGACTCGGTGCCGAACCTCGACATCGAGGAGAACGATGTGCGGTGCAGCCACGCCTCGACGGTGGGCCCGGTCTCCGAGGACCAGCTCTATTACCTCGAATCCCGGGGGGTGGAGCCGGAGGTGGCCGAACGGTTGATCGTGGCCGGGTTCTTCGATGACATCGCCAGCCAGGTGCCGATTGCCGGGACCCGAGCCATCATCGGCCGGGCGCTGGCCGATCGGACCGGGGTGCACGGTGCCTGAGACGGCGCGCCTGTGCGGGCGCAACGACCTCCAGCCGGGGCAGGCCAAGCGGTTCGATGTGGCCGGCCTCCGGGTAGCCCTGGTCCGGATCGGCGACGATTTCTATGCCATCGGAGACCGCTGCAGCCACGAGGAGTTCTCCCTGGCCGACGGCGAGGTGTGGCCGGAGGAGCGGGAGATCGAGTGCGCCAAGCACGGGTCGACCTTCGACCTCCGCACCGGAGAGCCGTGCTCCCTACCGGCCACCAAGCCGGTGCCGGTCTATGAGCTGGTCGTCGATGACGAGGATGTTTCGGTGGTGGTGCCATGAGTACCGGTGAGCTCAAGATCGAAGACCTCCACGCCGGGATCCCCGGCCGGGAGATCCTTCGGGGGGTGACCCTCACCGTGCGCAGCGGAGAGGTCCATGCGGTCATGGGCCCCAACGGTTCGGGAAAGAGCACCTTGGCCCACGTGTTGATGGGCCGACCCGGGTACGAGGTCACCCGCGGGTCGGTCACCCTCGACGGGATCGATCTGCTTTCCCTCCCCACCTGGCAACGGGCCCGGGCCGGACTCTTCCTCGGCATGCAGCATCCGATCGAGGTGCCGGGTGTCTCCTTGGTCACCGCGCTGACCGCGTCCCGGCCGGAGATCGACGCCGACGAGGTCGGGGTGAATACCGCGGCCAGTGATGTCGGGGAGCGGATGCGTACCGAGGCCCAGCGCATCGGCTTCGATGAGCGGTTCCTCACTCGCTCGCTCAACGTCGACCTCTCGGGTGGAGAGCGGAAGCGGAACGAGACCCTGCAGATGGGCGTGCTCCGGCCGCGGTTTGCCGTCCTCGACGAGATCGATTCCGGCCTGGATGTCGACGCCCTGGCCGCCGTCGGTCGGCGGGTGGAAGAAGCCACCGAGGAGTGGGACCTCGGGGTGCTGGCCATTACCCACTTCCGGCGGCTGTTGAAAGTTCTCAACCCGGATGTCGTGCATGTGCTTTCGGCCGGACGGGTGGTCGCCACCGGCGAGAGCGAACTGGCCGAGATCGTCGACCGGACCGGCTACGCCGCCTACATCTGATCAAGCCGGCGGGCCTACATCCGATCGATAGTCAGTCCCGGAACTTCGGAAGCACGTAGGTGCCCATCAGTTCGATGGTCTCCATCACCGCGTCATGGGGGATCTTGTAGGGATTGACCAGGCAGAGCAGGAGGTCGATCCCGGCTGCCTCGTACTTCCGGCAGGTGTCGAGACACTCGTCCGGGGTGCCCAGCACGCAGGCGTTCGAGTCGATGAGGTACTCGAGGCTGAGGAGATCCAGCGATCCGTCGTCTTGGTGGGCCTTCATGTCGGCGGCATAGGAGTAGGTGCCGAGCTCCTGGTTACGCTCCGCCATCCACTCGGAGACGGTGGCAATCTGCTTGGCCCCCGTCACCGGATACCACTCGAAGGACTCTCTTGCCAGCTCGATGGCCTTGTCCCGGTTGTCAGTGCAGAGCGCCATGGTGAAGGTTGCCGCCTGGTTGTTGACGTAGGCGCCCAGGGGCTTCGTGCAAGCCTGGGATGCCGCCCGGTAGATGTCGACTCTCCTCTTGACCTCCTCCGGAGACACTCCCACCGCGAACGAGCACAGGCCCAGACCCAACTCGCCCACTTGACGGTGGCCGTCGTCACTGGTGGTGGCTCCCCAGATCGGCGGGTGGGGTTTCTGCAACGGTTTGGGCTGGACCCGGCGGAGTGGCATCTGCCAGTAGGTGCCGTCGAACTCGTACTCCTCGTTGGTCCAGCAACCGACCACGTGCTCGATGGCCTCCCGCCACATCTCACGGGTTTCGGACGGATCGAGACCGAAACCTTCGAGCTCGGCGCGGGTGGCCGATCGGCCGGTCCCGAAGTCGACCCTTCCGTTGGAGATCAGATCGAGGACGGCGACCGATTCGGCGGTGCGCACGGGGTGGTTGTATGGCTTGGGCATCAAGCGGACCCCGTATCCCAGCCGGATCCGCTCGGTCAGGGCGGCGATGGCCCCATAGAGCACTTCGGGATTCGAGCAGTGCGAGTACTCCTGCAAGAAGTGGTGCTCGACGGTCCAGAACGCATCCCATCCGGCCTTGTCGGCCGCCACTGCCTGCTCGAGCGTGTTCTGGTAGGCAATCAGCTCGCTGTCGGGCTGCCAGGGTTGGGGTACCGGGATCTCATAGAAGAGGGCGAACTTCACTTACCGAGTCCTTTCTTCGGGCCCGAACTCCGTTCACTCGGTGGGAGGGGGGACCGGGTCGGTCGGCATCGGGAACTTTGAGTATGCACGTGCCTGACTCTCTAGCAGATGCAAAGATCGGCCGTCGCTCGATGATCGTGGGGAGGATTCGATGAGGGGACTGACAGACAAGGTAGTGATCGTGACCGGGGCGGCTTCCGGTATCGGCCTGGCCTGCACCGAGCGTCTGGTCGACGAGGGGGCAATCGTGATGGGCGGCGACCTGGTTGACTGGAAATTCGACCCCCCGGCAAGCGGATCCTGTTCGTTCCAACGTGTCGACGTCAGTGACGAGGCGTCGGTCATGGAGCTGGTGGCGTCGACCGCCGACGCTTTCGGTCGCATCGACGGTTTGGTGAACGCGGCCGGAGTCGCCGGCGGGGGACCGGTGCACTCGCTCGATCAAGACGAGTGGCAACGGGTCATCTCCGTCAACCTCACCGGCACCTATCTGATGGCCAAGCACGTCATCGCGCACATGCTCGGACAACCGCTGGTCGACGGATACCGGGGATCGATCGTCACCGTCGCGAGTATCGAGGGCCTGGAAGGCACCGCGGGCGGCAGCGCCTACAGCGCCTCGAAGGGAGGAGTGGTGTTGCTGACCAAGAACATGGCCATCGACTACGGGGGCCGTGGCATCCGGGTCAATGCCATCTGCCCCGGTTTCATCGACACCCCGATGACCGCCGGTGTCTTTGCCCTCCCGGGGATGGACCGAACCCTTGACTTGCTGATTGGGGAACACAAGCTGGGCCGGATGGGCAGACCGGCAGAGATCGCGGCGGCGGCCGCCTTCCTGGTTTCCGACGACGCATCGTTCGTGACCGGGGTGGCCTTTCCGGTGGATGGCGGCTACACCGCCGGGCGCGACCATGCTGTCACCCCGCTGTTGGGCTTGTCGGGCCCCGAGGCATAGCGATGTAGCGGAGGGGAAGTGAAGCGGTTGCGGATATAGCGCTGTCGCGCCCCTTTGTGATGGCGTTCACATGGAAGAAGTCAGGGTTCCATGTGAACGCCATGCCCTTGGCGTTGTTTACTCCCCACCGGAGCTTGGGTATCTAGTTGGTTAGTCAAGCTGAAGCGGCCGGTTCCCGGTCTGTTCGGTCCAGGGGGCGGCCGCCTGCAATAAGGGGGGCTCATGACAACAGAATCACCAGAGATGCGGGGGGTCGAAGTTGCGGAAGGCCCGGTCCCGATGCCACCGACGCTTCACCGAACGGCAGACCCGGCGCCATTGGGACTCGCCGCTTTCGCGATGACCACCTTTGCCTTGAGTGTGGGCAACGCCAATATCTGGGGTCCGGGCGCAGACGCGGCGCTGGCCCTGGCGCTGGTCTACGGCGGAGGGGTGCAGCTTCTGGCCGGGATGTGGGAGTTCACTCGGAGGAACACCTTCGGGGCCTTGGCCTTCTCCTCGTTCGGCGCGTTCTGGATCTCGTATTACGTGTTCGGAAAGTTCGTGGCCGTCACCGCTACGGATGCCCCGGTTGCGGCGGGCGTCTTCCTGCTGGGGTGGACGATCTTCACCTTCTACATGATCGTCCCTTCGTTCCGCGTCAGTGGCGCGGTGGCCCTGGTATTCGTCCTGCTCACCGCGACCTTTGTTCTTCTGACCATTGGGGCGTTCCGGAGCAACATCACCCTTGACCACTGGGGCGGCTATGTCGGTATTGCCACGGCCGGCGCTGCCTGGTACGCATCGTTCGCCGGCGTGGTGAACGAGACGTTCAAGAAGGGAATCATCCCCACCATCCCTCTGGCTCCCAAATCCTGATCCGGGCGGAACTGCGCGAGGCTGATGGTTGGGAGGTAGGAACATGAGCGAAGCTGCAGGCAAGGGTCGACCGGAGGAGGGACTCTCGGCGCTCCTCCATGAGGTCCGTCGGTTCGAACCGCCGCCAGCGTTCGTGGCCCAGGCGAACGCCAAGCCCGAGATCTACGCGGAGGCGGACGCCGATCCGACCGCCTGGTGGGAGCAACAGGCCGAACGGCTCGACTGGGCACAACGGTGGACCGAAGTGCTCGACTGGAAGGTCCCGTTTGCCAAATGGTTCGTAGGGGGCAAGCTGAATGCCTCGGTCAACTGCGTCGATCGCCACGTCGCCGCCGGCCGGGGAGCCAAGATCGCCTTTCACTGGGTCGGGGAGCCGGAGGGGGACACCCGGTCCATCACCTATACCCACTTGAAGGACATGGTCTGCCAGGCGGCCAATGCCCTCACCGAGTTGGGGGTGAAATCCGGCGACCGGGTCTGCATCTACATGCCGATGATCCCCGAGGCGGTGGTGGCGATGCTGGCCTGTGCCCGCATCGGAGCACCCCACATGGTGACGTTCGGCGGGTTCTCGTCGGAGGCGCTGGCCAATCGCATCCTCGACGGGGATGCCCGGGTGGTGATCACCGCCGACGGCGGCTACCGGCGTGGCGCCCAAGCCGCGCTGAAACCCAACGTCGATGAAGCCTTGAAACAGTGCCCCGACGTCCGGTCGGTCCTGGTCGTGCGCCGGACCGGCCAGGACGTCGACTGGCAGGAAGGCCGAGACGTCTGGTGGCACGAGGTGGTCGATCGGCAGTCCACCGATCACGACCCGGAAGCGTTCGACGCCGAGCAGCCGCTCTACATCATGTACACCAGCGGCACCACCGCCAAGCCGAAGGGGATTCTCCACACCACCGGCGGCTATCTGACCCATTGCGTCACCACCCACCGTCTGATCTTCGACGTGAAACCGGAGACCGACATCTTCTGGACGGCGGCCGACATCGGCTGGGTCACCGGGCACAGCTATATCGTCTACGGCCCGCTGGCCAACGGGGTCACGTCGATGATGTACGAGGGGACTCCCGATGCCGGCGGACGCGACCGCTGGTGGAAGATCATCGAGGAGTACAAGGTCACCATCCTCTACACCGCGCCCACCACCATCCGGACCTTCATGAAATGGGGAGAGGAACATCCTGCCGGCCACGATCTCTCGAGCTTGCGGCTGTTGGGCTCGGTGGGCGAACCGATCAACCCGGAGGCCTGGATGTGGTACCGGAAGAACATCGGCGGCGACCGGTGTCCGGTGGTGGACACCTGGTGGCAGACCGAGACAGGCGGCATCATGATCACCCCGCTGCCGGGGGTCACCGCCACCAAACCCGGTGCGGCGATGCGCCCGTTCCCGGGCATCAGCGCCGACGTGGTCGATGACGCCGGGAAGTCGGTCGGCAACGACGCCGGCGGGTACCTGGTGCTCGACCGCCCCTGGCCGGGGATGCTCCGCGGCATTTGGGGTGACCCGAAGCGTTACGAGGAGACCTATTGGTCCCGGTATCCCGGGCGGTACTTCGCCGGAGACGGGGCGAAGCGGGACGAGGACGGCGACCTTTGGTTGCTCGGCCGCGTCGATGACGTGATGAACATCTCCGGTCACCGCATCTCCACGACCGAGGTGGAGCACGCGCTGGTTGGCTTTCCCCGGGTGGCAGAGGCGGCGGTGGTCGGGGCCAGCGACGACACCACCGGGCAGGCGATCGTGGCCTTCGTCACCGTCAAGGGCGAGGTTTCGGATGCGGAGAACGAGGGCGACGCCTTGGTGAAGGAACTGCGGGACCATGTGGCCAAGGTCATCGGGCCCATCGCCAAACCCCGCCAGATCATCCTGACCCCGGACCTCCCGAAGACCCGGAGCGGCAAGATCATGCGGCGGCTGTTGAAGGATGTGGCCGAGCACCGGGAACTCGGCGATGTGACCACCCTCCTCGATCCGACGGTGGTGAACCTGATCGACGAGCAGATACGAGCAGGTGGGGGCGCCGCCGAAGCCGATTGAGCGGCATCTTGATCCGCACCTCATGAGCGCCTGGGCCGGACTGCCGTCGTGGCCGTCTGGTCATCCAGAGCCTCAGGCCGGTGACAGTCGATCACGGTTGGATCCGGGGCCCCACGTCGCCCTCCGGAGGTGGCGACTGAATTGATCCCCTGATTGCTAGCGTCATTGGCCATGGCTCGCCGAGATCGCCGACGGGGCGGCGCACACAGTGCACCCCGAGGTGGAAACGGGAAGCCTCGGGCGAATGAACCAGCCGAAACACCCACACCCGAACCCGAAACCGAACCCGAGGCCGAGGCCGAACCGACTGGATCCGACGCCCCTGACGCCGGAGCGGCCGAGAGTGGACCGGCCGATGAGCCGGTTGGCATCCCCGGTGCCGCGGAGGCCGTCGCCGTCCCGGAGGTGGCCCTCACTCGCAAGGCACGGAGGGCGGATCGACGCAAACACAAGCAGAAGCGGGGCTGGCTCGACCGGGTGCTTCTGAGCGCGGTGGTGCTGGTGTCATTGGTGCTGGTCCTGGTGGGCGTCAGCTACGGGTACATCCAGTACCGGTTCCACCAGGTTTCGAAGGTCACGGTGAAGCATCTGAAGACAGCTCCGGCCGGCCAGCCCTTCAACGTGTTGCTCATCGGGTCCGACTCCCGGGTCGGGGAGTCGGCGGCGGATGCCGCCCATTTTGGGGACCCCACCACCCAAACTGGTCAACGGAGTGATGTGGTCAAGATCCTGCACGTGGAGCCGGCCACCGGTGCGATCAGGATCTTCTCCATCCCGAGGGACACCATGGTTCAGGTGGCTGGGGACACCAGCCAGATCGGGAACTACAACCGGATCAACGCCACCTACAACAACGGGCCTGATCAGTTGGTGCAGACCATCGAAGCCGACTTCGGCATCCCGATCAGCCATGTCGTGCAGATCGACTTCGCCGGCTTTCGCGGGGCGGTCGATGCCATCGGTGGGATCTATCTCAACTTCCCCTACCCGGCCCAAGATGCCTACACCGGGCTCAACATCACCACCACCGGTTGCCAGCACGTGAACGGTGGGTATTCCCTGGCGGTGGCGCGCAGCCGTCACTACGAATACTTCAAAGATGGATACTGGCAGTACGACGGGACCAGTGACTTTGGCCGCATCCAGCGCCAGAACGCCTTCCTGAAGGCGCTCATCAATCAGGCGGAAACCAAGTACAACCCGCTCACCCTCAACGCCTTCATCGGGTCGGTGGTGCAGGGAGTCACCATCGACTCGACCTTCACCGTCGCCGGCCTCATCTCCTTGGCCCGGGAGTTCCACACCTTCTCGTCATCGTCGCTGGTGACCGCCACCTTGCCCACCTATGGGTCGGATTCATCGGTCTTCGGCTACCTGGGATCGGTGCTCTACGTGCAGCAGCCGGATGCCGATCAAGCCGTCGCCCAGTTCTTGGGTCAGTCTCCGGAGTCGATTACCTCCCCACCCCCCGACCCCTACGGGAGCCCGGCCACAACCACGACGACGACCACGGTGGCCAGCTCGGGCGGGAGCACACCACCGACCAGCAGCAGTTCGACGACCACGACCACCGCCCCATCGGACTTCAACCCCACCCCCTGCACCCCGTAGCGCGGTAGGTGCACCGACTCACGCCGCGATGGCTACGACGCGGTGCCCACCCGGCATCGGCCCGAGCCCCATTTCGCCACCACCGGCCACCGGGCCCCAGCCCGGCCGCCGACCGGTCACTCAGGCGTTGGCCGTCTCCGACTCGGCCTCGTCGAGGCCCTGGGCGAGGGTGTTCCAGCTCAGGGTCGCACACTTGATCCGCACCGGGAACTTCACCACGCCCTGGAGGGCAGCAAGCTCGCCCAGGGAGTTGACATCGAGAAGCTGCGCCTCATCCGGCTCCACCTCGGCACCATCCTGGCCGTCTTTGCCCGGGAGCGTCGACTCGTGGATGGACATCATTCCCTTGAAGGTCCGGATCAGATCGCGGACTTCGGGAACCGGCTTTCCCTTCACCGCGGCCGACATCAATGACGCGGACGACTGGCTGATCGAGCAACCGGTGCCTCCGATCTTGATGTCGGAGACGGCTCCGTCACTTACCTCGAGGGTCACGACGATCTCGTCCCCGCACAGCGGATTGAATCCCTCCACCCGTTGAGCCGGGGGAGACGGCAGTTCCCCGCGGTTCCGGGGCGACCGGTAGTGATCGAGGATGATCTCGCGGTAGAGGTCTTCGAGGCCGGCCATCAGTTCGCCGTCCTCGGGGCGTCCGGGCACGATCCGGGAGTGACAAGGCGATGAATCACGGCCTCAGGGTACCGGGACGGGCTCATCCGAAAAACGCCGCGGTCTCGGCCAGCGCATCGACCAGGGTGTCGACATCGGACTCGTCGTTGTAGAGGGCGAACGACGCCCGGGCGGTGGCGTTGACCCCCAGGCGCCTCATCAACGGCTTGGCGCAGTGGTGCCCGGCCCGTACGCAGACCCCGTACTGGTCGAGGATCTGCGAAATGTCATGAGGGTGGATGTCCCGGTAGGCAAAGGAGATGACCCCGCCGCGCTGGGCCGGGTCCTTGGGCCCGAAGATGTGGATGTCGTCGCCAAACCGCTCGTTCAGCGTGCGCATCGCGTAGCTGGTCAAGGAGACTTCATGGGCCCGGACCGCGTCCATGCCGATGGCGGACAGGTACTCCACCGCCGCGCCCAGGCCGATCGCCTCGGTGATCGGCGGCGTCCCGGCCTCGAACCGCCAGGGCAGATCGTTGGGGGTGAAACCCTCCTTGCGGACGTCGAGGATCATCTCGCCCCCACCTAGGAACGGGGGGAGCGCGCTGAGCAGCTCGTCCCGACCCCAGAGCACGCCGATGCCGGTGGGACCGAGCATCTTGTGGGCACTGAAGGCGAGAAAGTCGCAGCCCAGGGTCGAGACGTCGGTGGGCAGGTGGGGAACCGACTGGGCGGCGTCGGCCACCACCACCGCGCCGGCCTCGTGGGCGACCCGGGCGATCTCGGCGATCGGGTTCAGGGTGCCCAGCACGTTCGACATGCAGGTGACCCCGACCAGCTTGACCCCGTCGGCCAGGCGGTCGAGATCGTCGAGGATCAGGGCGCCGTCGTCGTCGATGGGAATCCACCGGATGGTGAGGTTCCGTTCCTCGGCCAACATCTGCCAGGGAACGATGTTGGCGTGATGCTCCATCTCGGTGAGGAGGATGGCGTCACCCGAGTGCAGATGGGTCCGACCCCAGGTGTTGGCCACCAGGTTCAGGCCCTCGGTGGCGTTCTTGGCGAACAGGATCTCTCGCGACGGATTGGGTGCCCCGATGAATCGGCCGGCGGCGACCCGGGCGGCTTCGAACCGGCGGGTGGCCTCCTCGGCGATCCCATACACCCCGCGGTGCACGTTGGCGTGGGTGGTCTCCTCGTAGTTGCGCATGGCATCGAGCACCTGCCGGGGGCGCTGGGAGGAAGCCGCCGAATCGAGATAGGTGATCGGGTGCCCGTTGACTTCCTGGGCGAGCAGCGGAAAGTCCTTCTTCAGGGCTTCGACGTCCACGCCGTGTGCCACGTTGGTCAGGCCCGCCATGCGTCGTATCCTTCCGTCTCCAACTTCTTGTACAACTCGGGTCCCCCATCGGCCACGATGGCCCCGTCGATGATGAGATGGACCCGGTCGGCCTCCAACTCGTCGAGCATCCGCTGGTAGTGGGTGATCACCACCACGCCGAGATCCGGCCGGTTCTCCCGAACGGTGTGGACACCCCGGGCGACGGTGCGGAGCGCATCGACGTCGAGCCCGGAGTCGGTCTCGTCGAGGATGGCCAGTTCGGGTTCGAGCATGGCCATCTGGAGGATCTCGTTGCGCTTCTTCTCGCCACCGGAGAAGCCTTCGTTGAGGTGGCGCTCGCCGAACTCGGGGTCCATCCCGAGTTTCTCCATCCACTCGATCATCATCAATCGAACTTCGAGTACCGACATGTCCATCCCCCGCCGGGCCGACAATGCCTGCCGGAGGAATTGGATCACCGGGACCCCGCCGATGGCTTCGGGCTCCTGAAAGGCCAGGAACATTCCGGCCTTGCCCCGCACGTCGGTCGGCCAGGTAGTGACGTCCTCGCCCTTCAACCGGATGGTGCCGGAGGTGACCAGGTAGGCGGGATTGCCGAGCAGCACCTTGGCCAGGGTCGACTTGCCCGAACCGTTGGGACCCATGATGGCGTGCACCTGGCCCGATTCCACCCTGAGGTTGACGCCTCGGAGGATGGGGGTGCCGTCCACCGACACGTGGAGGTCTTCCACCTCGAGAAGTGGAGCAGTTGACGGGTGGTTCGTGACTGTCCCTTCGTGCACACCCCGATCCTATCCTCCGATCGGCATTTCTCCTACCGCCGTAGGAGGAATAGGGTGACCTGGCCTTGCCACCAGGAATTTCCTGACTCAGCAGGTGGCAGGTACGGTAACCGGGATGGCAGATCCGTGGACGTACGCCGGACCGGTCGCCCAGCTTCAGGCCTACGACGGGGTCGTCACCCTGGTGGACGAGTCCACCTTCGCCATCAGTGGGAGCGCCGGGGACATCTCGGTCGGGGGCGCCCAAGGCCTGTTCGTGCGGGACACCCGGATCATCTCCCGGTTCGAACTACTGGTCAACGGATCCCGGACCGAACCGCTGTCGGCGGTCACCGACGATCCGTTCTCGTCCACCTTCGTCTCCCGGTGCCTTCCCCCGCCCGGGAGGGCCGACTCGACACTCATGGTGTTCCGGTCCCGGTACGTGGGCCAGGGAATGCGCGAGGACATCACCATTCGCAACTTCGGGGACGAGCCGTCCTTCTGTTCCGTCGAGCTGTTCGTAGGGGCGGACTTCGCCGATCTGTTCGCGGTGAAGGAGGGACGGGCCGGGGACGGCAGTCACACCGACTCGGTCACTGGGACGGTCACCATCGACATCAACGGCAGCGCCGGCAACGGGTCCGGTCCAACGTCGACGGGAAACGGCACCCCGACCATGAACTTCTCCTACCGGCGCGGCGGGGTCACCCGGGGCGCCGAAGTTCGGTTCGCGGGTCCGGTCAGCCTGGTGGAGGACCTCGCCACCTTCGAGACCATCGTGCCCGCCCGCGGAGAATGGAAGACCTGCGTCGAGGTGGCGCCGGTGATCGACGGCACCGGCATCAATCCCCGGTACCGGTGCGGCCAGCCGGTGGAACGAGCCGAGCCGGCCGAGCGGCTGGCCCGGTGGCGCCGCCAGGTTCCCCAGGTCGACACCGACCATCCGGGGTTGAAGAGTGTGGTGGCGAGAAGCGCCGAGGACCTCGGCGCCCTTCGGATCTTCGACCCCGATTTCCCCGAACGGATGGTGGTGGCGGCCGGCGCGCCGTGGTTCATGACCGTCTTCGGACGCGACTCCCTGCTGACGGCCTGGATGGCGTTGCTGGTGGACCCCGACCTTGCCCTCGGGGTGTTGCAGACCTTGGCCCGGTTCCAGGGGAACGAGGTCGACCCCCGCCATGATGAGCAGCCGGGTCGGATCCTTCACGAGATGCGCTTCGGCGACGCGGCGTCGCTGTCGTTGGGCGGCGGGAGCATCTACTACGGAACCGCCGATGCCACCCCCCTGTTCGTGATGCTGTTGGGGGAGCTCCGGCGTTGGGGAGTGGCCGGTGAATTGGTGGACGAGCTGTTGCCCAACGCCGAGCGGGCCATCGAATGGATCGAGCATTTCGGCGACGCCGACGGCGACGGCTATGTCGAGTACCACCGGGCGACCGACCGTGGGCTCGCCAACCAGGGATGGAAGGACAGCTGGGACGGGATCCGCTACGCCGACGGCCGGGTGGCCGAGGCGCCGATCGCCCTCTGCGAGGTGCAGGCCTACACCTACGGCGCCTACCTGGCCCGGGCCCACTTCGCCTACGAGGTGGGGGACTCCTCCACCTTTCAACGGTTCCGGGCCAAGGCCACCGAACTGAAGACCGCCTTCAACCGCGATTTCTGGCTGGAGGAAAAGGGGTGGTTCGCCATCGGCCTCGATGCCGACAAGAAGCCGATCGACTCCCTGACCTCTAACATCGGCCACTGCCTGTGGACGGGGATCGTCGACGAGGAGAAGGCGGCCCAGGTGGCGGCCAAGCTGGCGTCACCCGAGATGTTCACCGGGTGGGGCGTGCGCACCCTGGCCTCCGACAGCGGCGGCTACAACCCGATCAGCTATCACTGCGGATCGGTGTGGCCGCATGACACCGCCATCGTGGCCGCCGGTCTGGCCCGCTACGGCTTCGACGGAACCGCGCAGAAGTTGATCCTGGCCCTGCTCGACGCGGCGGTGGCTCAGGGCGGCCGGCTTCCCGAGTTGTTCAGCGGCCTCGACCGGGGCGAGCTGAGCGTGCCGGTGGGCTATCCGACCTCCTGTTCGCCGCAGGCGTGGTCGGCGGCGTCGCCGCTGCTCTGCCTGCGCACGCTGCTCCGCCTGGACCCGTGGGTACCGCGCGGGAAGACCTGGGTGTGCCCGAACCTCCCCGAGGGTATCGGCCATCTGAAGGTGGAAGGAATCCCGCTGGCCGGCTCCCGGGTGACCATCGAGGTGGGCGACGAGGTCCCGGGGGGCATGACCATCACCGGGCTCCCCCCGGAGATCGAGGTGATCCGCGAGCCCCGGCACCCGGCGACCGCGGTCTGACCGACCGCCACCGATCCGGCTACCAGCCCCGGTCGATCCACTCCTGGAGGTGCGGGGTCTCGGCGCCGACGGTGGTGCTCTTCCCATGGCCGGGAAGGACGAGGGTGTCGGGCCCGAAGTCGGCGAACAGCCGCCGTTCGATCGAGGAGATGATGGTGGCGAAGTCGGCGTTCTCAAACGAGGTGTTGCCGGGACCGCCGGGAAACAGGGTGTCCCCGCTGAACAGCAACGGGGTCCCCTCGACGGCGAAGCACATCGAACCCGGGGTGTGCCCCGGGGTGGCAATGGTGCTGATCCGGAGCCGGCCCACGTCGAGCGTCGACTCATCTTCCAGGATCAGGTCGTAGGAGGGGAGCATCCCGGCATCGGCGCGGGTCACCGCCACCTCGAAGCCGGCGTTGCGGACCGACTCCACCGCCTGGATGTGGTCCCAATGGCCATGGGTCTCGACCACCTGCCGCACACCGAGGTCCCGGCACAACTCGAGGAGGAGGTCGTGCTCGTTGGCCGCGTCGATCAGCATGGCGTCGCCGGTCTGCCGGCAGCGCACGATGTACACGTTGTTGTCCACCGGGCCGACCACCACCCGGTGAACCTCGACGTCGGTGTCCTGGTAGTCGATAATGGTGCTGGCCATCGCGCTGGGTGCCTCCTTGGGTGGATCGGCACGGTCGCCGGGACTCCCACCCCCAACCGGGCAGCGTAGCGGCGCGGCCGGGCCGTGGAACCTGGCGTTACTTGACCCGTTGGTCAACATCGGCCCAGTTCTGGTAGACAACGGGTTCACGACGTCCCCAAGGTGGGGGCCGCCCCAGGGGGGATGGAGAACACGATGAACTTCGCCTTCAGCGAGGAGCAGGACGAGCTTCGCAAGTCGGTCAAGCGCTTTCTCGAGGACAAATCACCCGAGACCGAAGTCCGCCGTCTGATGGAGACCACCGAGGGCTACGACACCGCGGTGTGGACCCAGATGGCCGATCAACTGGGCCTGCAGTCACTGACCATCCCCGAAGAGTTCGGCGGGTCCGGGTTCTCCTATGTCGAGCTCATCGTGGTGCTCGAGGAGATGGGAGCCGCGCTGTTGTGCGCCCCGTTCTTCTCCACCGTGGCCCTGGGCGCCAACGCCATCCTCACCTCCGGGGACCAGAAGGCGAAGGAAGAACTGCTGCCGGGGATCGCCTCGGGGGAGACCATCGCCACCCTGGCCCACACCGAGGACAGCGGGAAATGGGACACCGACAGTGTGACCCTGACCGCCACCCCATCCGGCGACGGGTGGTCGCTGAACGGCCACAAGTCGTTCGTGATTGACGGCCACGTGGCCGATCTCATCCTGGTGGTGGGCCGGACCGACGCCGGGATCAGCTTGTTCGCCGTCGCGGGCGATGCCGACGGCCTGACCCGGACCCCGCTGGCCACCATGGACCAGACCCGCAAGCAGGCCCGGCTCGAGTTCGCCAACACGCCGGCCCGGCTGATCGGCACCGACGGGGGCGCCTCGGCGGGACTGTCGAAGACCCTCGACCTGGCGGCGGTGGCGCTGGCCGCCGAGCAGGTGGGTGGGGCGCAACGGTGTCTCGACAGTTCGGTGGACTACGCCAAGACCCGGATCCAGTTCGGCCGGCCGATCGGGAGCTTCCAGGCCATCAAGCACAAGTGTGCCGACATGCTGCTGGAGGTGGAGTCGGCTAAGTCGGCGGCCTACTACGCCGGCTGGGCGGCGGCCGAGGACTCCGACGAGCTGCCGGTGGTGGCCAGCCTGGCCAAGTCGTACTGCTCGGAGGCGTACTTCCACGCCGCGGCCGAGACCATCCAGATCCACGGGGGCATCGGCTTCACCTGGGAGCACCCCGCCCACCTCTACTTCAAGCGGGCCAAGTCCTCCGAGTTGCTGCTGGGTGACCCCTCCTACCATCGGGAATTGCTGGCCCAACGGATCGGCATCTGACCGACCGGCAGCTGGCTGGATGTCCCCCATTGACCCGACGCCGGACGCCGGGGTCGACCGCGGCGACGCGGCGGTGGGAGTCGGGTCGGTGCGGCTGTGCCGCGACCGTCGCACCTTCGGATATGGCGTAGCGTCTCCGAAATGACCGGACCCCGAAGGCTGATTGGTTGGCTGCTGCTGGTGCTGGTGGCGGTGCTCGCCGCCGGCGGCGCCGCGCTGGGCGTGAGCCAGGCGCCCAAGCAGGCCACCCTCCAGAACGCGGTCAAGAACACCCTGAGCGCCACCAACTACACCTCGGACGTGCTCGAGAGCAGTCCGCAGGGAACCCAGACCCAGCACCTGGTGTACCAGTCGCCGAACCGGTTGGGGGGCTATGTCGACTCCGGGACGGTCCGGGTCTACGTGGCGGTCATCGACAGCGTCGAGTACCAGAGCAACCAGGTGTCGCCGTCGGCGTCGACCGCCCATCTCACCTTCCAGAAGCAGGCCAGCCAGCCCGCCTCCTCCTATGACCCGGTCCACGAATATGTCGCCCTGGCCAAGAACGCCAAGAAGGTCCATCAGAAGGGTGACACCTACACGTTCACGGTGACCCAGCAGGGCCAGACCGCCTCCTTCACCGCCACCGTGATCGGCCAGTACCTGTCGGCGCTCACCATCAGCGCCAGCGGCGCCCAGTTGTCCCTGACCGTCTCGTCGGTGAACTCGTCGCCCCCGGTGACCCTGCCCGGCGGCGCCAAGGTGGTCTCCGCGCCCACCACCACCACGCCGGCACCGACCACCACCACCACGCCGGCACCCACCACCACCGCCCCCACCACTTCGACCACCGGCTGAGGCAGGCCGGCGGTCCGACGTCGCCGGCTACGTCGAAGGCTCAACCCGGGCGATTCCGGCGTCGATGGCCCGCCGGAGTTGGCGGGCCCGTTGGCCCGGGTCGGGAGCGTCGGTCAACCAGCGAACCACCACGAAGTGCCGGCCACCGGCCCCGATCATCTCCCCGACGGTCTCGGGGTCGACCCCGCCGGTGATCCAGACCGGCCAGGGTGAGCGGGTCACCGCCTCCCGGATGTAGTCGAGACCGGTCCCCGGCCGGCCCGGCTTGGTCGGGGTGGCATGCACGGGCCCGGCCGAGAGGTAGTCGACCGGCAGTTGACTGTCGACCGCGGTCATCAATTCGGCGTGGGCATGGGTCGACAATCCGAGGAGCGCATGATCGCCGATCAGCGTGCGGGCTTCCGGCGCCGGGGTGTCGTCCTGGCCGACGTGCACCCCGTCGGCGCCGATGGCAGCGGCGAGGTCGGGACGGTCGTTGAGGATGAACGGCACCCGGTGGTGGGCGCAGACCGCCTGGACGACCCGGGCCCGGGCGATCAGATCCGGATCCGGGAGGTGCTTGTCCCGGAACTGCACCACGTCGACCCCGCCCCCGATGCAGGCGTCCACGAACGCCTCGAGGTCGTCACGGTCGGGGGTGCACAGGTAGAGCCGGCGCTCGGAGAGGGCCCACCCTGGCCCGGGGGGCCGGCCGGCCGGGCCGGTCAACGGGTGGCTGACGCCTGGGCCTTGGCCTGGGCTTTCTTCTTCTGCTTGAACTGGCGGACCTTGAGGAGGGCGGCAGGAGAATCGATGTCGGCCACCGATTGGAAGGTCCCCGGCTGCCCGTAGGGGGTGGACACCTTCTGCCATCCCGGCGTCTTCAGCCCCAGCTGCTTGCCCAGCAGCGCGATGAAGATGCGGGCCTTCTGGGCCCCGAAACCGGGGAGGGCCCGGACGTTGGCCAGCAGCTCCTTGCTGTCGGCGGCCGAGGTCCAGATGGCGGACGCGTCACCGTGGTAGGTGTCGGTGATCAGACGACAGACAGCTTGGACCCGACTGGCCATCGAACGCGGGAAGCGGTGGAGGGCCGGCCGGGCCGCGAAGATGTCGGCGAGGGCATCCGGATCCATGGCGGCGATCTTGGCGACATCGAGGGAACCGCCCAGCCGCTCCTTCAATTCGAACGGAGAGGTGAACGCCTTTTCCAGCGGGATCTGCTGATCGAGGACCATCCCGATGACCAACGCCAGGGGGTCGTCGGTGAGGAGCTTGTCTGCGGCCGGATTGCCACTCAATTGGATCACCTTGTCAGGCTAGCCGGGGGCATCCGGATCGGCCCAGTGGCGTCCCGGCCCGGGTGCGACGCCTGGGCCTACCGTTTCTGCGACCCCCGGAACCGAGTCACCGCCGGGCTTTGCTCCCGGGGGGTGGAGCGCCAGCTGTCCTCATCCGGAGGGCGAAAAGTGTCTAGTCTTCTACGCCAACGGGGGGACGCACGTTTCGGACTGCCATATGCCGTCGGCGTGGCGGAAGGACGCAAATGGGGCAGGCCAAGCACAAACGGAAGCATGCCAAGCGCCGGAGCCGCCGAGCGGTGCAGCTTTCGATCGTCCTGCTGGCGGTGGTCATCGCCACCGGCGTGGCCATCGTCACGACGTCCATCTCGGTCTCCGCCGATCGACCGATGCTCGGCTCACCGCCGACCGCCACGCCGAATGCGCCGGCCATTGTTGTCGCCGACTCGACGATTCAGGACCTCTCCGGCGGGTGGCTCATGTCGAGCCAGGGCCAGTACCTGCTGTTCGTCTCCACCTCGTTCGGCGACCCCCGGGACAACATTCCGATGCTGACCGGGTCCCCGGGTCATTGGTCGGCCGCGGTTGACGCCCTCCCCACCATGCCGGCCTGGGCGGTTCCCGTCTCCCGGGGCGGCACCACCTGGGAACCGGAAGTCCACCGCTTCGGGGCCACCTATGTCCTGTACTACTCGGCCAAGTTGGCCGGGGTGACCCCACCGACCCAGTGTCTGGGCACCGCGGTGGCCGACTCGGCCACCGGCCCCTACTCGCCGTCGCCCCAGCCCATCGTTTGTCAGAAGGACCAGGGCGGAGACATCGACCCCCAGGCGATCGTGGATGACACCTCGCCGGCGGCTCGCCCGTATCTGGTGTGGAAGAGCGACAACAACTCCACCAACCACACCGGCACCGACCTCATCTGGTCCCAGCCCCTGGCGCCCGACGGCCTGACGGTGGTGGGCTCGCCGACCAGCATCTTCGGCCTCGCCCAGACCCCCGCCTGGGCCCGTCCGATCATTGAAGCTCCGCAGATGGTCGAGGCGCCCAACCGGACCTGGTGGCTGTTCTACTCGGGTGGGGACGGGTTTGGCGGGCCCAACTACGCGGTGGGGGCGGCCAAGTGCGCGGGAATCAGCGGGCCGTGCACCGCGGTCGGGACCCAACCACTGGTGGGCAGCAATGCCCAGGGTGTCGGGCCCGGGGAGGAGACCATCTTCCAAACCGGCGGATCGTCGACGACCGGCTCGTCCACCTGGGTGCTGTACAACCCTTGGCACGGGAACATCCCCTACCGTTGGTTCCGCCCGGTGGTGGCGGCCAGGATCGGTTGGAACCCCGCGGGTCCCTACATCGCGGAGGCGGGCGGGTTTCCGGCTCCGTCCGGGGCGTAGCCACCGCGGTTTCCCGAGCCGGCCGCCTCAGCGAGTCCAGGGATCGCCGGAAGCCGCGTCGATCCCGTACTGGTGGATGGCCTTGGAGACCACCTCGGGCTGCACCTCCCCGCCGGCCACCAATCCATCGAGGACCGCGACCACGATGTGGGCGGCGTCGACCTCGAAGAACCGCCGCAGGGTGTCCCGGGTGTCGGAACGTCCGAACCCATCGGTGCCCAACGAGGTGAAGTGGCGGGGCACGAACCTGGAGATCTGGTCGGGCACCGCCCGCACGAAGTCGGTCACCGCCACCACCGGGCCACCGGAACCGGCCAGGGATTCGGTGATCAGGGGGATCTTCGGCGTCTCCCCCGGGTGCAGCCGGTTCCACCGCTCGGCCGAGAGGCAGTCCTCCCGCAACGACTTGTAGGAGGTGACCGACCAGGCATCGGCGTCGACCCCCCAGTCGTCGGCCAGCAGGGTCCGGGCCTCCATGGCCGCCTGCCAGGCCGAGCCCGAGAACAGCAGGGTGGCCCGCTTGGGCGCCTCCGCCGTCCGGTTGGCGCCGGCGGGCGGCGACCCGATGTGGTCGGCGAACCGGTACATGCCCTTGACCGTCCCCAGCCGCACCCGGTCGGCCTCGTCCGGCTCGGCGGGCAGGGCGGGCATCGGGTAGTTCTCGTTGTAGAGGGTGATGTACCAGTAGCGGTCCTCGGGTTCGGGGCCGGTCATCCGGCGTATCCCGTCCTCGATGATGATGGCCACTTCGTAGGCGAAGGCCGGGTCGTAGGCGGCCACCGTGGGCACCACCGAGGCCAGCACCAGTGAGTGCCCGTCCTGGTGCTGGAGGCCTTCGCCGTTGAGGGTGGTCCGCCCGGCGGTGCACCCGAGCAGGAAGCCCCGGCCCCGCATGTCGCTGAGCGCCCACAACAGGTCGCCCACCCGCTGGAAGCCGAACATCGAATAGAAGAGGTAACAGGGGATGAGCGGCTCGCCCCAGGTGGCATAGGCGGTGGCGGCGGCGGTGAAGGTGGCGGTGGCCCCCGACTCGGTGATCCCCTCTTCGAGGACCTGGCCGGTCTCGCTCTCGGCGTAGTGGAGGGCGAGGTCGGCATCGACCGGGGTGTAGCTCTGGCCGTCGGGGGAGTAGATCTGCACATTGGCGATCAGCGGCTCGAGCCCGAAGGTCCGGGCCTCGTCGGACACGATGGGTACCACCCGCTTGCCCACCGACGGATCCCGGACCAGGTTCCGCAACAGGCGGGCGAAGGCCATGGTGGTGGAGGCCGACAGCTTTCCGGATCCTTCGAGGAATTCGGCGAAGACGGCGGCGGCGGGGGCCTCCAGGGTCTTCGGGCGGACCAGCCGGCGGGGGAGGGGACCGCCGAGGGCGCGACGGCGCTCGGCCAGGTAGCGAGCGGCCGGAGAGCCGGCGGCCGGACGGTAGTAGGGCGGCATGTCGGCGTCGAGGGCGGCGTCGGGGATCTCGTCGTGGAGGAAGAGGCGGTCGCGCAGGGCGCGCAGCTGGGGCTTGGTCATCTTCTTGATCTGGTGGGTGGCGTTGCGGGCCTCGATCTCCGGCCCGAGGGTCCAGCCCTTGATGGTCTTGGCCAGCACGACGGTGGGGGCACCCACGTACTCGGTGGCGGCCAGGTAGGCGGCGTAGATCTTCTGGTAGTCGTGCCCCCCCCGGGGTAGGGATTGGAGCGCCTCGTCGGAGAGATCGGCGACCATGGCCCGGAGCCGGGGGTCGGGACCGAAGAAATGCTCGCGGATGTAGGCGCCCGACTCGGTGGCGTACTTCTGGAAGTCGCCGTCCACGGTCGAGTTCATCTTCTTGAGGAGGACCCCGTCGACGTCCTTGGCCAGCAACTGGTCCCAGGCCCGCCCCCAGACCACCTTGATCACGTTCCATCCCGCCCCGCGGAACAGCGCCTCGAATTCCTGGATGACCTTGCCGTTGCCCCGGACCGGGCCGTCTAGCCGTTGCAGGTTGCAGTTGACCACGAAGGTCAGGTTGTCGAGGTGCTCGCGTCCGGCCATGCCCAGTCCGCCGATGGTCTCCGGCTCGTCGAACTCGCCGTCGCCGACGAAGCACCACACCCGGCTGGCGGAGGTGTCGGCCAGACCCCGGGCATGGAGGTACCGGTTCATGTGGGCCTGGGAGATGGCGTTGATGGGGCCGAGGCCCATGGACACGGTGGGGAATTCCCAGAACTCGGGCATCAGCCGGGGATGGGGGTACGACGACAGACCCTCCCCTCCCGCCTCGAACCGGAAGTTGTCCAGCTGCTGTTCGGTCAGCCGGCCCTCCACGAAGGCCCGGGCGTAGATGCCCGGGGATCCGTGGCCCTGGAAGAACACCTGGTCGCCGGCGGCCCCGTCGTCCTTGCCGTGGAAGAAGTGGTTGAAGCCGACCTCGTAGAGGGAGGCGGAGCTGGCATAGGTGGAGAGGTGGCCGCCGATGGAGGCCGACCGGGCGTTGGCCCGCACCACCATGACCGCGGCGTTCCAACGGATGAACGCCCGGATCCGGCGTTCGATGTCCTCGTCCCCGGGGAACTGCGGCTCGCGGTCGGTGGGGATGGTGTTGACGTAGGGGGTGGAGACGGTGGCGGGAAAGTCGACGTTCTTGGCCCGGGCCTGCTCGAGGAGACGCAGGAGCAGATAACGGGCCCGGGTCCTCCCGTGGACTTCGACCACGTCGTCGAAGGCGTCCATCCACTCCGCGGTTTCCCCGGCGTCGCTGTCGTAGAGCTGATGGCTGACCCCGTCGAAAAGCATGCACCCATGCTCCCACTGCTTCGGCGCAAACGGAAGCCGGGGGACCGGGATCCCGCGCTCAGCGGGGGGCGGGCCCGGCGCCCGGGTGTGCGGACCTCGCCGGGGAGCGTGCATGCTGTGCCGATGGACTCCCCCGAGCAGGACACCGGCAAGGTCACCGTCGTCTACACCGACGGTGCCTGTCGGGGTAATCCCGGGCCGGGCGGATGGGGGTGGGCGGTCGACGGGAAGCGATCGGGGACGGGAAGCGATCTCCATGGAAGCGGCGGGGAGCCGCACACCACCAATCAGCGGATGGAGATCACCGCGGTGATCGAGGCGCTCCGGTCGATCGACGGGGATGTCCACGTGGTCAGCGATTCGACCTATGTGGTGAACTGCTTCCGCCAGAAGTGGTGGGTGGGGTGGAAGCGGAAGGGTTGGCGCAACTCCCAGGGGAAGCCGGTGGCCAACCGCGACCTGTGGGAAGCGCTGCTCGAGCTGGCCCTGGATCCGAAGCGCCGGGTCACCTTCGAGTGGGTCAAGGGGCACTCGGGAGACCCGATGAACGATTGGGTGGACCAGTTGGCCACCGAGGCGGCCGCCCTCGAGTGACGGTGTGAACATCGTGAGCCCCGGCGGCCGGGCCGGACCCGGATCGCCCGCGGTCGACCCGGCGAGGGCAGGTGGTAGAACCGAGATGGCGCTTGATTGCCGACCATGGGTGGGGATGAGAGGAGCCGAAGATGACCAGCAGCAACCTGTCGACCTTCCGGTCGGCGATTCCGGCCACCCAACGGGTGCAGGGGGCCATGGGCCAGTTGAGCCACCAGGAGCTGGCCGCCTCCCACCAGCAGACCCTCGGCTCACCGCGCCGGCGCTACGGGCTGGGAGCCAAGGTGCTGTTCGCCCTCCTCGACCTCGTCTACGGCCAGGCGCGCACCCTTGTCGAAGTTCAAGGTGCTCGAACTGGTCGCCCGGGTTCCCTACCAGAGCTGGGAGCAGGTGGCCTACATCGCCATCACCCACACCTCCGAGCGTCCGGATCTGGCCCGCCGGATCTTCGACCGGGTGAGGATCAGCCGCGACCAGCAGGACAATGAGCAGTGGCACCTACTGATCCTCGAGGAACGGATCGAGCGCCAGGGGGTCAAAGAGGGCCGCTTCAAATTCACCGTCATCCCGCAAGCCATTGCCTTCGTGTACTACCAGGTGTCGTGGCTGCTGTACGTGATCCGACCGGTGTGGAGCTACCGGCTCAACGCCGACTTCGAGGACCATGCGGAGCACGAGTACGCCCTGCTGGTCACCGAGCATCCGGAATGGGACGAGGAGCCGTTCATCAGTTCCTTCAGCGACGACTACGCCCGGGTGGCCACCGTTGCTGACCTGTTCCGGCAGATCAGCTTCGATGAGCGCTTCCACAAGGACGAGAGCATCGCCCAGATGGCTCAACCCCGGTTCCGCTGAGGGGGCGCGGCCGGGCCCGCCGAGGGGGATTCGGCCCCGGTTTTGGGTACCGGCCCCCGGTCCCGTAATCTGCTGCCATGGAGATCAACGGAAGCTCAGCAATCATCACCGGCGCCGCATCCGGCCTGGGTGAAGCCACTGCCCGCAAACTCAGCGCCGAGGGCGTCAGGGTCACCATCTTCGACAAGAACGAAGAGCGGGCCAAGGAGGTCGCCGGCGAGATCGGGGCCAACGCCAACTACATCGGCGGTGACGTCACCGACCCCGCGGACTGCCAGAAGGCCGTCGACCAGGCCGCCGACGGCGGCAACCTCCGCATCGCGGTCAACTGCGCGGGGACCGGATGGGTCGGCCGGGTCATCAACCGGGACGGCTCGCCCCACGATTTGGCCGCCTTCCAGTTCATCCAGAACCTGAACGTGATCGGCACCTTCAACGTCATGACCAAGGCGGCCTCGGCCATCTCCACCGTCGAGCCCCAGGCTGACGGCGAGCGGGGCGTGATCGTCAACACCGCGTCGGTGGCGGCGTTCGACGGCCAGATCGGCCAGCTGGCCTATTCGGCGTCCAAGGGCGCCATCGTCGGGATGACCCTCCCGGCCGCCCGCGACCTGGCGGTGGTCGGCATCCGGGTGATGGCCATCGCCCCGGGATTGTTCGACACCCCGCTGCTGGCCATGCTGCCCGAGGAGCAGCGAACCATCCTGGGCCAGTCGGTCAACTTCCCCAAGCGGCTCGGGATCCCGAAGGAGTACGGCGAGCTGGTGGCCCACATCGCCAAGAACGCCTACCTCAACGCGGAGGTCATCCGGCTGGACGGTGGCATCCGGATGCCGCCCAAGTAGCCGACCTGGGCATCGATTCGCTTGGCCATCGAAGCCCTGGCCCCGGCATCGACGGGGACCGGGGCCTACGCTGCGCCTGTGCGCTACTGGACCGAAGACGAGGTGCGGGCCGAACTGCCGCGCGTGCGGGTCCTGATCGACGCCCTCCGCCGGGGCGAGCACCAGGACTCGGTAGCCCGGACCAACGGTCATGAGGTCGCCGCCGACGCCGAGGGCGCCGGCGCGGATCCGGTGGACGTCCCCTCCGCCCTTGGCGAGCTCGAAGACAAGGGCATCGTCCTCCGCGACTCCGAGTCGGGGCTCCTGGACTTCCCGGCGGTGACCGACAAGGGGGTCGTCTACCTGTTGTGCTGGAAGCGAGATGAAGAAGACCTCGGCTGGTGGCACTTCGCCGAGGAGGGCTTCGATGGTAGGAAGCCGCTCCCGCTGCCGTCCGACCTGTGAGCGCGATCCCGTCCCCGACGCCAGCGCCGGCGCCGGCGGAAGCCGAGGCGGACGCCGACCAGGCCATCATCCGCACGGTGGGGCTGACCAAGGTCTACGCGGGGACCGACTTCCGGGCGGTGGACGGGCTCGATCTCGCCATCGGGACCGGGGAGATCTTCGGGTTGCTCGGTCCCAACGGCGCCGGCAAGACGACCACCGCCGGCATGCTCACCACCCGGGTGATACCGACCGCCGGGCAGGCGTTCGTGGGCGGCATCGACGTGGTCGCCCATCCGACCCTGGCCAAGCAGATCCTCGGGATCGTCAGCCAGCAGAACACCCTCGACCGGCAGCTCAACGTGTGGGAGAACCTCTACTTCCACGGGAGGCTGTTCGGGATCCCCGCCGGTGAGTCGCGCCGGATCTCCGACCAGCTGCTCGGCCAGTTCCAGCTGGACAAGTGGGCCAGGTCCTCGGTGGAGGCCCTCTCCGGCGGGATGGCCCAACGGCTGATGGTGGCCCGGGCGGTCTTCCATCGACCGGCGGTGCTGTTCCTCGACGAGCCGACCGCCGGCCTCGACCCCCAGAGCCGGCTGGCCCTCTGGGACATCCTCGGCCAGCTGAACGCCGACGGCCAGACCATCATGCTGACCACCCACTACATGGAGGAGGCCGACCTCCTGTGCGGGCGGGTGGCCATCATGGACCACGGGAGGATCCTGGCCCTCGACACCCCCGCCGCCCTCAAGCGGGGGATCGACGCCGACACCATCGTGACGGTCACCGCCACCGGCGATCAGGCGGCGCTGGCCCGGCTGCTCACCAGTGAGATCGAGGGGGTGACCCGGACCCGCCCGATCGACGGAGGGGTGGAGTGCCACGTGAAGGGCCATGAGCGACTGCTCCCCAAGGTGATCGGGGTGGCGGAAGCGGGGGGATTCCCGATCATCGACCTGTCGGTGACCGAGCCGACCCTCGAGACGGTCTTCATCAACCTGACCGGAAAAGAGCTACGAGACTGATGACCATCGCCGAAGCCCCGACCGCCGATACCCATATCGAGCTGCGACCGACCCGGTCGGCCGCATCCACCAGCCGCATCGCCCTGTGGGCCCTGATCCTCCGGGACCTGGTGGTGCTCCGGAAGCACCTGGTGGAGTTCGTCATCCGGACGGTGGTGCAGCCGTTCCTGCTGTGCCTGGTGTTCCTCTATGTGTTCCCGAAGATCGGCCAGGGGATCGGCGGCGGTGGGGGATCGGGCAGCGAATCGGCCTTTGCCACCGTGCTGGTGGCGGGGGTGGTGGGCATCTCCATCCTCTTCCAGGGGGTGCAATCGGTGGCGCTGACCATGGCTACCGAGTTCGGCTACACCCGGGAGATCGAGGACCGGGTGCAGGCCCCCTGCCCGATCTGGTTGGTGGCGCTGGCCAAGGTGCTCTCTGGGGCGGTGCAGGGGGCGATCTCGGCCATCATCGTCCTGCCCATCGCCTCGGTCGTCCATGCCAGCGGGGTGGAGGCCCACCTGAATCTGCACTGGTGGATCATCCTCACCCTGGTGCCCCTGGCCTGTGTGGCGATGACCTCGCTCGGGCTGTTCCTCGGCACCACGTTCGAGCCCCGCAACATCGGTTTGATGTTCGGCTTCGTGATCCTCCCGGTGACCTTCCTCGGCGGGACCTACTACCAGTGGACCCGGCTGGCCCCGATCAAAGTGGGCGGATGGCACTGGCTGCAGACGGTGGTCCTCGTCAACCCGCTGATCTACGTCAATGAGGGGATGCGGGCCGCCTTCACCAATGCGTCGCACATGCACCTCTATGTGGTGTATCCGGTGATGGTCGCCTTCACCGCGATCTTCCTCGGAATCGGGCTCCGGAACTTCCGCCGCCGGGTGCTTTCCTAGGCTCGGGGCCGCCCGCCGACCTATAGGCTGAAGCGGTTGTAACTGGCACTCACCATCGAGACTGGAGGTGGTTCCCACGGGACCCCAGGTGGCATCGGAGGACACGGCATCGGGGGGCAGTGGGGCCAAGGGTGGTGGTGACGGCACCTATGACATCGTCGTCATCGGCGGCGGGCCCGGGGGATACGGGGCGGCCCTCTACGGGGCGGCGGCCGGGCTGAAGATCGCCGTCGTCGAGCTCGACAAGGTGGGGGGCACCTGCCTCCACCGCGGATGCGTGCCGGCCAAGGAATTCCTGGAGACGGCGTCGGTGTACCGCACCGTGTCGGGTGCCTCCCAGTTCGGGATCGGCGAGCCTGCCGACGGCGACGCCAAGCCGTCGGTCGAATTCGCGGTCAGCCAGGCCCGCAAGCAGAAGGTCGTCGACCAGTTGTTCAAGGGCCTCTCCGGGTTGATGAAGGGGCGGGGCATCGACATCTTCAACGGGACCGGCACCCTGCTGCCCGACCATAAGGTCCGCATCGCCGGCAATGACGGCTCGACGACGGAGATCACCGGGACCGACATCGTGCTGGCCTCCGGCTCGTTGCCGCGGACCATCCCCGGCTTCGACGTCGACGGGACCATCGTGATGGACTCGGATGACGTCCTCGACCTGGATACCCTCCCCGGCTCGGTGGCGGTGGTGGGCGGCGGGGCCATCGGCTGCGAGTTCGCCTCCCTGTTCGCGGACCTGGGCTCCAAGGTCACGGTGTTCGAAGCCCTTCCCAGCATCCTGACCCTGTGCGATCCCGACGTCACCAACGTGGTGGCCCGATCGTTCCGGAAGCGGGGGATCGAGGTGAAGGCCGGCACCCAGCTGCAGGGCCACACCCCGGATCCGTCCGGGAAGGGAACCGTCGTCCTCTTCGGTGACGGCGAGAAGCTGGCGGTCGACGCCGTCGTCGTCTCGGTCGGGCGGAGTCCGCGCACCGAAGGCCTCCTGGCCGAGGGAACCGGAGTGGTGGTCGACGAGCGGGGATTCGTGGTGGCCGACGAGCTCATGCGCACCGCGGCCCCCGGGGTGTGGGCGGTGGGCGACGTGGTGGCCGGCACCCCCCAACTCGCCCACGTCGGGTTCGCCGAAGCCATCGTCGTCATCAAGTCGATCCTCGGTGAGCCGGTGGTCCCGGTGAACTACGACCGGGTGCCGTGGGCCATCTACTGCCATCCCGAGGTCGCCTTCGCGGGTCTGACCGAGGAGGCGGCCAAGGCGGCGGGCTACGACGTGGTGGTGAAGAAGGACCCGTTCGGCGGCAACAGCCGGGCCCGCATCATCGGGGACACCGAGGGCGTGGTCAAGATCATCGCCGAGCGACGAACGGATGGCACCACCGGAAAGGTCCTCGGCGTCCACATGGCCGGCCCCTGGGTCACCGAGCAGTTGGGAGCCGGCTATCTGGCCGTCAACTGGGAAGCCACCCCTGACGAAGTCGCGCAGTTCATTCAGCCGCACCCGTCGTTGTCGGAGAACTTCGGCGAGACCATGCTGGCCCTGACCGGAAGGGGGCTCCACGTTGCCTGACGTGACGATGCCCCAGTTGGGCGAGACGGTGACCGAAGGAACCATCACCAAGTGGCTGAAGGCCGTGGGTGACCAGGTCGAGCGGGATGAGCCGCTGTTCGAGGTGTCCACCGACAAGGTCGACTCCGAGGTCCCGTCTCCGGTCGGCGGCGTCCTCACCCAGATCCTGGTCGAGGAAGGGGACACCGTCGACGTCGGGGTCCGGCTGGCGGTGATCGGCGACAGCGGGTCTTCCAACGGATCGGAAGCACCGGCCGGGACCACTGCCCCCGCGGAGGCGAGCGCACCAGCGCCGCCACCACCACCGCCGGCTCCGGCTGCGCCCCCGGCGGCCGCACCCGCCCCGGCACCGGCGCCTCCGCCCCCGGCACCTGCACCTCCGCCCCCCGCACCCGCACCCGCACCACCGCCCCCGGCACCCGCAGCGTCAGCTCCGGCAGCAAATACCCGGCCCGGGGACGGGTTGGTTCTGTCCCCGGTGGTTCGGAAATTGCTCAGCGAACACAGCATCGATGCCGGCTCGGTCAAGGGCACCGGTATCGGCGGCCGGATCACCAGAGACGACGTCGAAGCGGTGATCGCTTCGGGAGGCACCCCGGCGGCGGCGACCCGGGCCCCGGCGGCCCCCACCGTTCAGCCGCAGGCCTCCGCCGCCCCGGTTCCCCGGGGGGACGGGCAAGACGAGATCCTCCCCTTCACCAACATTCGCCGTCGCACGGCCGAGCACATGGTCCGGTCCAAGGCCACCTCGGCCCACACCCTGATGGTGAAGGAGATCGACTACGAACGGGTGGAGCAGGTACGCCGATCCCACGGTCCGAGGTTCAAGACCGAGGAGGGGTTCAGCCTCACCTACCTGGCCTTTGCCGCCCGGGCCACCGTCGAGGCCCTGGGGGACTTCCCCCACCTCAACGCCTCGGTCGGGGACGATGCGCTGATCATCCACCACGACATCAATCTGGGGATCGCGGTCGACCTGGACAACGAGGGTCTCATCGTGCCCGTCGTGCACCACGCCGAAGAGCTGACCCTCCGGGGCATGGCTCGACGCATCCACGATGTGGCCGATCGCGCCCGCACCAAGCGGTTGAACGCCGATGACATCAGTGGGGGCACCTTCTCCATCACCAACGCCGGGCCGTTCGGTACCTTGCTCACCGGGGCGATCATCAACCAGCCGCAGGTGGGCATCCTCTCTACCGACGGGGTGTCGAGGAAGCCGGTGGTGGTGGTCCTCCCCGATGGCAGCGAGTCGATCGCCATCCACTCGGTGGGACTGGCGGCAATGACCTTCGACCACCGGGCGGTCGACGGGGCCTACGTGGCCCGGTTCCTGTCCCGGTTGTCCGACATCCTGAACCAGCGTGACTGGGCCGGAGAGCTCTGAGCCAGAACATGCCCGACGAGAGGAATCCCCGTTGAGGGTCCGGTGGTTGGGACGCGTCCAGTATCGGGAGGCGTGGGCACTCCAGCGGTCGCTCTGCCACCGGTCCGAGGACGACTACTTGCTGTTGCTGGAGCACCATCCCGTGTACACGCTGGGTTCGAATGCCGACGCCGGTCACATCCTGGTCGATCCCGCGTCGGTCGGGGCCGAGACGGTCAAGACCGACCGGGGCGGAGACGTCACCTATCACGGTCCGGGTCAGCTGGTGGGCTACCCGATCGTCACCGTGGGCGCCGGCCTCCATCGCGGCCCTGACCACGTACGACGGGTCGAGCAGGTGGTGATCGACGCGCTGGCGGCGCTGGGCCTCGATCCGGATGATGTCGGAAGACTGGACGGATATCCGGGAGTCTGGGTCGGCCTTCACCAAGCCGGGACGGACCCTTCCGCCAGCACCGAGGGGGCCGGGAACAACCCCCGCAAGATCTGCGCCATCGGAGTCCGAACCACCCACGGTCGTACCATGCACGGGTTCGCCCTCAACGTCCATCCCGATCTGTCGATGTTCGAACACATCGTGCCCTGCGGGATCGCCGACAAGGCGGTGACCTCGCTGTCGGCCGAAGGTATCGAGGCGACCATGGAACAGGTCGCCGACGCGGTGATCACCGCGGCAACGGCAGTCTGGGGTCCGCGGCAGGATATCCAGCGGGTGACTGACGGCATCGGTGCCGACCCGCCGGTGAGCGGGCCAGCCCCCACCGGGCCATCCAAGGTCGCCGGGGTGCCGGTCGCCCTGAGCCGGCCGTCGACCGGGGAACGCTCACTCGATCGCCGGCTCCGGCGTTCGGGCGTCGATCCCGAAGCCGGGCTGCCGATCCGGGAACGGAAGCCCGAGTGGTTGCGGGTCCCGGCCCGTATGGGCGAGGACTACCTGGGACTCCGGCACCAACTGCGGGATCTGAACCTGGTGACGGTGTGCGAAGAGGCCGGCTGCCCGAACATCTACGAATGCTGGTCGGACGGGACCGCCACCTTCATGATCAACGGATCACGCTGCACCCGCGCCTGTGGATTCTGCCAGGTCGATACCCGTCATCCTCTCCCGCTCGATCCCGGTGAGCCGGAGCGGGTGGCCGAGGCGGTGGCCCGGATGGGCCTGGCCCATGCGGTGATCACCTGTGTCGCCCGGGATGATCTCGAGGACGGTGGTGCCGGGGGCTTTGCCGCCGCCATCGCCGCGGTGCGACGCCGGGCCCCGAGGACGGCGATCGAGGTACTGATCTCCGACTGCAAAGGAGACGAGGCCTCCCTGCGCACGGTCTTCGATGCGCGCCCGGACGTCCTGAACCACAACATCGAGACGGTGGCCCGCCTCCAGAGGGCCGTCCGGCCGTCGGCCGGGTACGCCCGCAGCCTGGCTGTGCTGGCCCGGGCCAAGGACGCCGGCCTCACCACCAAGTCCGGGATGATCCTCGGGATGGGAGAGCGCGAGGACGAGGTGTTGGCCACCCTGGCCGACTTGCGGGCGATGGGAGTCGACATCGTGACGATGGGACAGTATCTGCGGCCGAGCTCACGCCATCTGCCCGTGGCCCGGTGGTGGCGACCCGAGGAGTTCGACTCCTTGAGGGAGGCGGGGATGGCCCTGGGTTTCAGCCACGTGCAGGCATCGCCCCTGACCCGGTCGAGCTATCACGCCCGGGAAGCGGCCGAGTCGTCGTCACCGACCGGGGCCGGTATCGCCATCGAGATCGGCGTGCCGGCGTCGGCCCCGGTGAAGACATTGTGACCGACCTCCCGGAAGCGGCCAAGGCCTCCCGGGCCGATCGGATCGCCCGGGTCCGCCAGCGGATGGAAGCGCTCGACGTCGATGTGCTGTTGCTGTCACTGGGCGCCGACCTTCCCTGGCTGACGGGGTACCAGGCCATGCCCTTGGAACGGCTCACCATGCTGGTCCTGCCGGTGAGGGGGGATCCGGTCCTGGTGGTCCCCGGCCTCGAGGCCCCGCGGGTGGCGCGGGCCGACGAGGTGTTCGGGGTGCTTCCGTGGTCGGACGCCGAGAATCCTGTCGGCATCGTGGCGTCGATGGTGGCCACTCGCGTTGCCGGCCGCGGCAAGCCGGGCCCGTTGCGGGTGGCCATCTCCGACCGGACGTGGGCGACCTCGGTGCTCGCCCTGCAGTCGGAGATCCCTCGGGCGGAATGGATCACGGGTTCCACGGTGACCTCGCCGATCCGGGCCGTCAAAGACGCCGGTGAGCTCGAAGCATTGCGGGCGGCCTCCGGAGCCGCCGACCGGGTGGCCGACCGGCTCCAGCGGGGCGACATCCGGGTGATCGGGCGACGCGAAGCGGAGGTGTCGAGCGACATCAGTGAGCGGTTGCTGGCCGAGGGCCACCGGCAGGTGAATTTCGCCATCGTGGGGAGCGGGCCCAACGCCGCCAGCCCCCATCACGAGCCGGGGTCACGGGTCATCGGGCCGAATGAGACGGTGGTGTGCGACTTCGGCGGCTCCTTGTCGCTCGACGGCGAAGTGGGCTACTGCTCGGACATCACCCGGACGGTGGTCACCGGCGAGCCGACCGCGCAGGTGGCCGAGTGCTACGAAGTCCTCCTCGCCGCCCAGCAATCGGCGGTGGCCGCGGCCCGGGATGGCATCCCAGCCGAGGCCGTCGACGCGGTGGCCAGAAAGATCATCGAAGACGCCGGGTACGGAGACCTGTTCATCCACCGAACCGGGCACGGCATCGGCATCGAGGAACACGAGGATCCTTACCTGGTGGCGGGGAACCACGATCCCCTGCGACCGGGGCACGCATTCTCGGTGGAGCCGGGCATCTATGTCCCCGGCCAGTTCGGCATGCGGCTCGAGGACATCGTGATCATCAACGACGATGGGTCCTCGGAGTCGTTGAACACGGTCAGCCACCGCTTGGCCGTCGTCGAGGCGTAAGCCGAGGACGATGGATCTGGGTCTGGACGGCAAGGTCGCAGTGGTGGCCGCCGGCTCACGAGGGCTGGGGTTCGCCACCGCTCAGGCGCTGGCGGAAGAAGGGGTGCGCCTGGTGGTGTCGGCGCGGGGCCGGGACGCCCTGGAGTCGGCGGCGGAATCCCTGCGGTCCTCGGGTGCCGAGGTGGCCACGCTCGTCGCCGACATCGGGGATCCGGACGCCCCCCAGCGCCTGGTGGATGCCGCGGTGGATCAGTTCGGGGGTTTGGACATCGTGGTGGCCAACGCCGGCGGGCCGCCCCCAGCCCGATCGCTGGACGTCACTGAAGACCAGCTCGATGCGGCGCTCAATCTGAACCTCCGGTCATCGATCCGGCTGGTCCGGGCGGCGGTCCCGGTCCTGCGCGACCGGGGTTGGGGGCGGATCTGCTGCATCACCTCCTACTCGGTGGTACAACCGGTGCCGGCGTTGGCATTGTCGAACACCGCCCGGGTCGGTCTGTGGGCCTGGGCAAAGACCGCGGCTCAGGACCTGGCTGCTGAGCAGAGCGGGATCACCCTCAACCTGGCGTGTCCCGGGTCTCATGCCACCGACCGCATGAAGGAGCTCGGAGGTTCCGGGGTAATGGGAGATCCGGCCGACTTCGGCCGGGTGGTGGCGTTTCTGTGCTCACAGCCCGCCGGTTACATCAATGGAGCGGCCATCGTGGTGGATGGTGGTGCCACCCTGGCGCTCTGATCCGCGGGTGGGTTCCGGGACGGGTGTCAGCTGCGTTCGGCGGTGTGGCCCGTCCATACTGTCCCGTCCCAGTAGCGAAGGACCCCTGGCTCTCCGGAAGGGTCGGGCAACCAACCGGCTTCAGGTATCCCCGACGGAGGAATGAACGGAGCTGGAGGCGAGACAGCCTTGGGCAATGGAAAATCACCTGCCGGGCGACCACCGAGTCGGCCAGGAGCGGATGCCGAACCCCACGTCGCCGCCAACCGTGTCGGTTCGCCCAAAGGGGCAGCAGTCGAGTCCGGAAACCCAGCGGGACCGCTCCCAAGGTGTGCAGCTTCAGCATCGAAGTTTTCGGAAGGCGCCCTGCGGTTCTTCAGGTTTGGTCCCTGGGTCCTCCGCCACACCAGCAAGATCACCAGGAGCACAATGGCGACCCCGATGACCACAATCTCGAGGCTCACCGGAGAAGGCCGGGAATGGTCGTTGCTTCGAATGCAGCGGACGCCAGGATCATTGCCTTTCATGTTACCGAGCGACGGTACCGATCAGGTGGTGGGCAGCACCGTGCCGGGAGAGACCGGGGCCGTTTGCCTCAGTGTTTGACTGCGCGGGTGGCCACATGGAACGTCCAGGCGTGACCGTCCCAGTAGCGGAGCACCTCGGGTAATCCCGACGGGTCGGGTAGCCACCCGGCGGGCGTGCCCGGTGCCGGGTCATCGAACCGACCGACCGGCGTCTGGCCCGATCCCTGACCTGCCTCGAGCGGATGGACCGGCGGGACCATCGGGGGCTCGACGACGTGATCAGGTATCGCCTCGGGTGCTTTGAGCGACAACGGCTCCGCCAACGAGCCCAGTTCCGCCAGCTCCTGCGCCGCCAGCAGGGCTGCCGCCGATTCCGCCAATTCCAGTTCCTCCAGGTCTGGCTCCGCCAACCGGGCGAATGCCGGCTCGAGGCGGGCCCCCGCCTGGACCTCGAGCCACGGCTCGGCCGACCGCTCCGGGCCCGGCGCGACGATCGGTTCGAACTCCGGTGCCGTCTTGGTTTCGAATGCCGGCTCGGGCTCGAGATCCGGAACCGCTCCCGGCCCGGCTCCAGCTCCTGGGCCCGGCTCGATCGTCGGCTCGAAGACGGGTTGGGCCCCGACCACGGCTTCGACCGGTGCTTCGGCCTCGGGTTCGGTCTCGGTCGCCGTCCAGGCTGGCGTGGGCTCGGGCTCCACTACCGGGACCGGACGGGCGCCGGACGCGGGCGGTGGCGCTGACCTCGCGGCCGACATCGGCCTGGGCGCCGCCTTGGCGGGCACCGCCTTCGGCGGAGACACCACCGACCCCGTCCCCGGGTCGACCTCCACCACCCGGATCACCGGGCCCCGGGCCAGCCGGACCGGACGGGTTTCCGCCACCGGTACGTCGATGGGGGCGGCTACCCGGGCCTCGTGGGAAGGGGCGAACATCGCGGTACGTCGTCGTCGCCGCCGTTCCCGGGGCGGACCCGCGGCGATCCAGGCGACGGCCGCCAACACCACCAGGCCGGCGATGACGGCCAGCACCGTCGGGAGGACGCTCCCGGACTTTGCGGTTGCCGTCGCGGCCCCGGAGGGGGCTCCAGCCGGAGTCCCCAAAAAATGCCGGATGGCGGTGTACTGCTGATAACTGACGGTGATGGCGTCGGATGGGTTGAGGGGCGCCGGGTTGGTGATGGCGACCGACGATGCCAACTGCACGATGGCCACATACGGGTCGGACTTGAAAAGCACCACCTGTTCGGTCACCTGGGTCGGTGATGTGATCGAAACGGTGTAGCCGTGGGCACCGGGGATACTGGGTACCGAGAAGCTGGAAGCCGCTCCGGGTTGCTGGTACGGATTCTGGGAGCCCGAGGCGAATGAATCAGCGTCCTGTGAGTTGGGAATGCGATACAAGGTGATGACGATGTCGTTGGCGCCCTTGCCGGGTCCGTTGGCGTCGGTCCAGAGCCGAAGGTAGGCGCCGAAGCCGGCCTGCTTGGCCAGCACGTTGAATTGACCTTCGGCCACTTGAGGGTTGGACGACAGCGCGCCCAGCTCGGTGGCGGTGAGCGCCCCGTTGGTGGGGCCGGGGGCGGCGGCGGTGAAGTTGGGTAACGGGTTCGGGATCACCACCGATCCCATCGACGGATAGGTCGTGGCCGTCAGGACGGCAGACTGGACCCCGGCCACCGCCGCCGGCACCGGACCAACCGCCATCCCGACCGACACCAGGAACACCAAACACCCAACCCACCCTGCGAACCCGAGGGTTGCCGGCCTCGATCGGTGAGGTCTCAATGGCGGTGCTTACTCAGGCCACGAAGTACTTGGCTTGGGGGTGGTGGCAGATGATCGCCGTCGTCGACTGCTCCGGGTGGAGCTGGAAGCCCTCGCTGACCTCGACCCCGATCCGGTCGGCACCGAGCAACTCAACCACCTTGGCATTGTCCTCCAGGTCCGGGCACGCCGGGTAACCCCACGAGTACCGGCCGCCGCGGTATTTCTGGCGGAACAGGCCGGCCAGTGACGGGCCGTCTTCGTTGGCGAATCCCAATTCCTCCCGGATCCGGTGATGCCAGTACTCGGCCAGGGACTCGGCCATCTCGACGCCGAGCCCGTGGAGGTACAGGTAGTTCTGGTATTCGTCGCCGGCGAACAGGCGGGCGGTCTCTTCCGACACCCGGCGCCCCATGGTCACCACCTGGAAGCTGGCATAGTCCGCTTCTCCGGAGTCGACCGGCCGGAAGAAGTCGCTGATGCAGAGGAAGGGGTCTTCCACCTGGCGGGGGAAGCTGAATCGCATCCACTCCGACGAGCGGGTCTCGTCCTTGAAGATGACCAGGTCGTTCCCGTCGGCGTTGGCCGCGAAGTGGCCCCAGGCCACCTGGGGCACCAGCAGCTGACCTGCCTTGGCGTCGGCCAGCCGGGACCGGAGCAGCGACCGGACCCGGTCTTTGAACGCGGGGTCGTCCTCCCCGCTCTCGGGTCGGTAGCCCCACTGGTTGCGGAACAGGGCGGTCTCGTTGATGTAGGCGGCGATGTCGTCGATGCCGATGCCCTTGGCGATCCGGCTGCCCACGAACGGGGGGGTGAACAGCGGGTTGTCCGTCTCCACCTTGGGGGACCGGGTCGGGAGCACGTCCCCTCGTTCGAGAGCCTCCTTGGCCTTCTGCTTGCGCTGCTCGCTCTTGCGGGGCCCGAGGTCCCGCCCGCCGAGGGCGCGACCGAACTCCGGGTCGTCCTCACCGGTTTTGTTGATCTCGACCAGCCGGTCCATGGTGCGCAGGCCCTCGAAGGCGTCCTTGCCGTAGAAGAGGCGGCCCTCGTAGACCGAGCGGAGGTCGCGCTCGACGTAGGTGCGGGTCAGCGCCGCCCCGCCCAGGATCACCGGGATGTTCGAGAGTCCCCGCCGGTTCAGCTCGTCGAGGTTGTCCCGCATGATCAGGGTTGACTTCACCAGCAGGCCGCTCATCCCGATGGCGTCGGCCTTGGTCTCCTCCAGGGCGCTGACCATGTCGGCGATGCCGACCTTGATGCCGAGGTTCTTCACCGTGTAGCCGTTGTTGGTCAGGATGATGTCGACCAGGTTCTTGCCGATGTCATGGACGTCGCCCTTGACGGTGGCCAGCACCATGGTGCCCTTGCCGCCCTGGTCGGACTTTTCCATGTGGGGCTCGAGATAGGCGACCGCCGTCTTCATGGTCTCGGCCGAGCCCAGTACGAACGGCAGCTGCATCTCACCGGCGCCGAACAGCTCTCCCACCGTCTTCATCCCGGCCAGCAACATGTCGTTCACGATGGCCAGAGGCGCATGCCCCCCGGTCATGGCTTCATCCAGATCGGCCTCGAGGCCGTTGCGGTCACCGTCGATGATCCGGTGCTCCAGCCGCTGTTCGACCGGCCATCCCGATCGGTCCTCGGTGGTGGTGACCGAGAAGGTTGAGGCGCCCTCGAACAGATCGAGCAGCTCGGTCAGCGGGTCGTAGCCGTCACGGCGACGGTCATAGATCAGATCGAGGCACACCTCCCGGGCCCGCTCGTCGACCTTCGACAGCGGGAGGATCTTCGAGGCATGGACGATGGCGGCATCGAGCCCGGCCTCCACGCACTCGTGGAGGAAGACCGAGTTGAGAACCTGGCGGGCCGCCGGATTGAGCCCGAATGACACATTGGACAGCCCGAACACCGTATAGACGCCGGGAAGCTCGGCCTTGATGCGGCGGATTCCTTCGAGGGTCTCGATGCCGTCCCGCCGGCTCTCCTCCATGCCGGTGGACAGCGGCAGGGCCAGGGGGTCGAAGAGGAGGTCGGACGGACGGAGCCCGTACCTCTCGACGGCCAGGTCATGGATGGCCTTGGCGGCCCGGAACTTCCAGTCGGCGGTCCGCGCCTGACCGTCGGTGTCGATGCAGGTGCAGACCACCGCGGCTCCGAACTCCTTGGCCAGGGTGAGGACCTTGTGGAAGCGGGTATCGGTCCCGTCCCCGTCCTCGAGGTTGACCGAGTTGATGACCGCCCGCCCACCGATCCACGACAGCGCCGTCTCCACCACCGGTGCCTCGGTGGAGTCGACCATCAGGGGCACCGTCGACTGGGTGGCGAATCGGGAGGCGACCTCTTCCATGTCGGCCACGCCGTCGGCGCCCACGTAGTCAACGCAGACATCAATGAGATGGGACCCCTCTTTGACCTGTTCGCGGGCCATGGCCACGCAGGTGTCCCAGTCCTTCTCCAACATGGCCTCGCGGAATTTCTTGGATCCGTTGGCGTTGGTCCGCTCCCCGACGACCAGGAACGAGGCATCCTGGGTGAAGGGGACCGCGGTGTAGATCGAGGCGGCGCCGGGCTCGGGCTCGGGAGTCCGGGCGGCCGGCGTCAGGTCGGCGCATGCCTCCACCACCGCGGACAAGTGGGAAGGGAGAGTTCCGCAGCAGCCACCGACGACGGACACCCCGAGCTCGCTCACGAACTGGCGGTGGAACTCCGCCAGCTGGTCCGGGGTCAGGTCGTAGTGCATGGCGCCATCGACCACCGAGGGAAGCCCGGCGTTGGGAAGGCAGCTCACCGGGATGGAGGCGTGGGCGGTCAGGTGGCGCAAGGGCTCGAACATCTCGGAGGGGCCGGTAGCGCAATTCAGCCCGATGAGATCGATGTCCATCGCCTCGAGGGCACAGAGGGCGGCGCCGATTTCGGTGCCGGGGAGCATGGTGCCGGTCAGTTCGATGGTCACCTGCACCTGGATGGGCACCTGTCGACCGGCGGCACCCATCGCCCGGCGGGCACCGTTGATGGCCGCCTTGGCCTGCAGGAGGTCGAAGACCGTCTCGATGATGATGAGGTCGACCCTTCCCTCGAGCAACCCGGTTGCCTGCTCCTGGTAGGCGTCCCGCAGGTCGGCGTAGGGGATCTGGCCCAGCGTGGGGAATTTGGTCCCGGGACCGATGCTCCCGGCCACCCAGCGGGGCCGGTCGGAGGTGGAGAAATCATCGGCCGCCTGGCGGGCCAGGGTGGCGGCGGCCACGTTCAGCTCATGGACCCGATGGGCCTGGCCGTATTCGGCAAGCACCGGGCCGAAGGCGCCGAAGGTGTCGGTTTCGACCACATCGCAACCGACCTCGAAGAATGACCGGTGGACCCGGTCGACGACGTCGGGCCGGGTGACGACCAGCAGCTCGTTGCAGCCCTCCAGGTCGGGCCCGCCGAAGTCGTCGGCTGTCAGGTTGGCCAGCTGAAGATTGGTGCCCATGGCGCCGTCGAAGACGACCACACGGTCCGAAACGGCGCGAAGGTAGCTGGAATCAGACGAGGCGCGGTTGGTCATGGTCCACAAAGGATATCGGCCTTCCGCCTGGTCGACAGCCAGGATGGCTTACCATTCCCTTCGGTGAAGCGGCCATGTTGAGGATCTATACCAAGACCGGCGACGATGGCACTACCGGCCTGCTGTATGGAGGGCGGGTGCCCAAGGACTCGTTGGTCATGCAGATCAACGGCGCGGTGGACGAAGCTCAGGCGTCGATGGGCGTGGCCCGGGCCGAGGTCGATGCCGGGTCCGAGCTCGACGCACTGCTGGTTGGGCTCGAGCGGGACCTCTATGTCCTCATGGCCGAAGTCGCGACCGATTCCTCCAAACGGGCGAAGCTGGTGGCGGGGGCGACCCTGGTGACCCCGGAGATGATCGGGGCCCTCGAGACTCGTATCGATGACCTGATCGAACGGTTCGACATGCCGGCCGAGTTCGTGGTTCCCGGCGCCACCCGGGTGTCGGCCGCCCTCGATGTGGCCCGCACCGTCGTCCGCCGGGCTGAGCGCCTGGCCGTTTCCTACCCGGCCGAGGGGTCTCTGGTCGGGCAGTATCTCAACCGGCTCTCGGACCTCCTGTGGGCGATGGCCCGTTGGACCGAGGGCGATGAGCATCTGTTGGCCCGGGGAACGGCCCGGAGATCGCGGCGGGCGGCGAAATCCCCCCGGACAGCTTCCGGCGAGAGCAACCCAGAGGAGCCATCTTGAAGGTCGAGGCAGTTGTCGCCGCCAGGTTGGCGGAGGATCTGGTGGCGGTCGGGATTCCTGTGTTCACCGGAGCCGAAGGCCCACGGCTCGGATCAGTGGCCGCGGCCAGCGGCGAGCTGGCCGGTCCGGCGGTACTGGATGCGGCCTGGTGCAAGCGGCAGGGCTTCACCGGGAAGGTCGGACAGACCCTGGTGTTCCTCGGATCCGGGATGTCCCCATTCCGGTCCCCGGGCGCCGATTCGCCGACTCCCGAGGCCGACGCTCCCGTCACCTCGGTGTTGGTAGGACTCGGGGAGGAGGCCAAGCTGGTCGGTGACGCCGGGCTGGAGACCTTGCGGCGGGCGGCGGCGTCGTTCGTGCGTGCCGCCGGGTCAGGGGAGGCGGCTGCCTTCCTGGTGCCACGGGACCTGACCATCCCCCTGGATCGAATCGGCGCGGCGGTGGCCGAGGGCGGGTTGCTGGCCTCGTACCGGTATGACACCTTCCGAACCGCGGAGCCGCCGGAAGCCCTCGGCCGGTTGCTCCTGGTGGTCGAGTCGCCGGAAGAGGCAACCGCGACCGGAGCCGGGTGCGCCCGGGGCTCCCGGGTGGCCGAGTCGGCCGCCCTGGCCCGCGACCTGGTGAATGAGCCCCCGAGTTCCCTGACCCCGCAGAAGTTCGCCCACGTGTTCGTCGAGCGGTTCCGGGATGTCCCGGAAGTCTCCATCGAGGTGTGGGAAGAAGAGGAGATCGTTACGGAGAAGCTGGGCGGCCTCCTGGGTGTGTCCCGCGGATCGGCCCAGCCGCCGCGCCTGGTGAAGGCCGAGTACCAGCCGCCAGACCCGCTGCTGGTCGAGGGCCGGACGCCACACGTCGCGTTGGTGGGGAAGGGGATCACCTTCGACTCCGGTGGGCTCTCGCTGAAGACTCCCGGCGGCATGGAGACGATGAAGACCGACATGGGCGGCGCCGCCGCGGTGATGTGCGCCCTCGATGCCATCGCCGCGTTGGGCGCCCGCATCCGGGTGACGGTGCTCGCGCCGTTGACCGAGAACATGCCGAGCGGCTCGGCCATCAAGCCGTCCGACGTCCTCACTGCCCGGAACGGCAAGACCATCGAGGTGCTCAACACCGACGCCGAGGGCCGTCTGGTCCTGGCTGACGCCTTGTCGCTGGCGGTGGAGTCCGGCGCCGATGCCATCGTCGACCTGGCCACCCTCACCGGCGCCGTGGTGGTGGCGTTGGGGAAGGAGATCGCCGGGCTTCTCGGCAATGACGAGAACCTGATGGAACAGGTGGAAGCGGCCAGCGAGCGGTCGGGCGAGCCGGTCTGGCCTCTCCCGCTTCCCGACGACTACCGCAATCACATCGACTCCGAGGTGGCGGACATGCGGAACGTGGGTCGACCTGGTCAGGCCGGGAGCATCTCGGCGGCGTTGTTGTTGCGGGAGTTCGTGGGTGACGTGCCCTGGGCCCATCTGGACATCGCCGGGCCGGCTCGTTCGGACGAGAACCTCCGGTATCTCACCAAGGGGGGAACCGGATTCGGGGTCAGGTTGCTGGTGGAGCTGGTGACCTCCGAGCAGTTCGCCTCCGGGCTGGTCCGGAACGGCCAGTCGGACCGGTAGCTTCGTTTCCCCGGTCAGACGCGGAGGTCGGCGTCAGCTCACCGAGTTGAGGAACGCCAACAGCGCGGCGTTGGTCTCCTCGGGCCGCTCCTGTTGGACCCAGTGCCCGGCTCCCTCGATGAGGGTGCTGCCACGGAAGTCGGGCAAGGCGGCGGCCATTTCGTCGAGTGCCCCGGGGGTCATGGCGATCACCGGATCGGCGGAGCCGGAGATGAACCCGACGGGCATGGTCAGCACCGAGGCGGGTATCTCGTGGGTGCGGTGCCAGTTGGCGTCGATGTTGCGATAGAAGCTCAGCGGACCGAAGAAGCCGTTGGCGGCGAAGGCATCGCCGTAGACGGTCACATCGTCCTCGGTGATCCAAGAGGGGAGGGTGTCCGGGGCTTCAGCCAGCGCATCCAGGAAGCCGGTCCCTTCCGCCGGGAGGTCGAGGGTCAGACTCCCGAGGCTCAGGGCATCGCCCGAAGCCGCCCAGAGCATGTTCCGCAAGAAATGCCGGGGGTCGGCCTCCAGCTCCTTCTCGGCCAGGCCCACCGGCTGGAAGTAGAGGATGTAGAAGAACTTGCCGACGAAGATGGCGTTGAAGATGTCGGTCGGCGGCGCCGGTGACTGCAGGAACGGCACGCTCATATTGCAGAGCGACGACATCCGCTCGGGATGGGTGCGGGCCAACTCCCACAGGACCATGGCTCCCCAGTCGTGCCCGGAGAAAGCGGCCTGGTCGTAACCGAAGTGGTCCAACAGGCCACAGAGGTCGGCTCCGATCCGGTCAGCGCCGTACTCGGCAATGTCACCCTGGGGATGGCTGCTCCCGCCGTAGCCCCGCAGATCGGGGGCCAACACCCGGAAACCGGCACCGGCCAAGGCGTCGAACTGATGGCGCCACGAGTACCAGAGTTCGGGGAAGCCGTGGCAGAGGACGACGGGCGGGCCGGAGGCCGGCCCGCTCTCGGCGATGTGCAGTTCGATCCCGTTGGTGGGTATCTGGTGATGGGTGATCTCGCTCATGGGCTCAGACCTTCGTCGACTTGGATTCTTTTTCATCGGCGTGCTTCTGGATGGCCGACATGATGGCGGTGCCGGCGGCACCGATGAATGAGGGGCGATTCTCGGCCGCCCAGTCTCGACTGGCGGTCAACGAGCTCGCCGACCCCTGGAATTGGGGCGCCACATAGCGCGAGAGCAACTCGTAGGAGTGCAGGGTGGCGTCGGTGTCGGCCCACTCGTGACCCATGGCCAGGAAAGTGCCGAATCCCCCGGACTGTTCACGCAACCGGCCGATCTGCTCGATGGCGTCGTCGGGGGTGCCGATCACCGCGAATCCCGAGGCGTTGAGCGCATCGACGAGCGATGAGTGGTCGGCGGTGTCGGGAGCCAGGGGCAAGGCCGCGACCCGCTGGAAGTAGTCGACCCACTGGGCCAGACCGAACTCGCAGTCGGCGATGGCTTGCTCCTTGGTGTCGGCGATGTGGACGGGCCCCACCAGCCGCCATTTGCTCCGGTCCACGGTGGTCCCGAACTCGGCCGAACGCTCTTCCATTACGTCCCAATGGAGGCCGAGGGCGTCGAACCCGCCGGCGGAGGTGGCGCCAATGGAAAGGAGGCTGCAGCCGAAGCGCCCAGCGGCCCGGGGACCCGCCGGCGAGATCTGCGCCGCCACCGCGACTTCGGGGAACGGGCGTTGATACGGCCGCATCTGCAGCCGGGCTCCGACCAGTTTGAACCAGTCGGTCTCGTAGTCGACCGGCTCCTCCCCGGCCAGGAGCAAAAGGATGGCCTCGAGAGCCTCTTCCATCATGTCCCGCTGCTTCGCTACCTCGATGCCCATCATGAAGGCGTCGGACGGAAGGGCACCCGGACCAACCCCGATCATCAGGCGCCCGCGGGTGAGGTGGTCGAGCAGGACCAGCCGGTCGGCGAGCATGAAGGGGTGGTGGTAGGGCAGGGAGGAGACCCCGGTACCCAGCCGGATGTGCCGGGTTCTCTGCGCGACGGCGGCAATGAACACTTCCGGAGAGGCGATGATCTCGTAACCGGCCGAGTGGTGCTCGCCGAACCAGGCCTCGTCAAACCCGAGCCGGTCGAGATGCTCGATCAACTGCATGTCCCGTTCGAGTGCCAACGTGGGGTTCTGTCCCACCGGATGGAACGGAGCCAGGAAGATCCCGAATTTTAGGTGCTCTCCGGCATTCAACGTTGTCATTGGTCCCGTGTCCCTCTCTAGCTTCTAGTTCTGCGGAGTGATGAGGATCTTCCCGTGCTCGCCGGGCGTGCGCAGGGTTTCGAACGCCCCCGGGGCGCCGTCCAGTCCGAAGGCGTCGGTGACCAACGTCTCGGCACCCGGCACTCCATTGGCCAGGCGATCCAGCGTGGCCGCGTACTCAGCCGGGGTGTAGCCGAAGGAGAAGCGGAACTCGATCTCCTTGGTCACGGCAAAGAACGGCTCGATGGAGTCGGGGTGCATGCACACCCCGACCACCACGATCCGGCTGCGCGGCGGGGCGGCTTCGATGATGGCCTGCAACATCCCCGGCACCCCGACGGCCTCGAAGATCACCGGGTCCTTCAGCTCCGCGCCCAGCATGACTGCGCCGGCCCGTTCCATGATCGTCATCGGGACCCCGAACGAGGCCCAGCGGTCATGGGGCGACGCCACCTCCGGGTCGATCACCTCATCGGCACCAAAGGCCTCGGCCAGTCGCCGTCGGCCCGGGGAGAAGTCAGCCGCCAGGACCGGACCGTGATTGCGTCCTTTGAGGGCGGCGATGACGGCTAAACCCACCGGGCCACACCCGATCACCAGGCAGGGTTGTCCGGGTTCCAGATCGGCCAGCCCCACCGCGTGCTCCCCGACGGCCAACGGCTCGGTCAGGGCGGCAATGTTCGTCTCCAGCGAGTCGGGCACCGGCAGCAGAAGAGCTTCCTGGAGCACCATCCGTTGCGCCAGCGCACCGGGGTACCGGTTCGAATAGCCGATCTGCTCGACCCCTCCCGGGCCGATGATGATCGGCACCGAGCAGACCCGGGTGCCGGTCGGGAGGGTCCCGGCGGTGTCCGGACCGTGCTCGAGGATCTCGGCACAGAACTCGTGGCCGAAGACGGTGTCGGCATTGGCGTCCAGCGACGGAGCCCCGACCCGTTCCATCAGGCCGGTGAAGTTGGCGAAGTCCGCCAACGCGTGGAGATCCGACCCGCAGATCCCGGTGGACAACGGGCGGACCAGCACGTGGCCGGACCCCGGTTCCGGGTCTTCCACATCCACAACCTCGAGCCGACCGCCTCGGGTCACTGCCGCTCGCATGTTCCTCCCCCAGACCGAGCGGCCGACAGCCAGATGTCGAGGCGCTGCGTTCGCCGGTGAGTTTCACACACCGGCCGCCGGCCCGGCCATTCGGCGGAGGATCGAGCGGTGAGGTAGCCAGGCCGGGTCGCCTACGCCACCCGATCGTGGGTATGGGCCTTGCCGACCAGCTCGCCGAGCGTCAGGTTCACGTGCCCCAGCTCGGCCACCAGGGAATCCATCCGAGACGACTGAAGATCGAACTTGATGTCCATCCGGTTGCTGAGCGCATCGATCTTGGTGTCGAGCTTGGTGTCGAGCGCATCGATCCGGTGGTCGAGCGCATCGATCCGGTGGTCGATCCCATCGATCCGTTCACCGAGTGAATCGATCCGGTCACCGAGGAAACCCATCGCGTGAAGAATCAAGGCAGTGGCGATGCCGCCGCCGGCGATCACGACGCCGATCAGTGTCCAGACCTGGATCTCCACACTCATAACGCTACCCCTTTGGTACATGGAGTTAGCTGCCGCCTGCGAGTTCGAACGCTTCGATCCGATGAGACCGATCAGCCGACGGGTGTAATCGCCGGAGCCACTGCATCCTTGGCGGCTTGAAACGCCACGGCCGGGTGGAACTGCCAACCACCCAGCCGCCGCTCGATTTCCTCCCGGCCACATCCGGAGGCAGCCAGACCCGCGGCCAATCGACCGGCCCGCCGCCGCATTTGCTCGGGTTCGGGGAGGCGTTGCTCGGCCAGCCAACCCCGGTGGCTCTGTTGCAGCGATTCGGGCAATCGGTTGAGGTGCCGAAGCGGCAATGGCGGGATGCGGGTGCGGACAGCCATGCCCGCGGTCCCGTGGGACCGGGCCAGCTCGAAGGTGGAGAGCCGGTGCAAGGCGCGCCGGAACGGAGAGTTCTTTCCCATGCGGTCACCGAGTCCCAGTGACCGGGCTGTCTCGGCCAGGTGCAGATCGAACCCGTCGACGTGGACCTCGAGCCCGTAGGAGAGCCGGCGGAGAAGCCAAGTTGTCGATGGTCCGAGAATTCCGAGCCAGTAGAGCTCGACGTAGCGCGAGCACGGATGGACGCCGTGGGGGTCGGCGATCGGGTCCTCCCACCGGACAATCCGGAGGATGTCGGAGGATCCGCCCGGCGATCGAAATGGGGGACTCGACTTCGCATCGATCGGTGATTCGCCACCGATCGGCGAGAGCGCGGCGGTGGATGTGGTCATTGGGTACCTCCAGGGTGCAGGCGTGAAGGGCGCATTGGATGGACCTCCACAGGGTGGCGGTTCGTCCTTGCCCGGCACCTGGCCAGTTACCTCTGCCCGACCGGGCCGAGGAGCCCGCGGCCTCCGGTGGCTACCAACGACCCCGATGGACGACGTCGGCGAACGGTCGCTTCGGTCGGGAGAGGGACGAAGACGGCGGGTCGGGCTCGGCGGCCTCGCCGAGGAGGACGGCCCCGAGCCATCGGTAGCGGTCGGGCACACCCAGGGCGGTGCGGAGGGGGAGCTCACCTCGGAAATTGCCGAGGAAGGCGCCGCCGATTCCCTCGCTGGTCGCCCGGAGCAGCAGGGTCATCACCGAGTAGGCGGCGTCCACAAACCAGAAGGGGACCACCCATTCGATCTCGGCACCGTCCTTCCGGGTCTTGTCGGGCTCGAGATACCGGGCCCCGTAGGCCTCGGGATCCACGAAGGGCAAGACGACCACCGGGGCTCGGGACATCCCGGCGAATCGCCGGGATGTGGCCCGCCACGCCTGGTCGGTGGTGGCCTCCCAGTACCGTGTCGTCTGGGTCGGGCCCTCCAGGACCACGAACTCCCGGCCCTGGGTGTTCCCGGCCGAAGGGGCTCGCAGGGTGTCGGACAGCATCGAATCCAACAAACCGGGTGGCAGCTCCCGCCCGGAGAAGTTCCTGGTCATCCTGCGGGCCTGGACCGCCTCGCTCAGTTCCATCTCGACATCATGGACCGGCGAGCCGCGCCTCGACGTCCGGATTGGGGCGGTCGGCCTGGGGATATGGGCTCGCCGCCGGCCGGGACCCTCCAGGAGGGAATGTTGACCCCGCTGGTAGGGTTTATATACGTATTAGATCGCAGTTGAAGGCACGGAGGACCGGTCACGACCGGGCAGCTCCGCCGAACGAGGATAGTGATAGTTGTGCCCACCTTCAGAGAGATGTTGGCCGAGGCCAAGGCGGCGGTGCGGGAGATCGACCCAGCCCAGGCCGAGCAGGAGTTGTCGGCGGACAAGGCCGTGGTCCTCGACGTCCGCGAGCCCGATGAGTACGAGCAGGGGGCACTTCCAGGGGCGGTCCATATCCCCCGGGGCACCCTCGAGACCTCGGTCGAGGGGCGGATCCCCGACAAATCGTCGCACCTGGTGGTGTACTGCGCCGGCGGCACCCGCTCGGCATTTGCGGCCAAGACCCTCCAGGAGCTCGGCTACACCGATGTGTCGTCGGTCATCGGCGGTTTCAACCGTTGGAAGGACGAGGGGCGGGAGTGGTCGACACCCCAATCGCTGTCCTCTGAGCAGCGGAACCGCTACCAGCGCCATCTACTCCTGCCCGAGATCGGGGAGACCGGCCAGCTCAAGCTCCTCGACTCGAAGGTCCTGCTGCTCGGGGCCGGCGGTCTCGGTTCGCCGGCGGCCATCTACCTGGCTGCCGCCGGGGTGGGAACCATCGGCATCATCGACATGGACGTGGTCGACGCCTCCAACCTGCAACGCCAGATTCTCCACAACACCGATCGCATCGGCGAGCGAAAGGTGGATTCGGCCAAGAAGACCCTGACGTTGATGAACCCGGACGTGAACGTGGTCACCTACGACGTCCGGCTCGGGGCGGACAACATCCTCGACATCATCGACGGGTACGACGTGATCGTGGACGGGACCGACAACTTCCCGACCCGTTACCTCGTCAACGACGCCTCCCTGATAAAGAACATCCCGGTGGTCCACGGATCGATCTTCCGGTTCGAGGGTCAGATCACCGTCTTCAACCCGTGGGTGGGGCCGTGCTACCGATGCATGATCCCCGAGCCGCCTCCGGCCGAGCTGGCTCCGAGTTGCTCGGAAGCCGGTGTGCTGGGTGTACTGCCCGGAATCGTCGGCTCGATCCAGGCGGTGGAGGCGATCAAGATCCTCCTCGACCTGGGTGAGACCCTCCAGGGAAGGCTGCTGGCCTACGACGCCCTCGAGCAGAGCTTCCGGACGTTCAACGTGCACCGCGACCCTGAGTGCCCGACCTGCGGCCCCAATGCCGGCGAGATCGTGATCGCCGAATACGACGAGCTGTGCATGCCCCACGTGGCGGTCCCCGCCACCGCGTCCTAAGGACCGGAGCTCGGCAACTCAGGACTACCGCTGAGTCCGACTGCCGGCCGCACAAAGTGCGGCCGGCAGCCCAATGGGAGACGTCCAGAGGCGCCATTTCGGTGAACCGGCCCTGGCTCGAACTCTTCACTTATCGGCGGCCCTAAGCGCGCCGGTGTGAACCCGGGGTTCAGGAAACCGTAACCTGTTGCCCATGGCACCGAAGATCCCGCCTTCCAGTACGTCCTCCGCTCCCGCCAAGGGCAGCGAGCGGCGTACCGACTCGGGGATCGAGGTCCGACCCGTCTACCGCCCGGCCGATCTTGACGGCTGGGACCCCGATCAACAGCTGGGCGAACCGGGCAGTTACCCATACACCCGGGGGATCCGCCCCGACATGTACCGGGGGCGCCTCTGGACCATGCGGCAGTACGCCGGTTTCGGTGATGCCACCTCGACCAACCAACGGTTCAAGTTCCTCCTCGGTGCCGGCCAGACCGGGCTGTCGTGTGCCTTCGACCTCCCGACCCAGATGGGCCTCGATTCGGATCATCCCCGCTCGGAGGGTGAAGTTGGGAAGGTGGGAGTGGCCATCGACTCCCTGGCCGACATGAGGCTGCTGCTGGCCGACCTCCCACTCGACGAGGTCACCACCTCGATGACCATCAACTCCACCGCCGCCATCTTGCTGCTCTTCTACCAATTGGTGGCCGAGGAGAACGGGGTCGATCCGAAGTTGCTCGGCGGCACCATTCAGAATGACATCTTGAAGGAGTACGTAGCCCGGGGGACCTACATCTACCCGCCGCGCCCGTCGATGCGGCTGGTAACCGACACCTTCTCGTACTGCGCCGAGCACCTACCGGCCTGGAACACCATCTCCATTTCCGGCTACCACATCCGCGAAGCCGGATCGACGGCGGTACAGGAGATCGCCTTCACCATCGCCAACGGGATCGCCTACGTCGACGCGGCGCTGGCCGCGGGGTTGGACATCGACGCCTTTGCCCCCCGGCTCAGCTTCTTCTGGAACGCCCACAACAATCTGTTCGAAGAGGTGGCGAAGTACCGGGCCGCGCGCCGGATGTGGGCAAAGATCATGACGGAGCGGTTCAAGGCCAAGGACGAGAAGTCCAAACTGCTCCGCTTCCACACCCAGACGGGGGGCTCGACCCTCACCGCCCAACAACCGGAGAACAACATCGTCCGGGTGACCGTCCAGGCATTGGCCGCCGCCCTCGGGGGTACCCAGAGCCTCCATACCAACGGCTTCGACGAAGCGCTCGGTTTGCCCACCCAAAAGGCGGCCAAGATCGCGCTGCGGACCCAGCAGATCGTGGGTTACGAGTCAGGCATCGCTGACACCGTCGACCCATTGGCCGGATCGTGGTTCGTCGAGTCGCTGACCGACGAAGTTGAGAAGGGCGCCTGGGAATATCTCGAGCGGATCGACGCCATGGGTGGCGCCGTCGATGCCATCGAGGCGCACTACATGCAAGGCGAGATCGAACAGGCGGCCTATGCGTTTGCCAAGGCCATCGACGACGACGAGAAGATCGTCATCGGGGTGAACAAGTTCGTCGATGAAACCAACGACCCCGCCGAGGTGTTCCCCATCGACGAGGAGCTGCAGCGTACGCAGGTGGAATCGGTCAAGAGAATACGAGCCGAGCGCGACCAGTCCGCGGTGGACGCTTCCCTGGCGGATGTGGAGGCGGCGGCCCGGGGGACCCAGAACTTGCTAGTGCCGATGAAGGAGGCCCTGGGTCGGATGGCGACGCTGGGAGAGGTATCCGACGTTCTCCGGGGGGTGTTCGGCGAGTACCGGCCCGGTACGTAGACGGGCACGTTGGTTCATCCAACATCGTGGTCTCATGCTGCAATCTTCGCGGGATAGGCAAGTGATCCGGTGCGGTCGATCCTGATTCCCGCACGATTCGCCCCGTTCGCGTTGGTTGTCTGTCTGTCCGCTACCGCATGTGCCGCATCTCACGATGGCGCAAAGCCCAACGGCTCGTTTGGTACACCCCCAACACGGACCACCGCCACTGCGTCTTCCCGTCCCGGCGGTTTGACTGTCAGTTCGACCAATCTGACGGTGGGTGGACCGATCACGGTGTCGGGGGGCAATTGTGCCCCTGGGCACATCGGCAGCGTCGCGCTCACCCAAGACCCGAATGGCGGGCCGCAGGTCACCTATGACTTTGGCGAACCACTCGGACAGGCAAACGCTGGATCTGACCGTGAGTGGACGATCCACACCGTGCTCCCCGCCGTGACGATCGGAGCGGCGACCCTCGGGGCCATTTGCGAAGACCCGACAATCGGAACCCCTGACTTCACCTATTCGTCCGTAGCCGTCAACGTGGCGACGCCGTACCACCTTCAGGTCGACCCAAGTACCACCGTGCCAGCCGGCGCCACGCTGACGGTATCCTCGCTTGGCGGCGGCTGTGACGCAATATCCAATCCCGATGTCTATCTCTGGTCGGCAGCACAGCCCAGTGCATTGACCGGGATCGGTGAAGTCGTCGGATCGGCTGGTGGTGCCGCGCAGTGGCAGGTCAAATTGACCGTGCCACCGGCTACCAGCCCCGGCCGGTACGCGGTGGTAGCCCGTTGTGCATACTCCCGTAGCTTCCGGACCACCTACGAGCCGGTGCCCGTCACCGTCTCCGGGAGCTGAGATGGGAGCCTGGCGACCCTCAGGGATCAGCGGACGCGATTGGTCCCGCCCTCATGGCGTGTAGCAGGCCACCTGGGCATTCGACGGATTGCCATTGAAGTTGTCGCCGGAGACATTGACAGTGACGGACTCTTGAACCGAGGAAGGGCTGCCGGCCGGGAGTCCGATTCCGGCGACGGTACTTCCGACCACCGCCCCGTTGTGAATTATTTCAATTGGGCAAGTCATGCTGCCAGTGGGAGAGCCACCGACAATGAAATTGACTTGCTCAGCCGGATAGCCGGCCGAAGCCCGGGTGGGATCGTACGGGGTGGTGGTGGCGGTGACCGAGGTCACCGTCACCGGGAGAGGGCGTCCCGTCGGCGCATCGAACCCGCGGACGGCACCGTCGGCGCCAACCAGCCAGTAACCGCCGGTGGCGAAGTCCGTAGCGATGCCGACAACCGGTGCATTCGAGGGCTGACCCACCAGTGACCCCTGGAAACCGGCATCCCCGAAGGCAAAGACACCGCCATCTGAGGCTACGAACCAGTAGCCCCGGCTGCCAGAAGTTACGGCCATGCCGTTGACGGGTTGGGCGAGAGACAGTGAACCGGTTGACCCAAAGAACGGTGCTGCAAAGGCGAACACGCCCCCGTCGGACGCCACCTCCCAGTAACCCCCGGTCGCAAAGTCAGAGCCAATACCGACAATCGGCTTGTTCAGGTGTGCCGCTCCCATCGAACCACGGAATGTCGCGTCCCCAAAGGCGAAGATTCCACCGTCCGAGGCCACCAGCCAATACCCCTTCCCGTCTTTGGTGGGGGCAAGATCGACCACGGGAGCATTCAGGCGTTGGCCACCCATGGATCCGTAGAAGCCGGCCTCTCCAAAGGCAAAGACCCCTCCGTCTCCGCCGACGAGCCAGTAGCCCCTCCCGTCAGGAGTGGAGACAAGGTTGGCGATGTGGGAATTGAGGGGCAGACCCGTCAACGACCCGAACCAGCCGGCGTTGCCGCTTGGGAATACGTCTCCGAAGATGTCAGCCCACCAGTACCCACCGCCGTCGGGAGTCCCCGCGATCCCCACCACTGGTGGCAGGGATCCGCCCCCAGCCGGGGTTGCCGGAGCCGAATCGGCTCCGGCGGTCGCCGATGGTGTGAGAAGGGTCATGGCAACCATGGCCACACTCAGGAGAAGGACTGCCGCTCTAGCTCTGACATCCCGCCCACGTTCGTCGCGGTGGCCCATTGCTGCTGCTCCCCAAAGGAGCACCGAGCCGTTTGGTCGGCGATCCCAGACATTGACGCTAGCCACTATCCAGTCCCGCGGGTAGGCGTGCTGGCGACATTCCGTAGTTGTCCTCGGCAACGTGACAGGCTCTGCTTTGGATCCGAAGGCGATGAGCCACAATGTGGAGCATGGGTTCGCTCCTACTGATTACCGGCCCGCCGGGCGCGGGAAAGTCCACGGTTTCGAAGGCCATCGCCGAAGCATCTCCGCGCAGCGTCTTCGTCGCCGGCGACTCCTTTTTCGGCTTCCTGGCCACTGGCTCGATTGCCCCTTGGCTACCGGAGGCACACGAGCAGAACCAAGTAGTCACCCGGGCGGCGGCATCCGCGGCGGGCCAGTACGCATCGGGTGGCTACTTCACCGTCTACGACGGGATCGTAGGCCCATGGTTTCTTCGCACGTTCGCCTCGGCCAGCGGCCTCGAGGAGCTGCACTACGTCATATTGCTGCCCCCGGTTGACGTATGTGTCGAACGAGTTGCCACCCGCCCGAATCACGCATTCGCCGACGAGGCGGCGACCCGGCACATGCATCAGGAGTTTGTCTCTGCCGACATCGAGCCTCGCCACGTCCTAAATGCCCCTCCCGATCAAGTGAATGACGTCGTCCGAATGGTTCTCTCGGCTGTTGAGGCGGGTTCTCTGCTATACGGGACTCCGTCGTAGCCATTTGATTGACGGATACTCCGAGACCGCTGGGTCGCCGACCGACCTCCGGGACAACATCTCCACCTGTGAAACACATGGCACCGGCCAGCCCGGCTATGCCGTCTCCATGCCGAACCGCACCATGAGCGCTCGCTCTTCGTCGGGCGACGGGGGTTGGTCACGGTTCCACAAATCGTGGAGTCCGGCAAAATAGGCATCCATCGCGGGCGCGTGGATCACCAGGAGCCGCGCCTCGCGGTCGCCGGCATTGCCGAACATATGGGCCGTGCCCCGAGGTATCAACACGAACCCCTCAGGACCCACGATCAGTTCATCGTCTTCCACCGTGACTGTCACCTGTCCGTCGAGCACGAAGTAGGCCTCTGAGCAATTGGTGTGGCGATGCGGGGGTGGTTTGCGACCTTTGGGTGGGAGCGTCCGTTCCATCAGCGAGAAGTCGCCATCGTCCTGCGATGCCAGCGCCTTGAACAGCATCAGGCTCCCTCGGGCGCTATACCGCTCATGTCCCTGGCCACGTCCAACGATGCCAATGGTCATCTACCGACCCCCCGTCTCGATTTCACGACCACACCGGAAGGTCCCACCTTCCCGCCCGTCGAACTCGCGCACCTCGCAGGTCATCCCCGTCGGCGCCCTCCACTTCGCCACCGAACGCCCAACGGGGAGCGCGCCGTAGACAGCCGCCCTCGAGGCGGCGATATGACGAGTTACTCGGGTTGCATACACCCCGTGATTGTACGACCCGCGACCTTGTGGACCCGGTTCGGATAGCGTCGCCATCATGAGACTCAGTGCAAGAAACCAACTCGAGGGCACCGTGATTCGAGTCGAGCATGGCGCGATCATGTCCACCGTCGTCATCCGCCTCGCCGGAGGCCAAGAGGTCGTCTCGGCGATCACCAAGGACTCGGCCACGGCCCTCGAGATCAGTGAGGGCGACGCCGTCACCGCCGTCATCAAGGCAACCGAGGTCATGATCGGCAAGGACTGACGGCCGGGCATCGTCGTCGGGGGTCACCGCCGGCCGCCCGGCTGACCTGAAAGCCGTAGCCCATATCGTTGGCCTGAGGGGATGAACGGAGGAAGCCCCATGGAACTGGGCAAAGTTGGGATCTGGAGCGGCGAGTTCCGGTCGAAGAAAGCCGGAGACGCCGGGGAGACCGCCGCCGAGCTCGAAGGCCTGGGATTCGGCGCCCTGTGGATTCCCGGAGGCGCCGGAGGGGACATCTTCGGTGTGGTGGCCCGTGTCCTCGATGGTACCCGCACGTTGCCGGTGGCCACCGGAATCCTGAACGTCTGGATGCACGACGCCACCGAGGTGGCCGCCGAGCACGCCCGGATCTCTGCCGCCCACCCTGACCGCTTCCTACTCGGCCTCGGGGTCAGCCACGCCATGTCGGTCGAAGCCACCGGTCGACCCTACGAGCGGCCCCGCTCGGTAATGGTGCACTACCTCGACGAGCTCGATGCCGCCAAGACACCCGTCGGCAAGGAGGAACGGGCGCTCGCCGCGCTGGGCCCGAAGATGCTGGAGCTGGCCCGTGACCGGTCGGCCGGCGCCCACCCCTACCTGACCACCCCGGAGCACACCCGCTGGGCCCGGACGGTCCTCGGCGAAGGCCCGTTGTTGGCGCCCGAGCAGATGGTGGTGCTGGAGTCCGACCCCACCGCCGCCCGGGCCGTGGCCCGGACCATGCTGGCCCTCTATCTGCAGCTCCCCAACTACACCAACAACATGCTTCGCTTCGGGTTCACCGAGGTTGATCTGGCCGACGGCGGCAGTGACCGCCTCATCGACGGGCATATCGCCTGGGGCGGGATCGAGGCCATCGCCGGAAGGGTCCGCGAGCACCTGGACGCCGGGGCCGATCACGTCTGCATCCAGGTCCTCACCGGGAGCCGGGACCGTTACCCGCTCGCCGAATGGCGCGAGCTGGCCGCCATCCTGCCCGAGCTGCAGACCTGACCTTTTCGCAGTCACCCACCGGCTGCCAGCCGGAGCTCAGCCGGCGAGTAACCGATCCCGCAACGGGCCAGGGCGGGCCGCGTCGATCACCGTCCAGGCCATGGCCAACGCCCCGTCGCGGAGCGCGGCGTCGGCCGACGCGGTGATGCAGGCGGCGGCGAACTCGGGTTGGTGGTTGACCGAGCCCCCGGCGTCGATGCCGATCAGCGGGTGGATGGTGGGCACCGCCAGGGACACGTTGGCCATGTCCGTCGACAGCGTCGGCCGCGGCGCATCATCGTCGTCGAGCTCGAAGGACCGCCCCAGCTGTTCGGCGTTGGCCCGGTACAGGCCCAACAGCCCGAGGTCACTCTCCATGTGCGAGTAGTCAGGAGCCAGCCGCTCGTAGCTCACTGTCGAGCCCGAGGCCAGCGCTCCGGCTTCGAAGCAGGCCCGGACCCGGGGCTCGAGCTTCTCCAATCCCTCCAGGGTGGTCGACCGGCACATGAACCGGCCGGTGACGCTGGCCGGGATGATGTTGGCCGCCGAGCCACCCTCGGTGACCACGCCGTGCACCTGGTCGCCGGGACGCAGCTGTTGGCGCAGCAGGCCGAGCGCCACCTGGGCGGTCACCATGGCGTCCCCGGCGTTGATCCCCTCCCACGGGGCCGCTGAGGCGTGGGCGGCCCTCCCGGTGAAGGTCACGTCGAAGTGGGCCACCGCCAGGCAGGTGGCCTCCAGCCGGTCGGTTGGCCACGGGTGCACCATCATGGCGGCGTGGACGCCGTCGAAGACGCCCTCGTCCAGCATCACCACCTTGCCGCCACCGCCCTCCTCGGCCGGGGTGCCCAACACCCGGACGGTGATGCCGGCCTCTTCGGCTGCCGCCGCCAACCCCAACCCGGCCCCGACGGCCGACGCCGCGATGATGTTGTGCCCGCAGGCGTGGCCGATGCCCGGGAGCGCGTCGTACTCGGCGCACACCGCCACCACCATCGGTCCCGACCCGAACCGGGCATCGAAGGCGGTCGGGAGCCCGGCCACCCCCTCCGTAACCGAGAAGCCGGCGTCGGCGAGCACCTTGGAGGTCCAGGCCGCCGCCCGCTCCTCCTCGAACGCCGTCTCCGGGTGCTCGTGGATGGTGTGGCTGAGGCTCACCAGGCCGCCCAGCCTGTCGTCGATGGCCGCCCGGGAGCTTTCCTTCAGATCTGTCATCCGTGCCTTCCGACCGGGTCCTCGATGAGTCGATGAGCGATACGCAATAAGCGAAGGACGGCTATTCGATGATGGCGACGACGTCGCCGGGCCCGACCGACTCGCCCGCCACCACCTTGACCTCTTTCACCGTCCCACCCTTTTCGGCGTTGACGTTGTTCTCCATCTTCATGGCTTCGAGCACGCAGATGGTCTGGCCGACCTCGACGGCGTCCCCCGGCTCGACCAGCACCTTGACGATGGTGCCCTGCATGGGAACCACCACGGTGCCCGAACCGGATCCCGACGAGGCCGCCTTCGGGCGTCGGATTCCGGGATGGGAGCGGGCGCTGCCTGCAGCGGCGACCATGGTCTCGCCGAGATCGGGCACCCACAGCTTCACCTGGTAGCGCCGACCGTCCACCTCGGCGGTCACCTCCCGCAGCACCTTGGCCACCGACTCGTCCCCTTCGGCCGGCTCCACCACCGGGACCGGTGCCTCGGCGGTGACCCCGCTGAGGTCCAACGACTGCTCCACCCAGTTGGTGGAGTGGGTGGCGTTGGCGAAGTCGGGATGGGAGAGGATGGCCACATCGGCGGGGAGGGTGGTGGCCACCCCCTCGATGACCGTCTCCTCGATGGCCCGGAGCATCCGCTTCCGGGCCGACTCCCGGTCATGGCCCCACACCACCAGCTTGGCGATCAGGTTGTCGTAGAACTGGCTTACCGTGTCGCCGGCGGCGTAGCCGGCATCGAGACGGACCCCGGGGCCCCCCGGAGTCACGAACCGGGTGATGGTTCCCGGGGAGGGGGTGAAGGCGCCGCCGGCCGGGTTCTCGGCATTGATCCGCACTTCGAAGGCGTGCCCGTCCCTCCGGACGTCGCCCTGGCCGAACCCAAGGGGCTCGCCCGAGGCCACCCGCAACTGCCACTCGACCAGGTCGAGGCCCGTGACCAGCTCGGTGACCGGGTGCTCGACCTGCAGGCGGGTGTTCATCTCCAGAAAGAAGAACTCGCCGTCCTGGTAGAGGAACTCGACGGTGCCGGCGTTGACGTAGCCGCAGGCCTGGGCCACCTTCACCGAGGCCTCGCCCATCGCCTGGCGGACGTGATCGGGGAAGTCGGGGGCGGGGCTCTCCTCCACCAGCTTCTGATGACGGCGCTGGGCGGAGCAGTCCCGTTCGCCCAGCCACACGGTGTTGCCGTGGGTGTCGGCGATGATCTGCATCTCGACGTGGCGGGGCCAGGCCAGGTAGCGCTCGACGTAACACTCGTCCCGCCCGAAGTAGGAGAGCGCCTCGCGCATGGCCGACTCCAATGCCGCGGCCGCCTCCTCGGGGCCCTGCACCACCTTCATGCCCCGGCCACCGCCACCGAAGGCGGCCTTGATGGCGACCGGCCAGCCGAACTCGTTGCCGAAGGCGGTTACCTCGTCGGGCGAGGTCAGGACCTCGGAGCGCCCAGGGACCCCCGAGACCCCGGCCCGCTCGGCGGCATGGCGAGAGCTGATCTTGTCCCCCATGACTTCGATGGCCTCGGGCGGGGGACCGATGAAGGTCACGCCCCGCTCGGTGATGGCCCGGGCGAAGTCGGTGTTCTCCGAGAAGAACCCGTATCCCGGGTGCACCGCGTCGGCACCGCTCTTCTCGATGGCATCCAGGATCGCCCCGGTGTTGAGGTAGCTCTCGGCGGCGGTCTGGCCGCCCAGCGCGTAGGCCTCATCGGCGTACCGGACATGGAGAGCGTCCCGGTCGAGCTCGGAGTAGACGGCCACCGTGGCCACGCCCAGCTCCCGACAGGTCCGGATGACCCTGACGGCGATCTCCCCCCGGTTGGCGATGAGAACCTTCTTGAGCACGCTCAGCCTTTCGAATCGATGAGGGTCGGCGGTCCGATGACCGAGGACGGGCGCTACAACACTGGCACGGCACAGAGGTTACGTGCCACGTCAGGCTCGCAATCCTAAGGTGGGGGAGGTGGGGGACTCCAGCTCGAGCCATAGCCGGTCGGTACCCGGCTTCAGTGACATCCGGTGGTTCGATTCGATCGATTCGACCAACCGCTACCTCCTGGAGGAGGCCCGGACCGGCGCCCCCCACGGGGTGGTGGCGGTGGCCGATCATCAGACGGCCGGTCGGGGTCGGCTCGGGCGGAGCTGGGAGGCGCCCCCAGGGTCCAATCTGCTGGTGTCGGTGTTGCTGCGACTCGACCTTCAGGCCGAGGCCCGGCACCTGGCCTCCGCGGCGGTGGCGTTGGCGGCCGCTGACGCCATCGGCGCCGAGACCGGGCTGTCCCCGGGTATCAAATGGCCCAACGACCTCCTGGCCGCGGACGGCCGCAAGCTGGCCGGGGTGCTGGCGGAGGCCGATATGGCCGCCCCGCCCGAGCACGGACATCCCCCGATCGTGGTCGGGATCGGCATCAACGTGGGCTGGCCGCTCTCCGATGACGACCTTCCCGAGGGCCTGGTCGGTCAGGCGACCTCGCTCCAACAGGAGGTGGACTGTCCGGTGGACCGGTCGGCCCTGCTCGACCGCCTCCTCCAGTACCTGGGTCCCCGGCTGACCATGTTGGGGACTCCGGAAGGCCGGGCCGGACTGGCTGCCGATCTCCGGCGGCAATGCGTGACCATCGGCAGCCGGGTTCGGGTCGAGCTGCCGGGGAGCATCATCGAGGGGACCGCCACCGGTCTGACCGATGAGGGCCACTTGGTGGTGGCTACCGACGGCGGATCGGAAACCGTGGTGGCAGGTGACGTGGTGCATCTCCGACCCGCCGGTTGAGCCCGGGATTCTCCCGGGCGGGAGCGAACCCGAGAGTAGGCTGCCCCGATTATGCGACTACTCGTCACCGGCGCCGCCGGATTCATCGGTTCCAACTTCGTGCGCTATTGGATAGGCGGTCACCCCGACGACCAGGTGGTGGCGCTCGACGCCCTCACCTACGCCGGCAACCGGCCCAACCTCGCCGACGTCGAAGACAAGTGTTCGTTCGTCCACGGTGACATCGGCAACCTCGACCTGATGACCGAGGTGATGACCGAGCACGAGATCGACGTGGTGGTGAATTTCGCCGCCGAGTCCCACAACAGCCTGGCGATTCTGGACCCGGCCCGGTTCTTCCGCACCAATGTGCTGGGAACCCAGCTCTTGGCCGAGGCGGCCCGGCGGCACGGGGTGGAGCGGTTCCACCACATCTCCACCTGTGAGGTCTACGGCGACCTCCCACTGGACTCCGACGAGGTGTTCACCGAAGACACCGCCTACCGGCCCCGAACCCCGTACAACGCGTCGAAGGCGGGCGCCGACCACGCGGTCCGGGCCTACGCCGAGACCTTCGGGCTCCCGGCCACCATCACCAACTGCTGCAACAACTACGGGCCCTATCAGTTCCCCGAAAAGGTCATCCCGCTGTTCACCGCCAAGGCGTTGAACGACATGCCGTTGCCGCTCTACGCCTCGACCCTCAACCGCCGCGAGTGGCTCCATGTCGACGACCATTGCCGGGCGGTGGAGCTGGTGCTGGAGAAGGGCGAGGTGGGGGAGACCTACAACGTCGGAAGCGGTGTGGAGGCCAGCATCGAGGAGATCGCCGACGCGGTGCTGGCGGCCACCGGCCGTCCCCAGTCCCTCAAGGAGATCGTGCCGGATCGGCCCGGCCACGATCGCCGCTACCTGCTCGACTCGTCCAAGATCCGGGCCGCCCTCGGGTGGGAACCGACGGTGGACTTCGCCAAGGGCCTGGCTACCACCGTGGCCTGGTACGCCGACAACCGGGCGTGGTGGGAGCCGTTGGTCGACCGGGCCCCGGTGATCGAGGGCGGCTGGATGGGTCCGAGCGCGGGCGGCCCCGTCCCCGGACCGTGAGCGCGCCCCTCCGGGTGCTGGTGACCGGGGGCAACGGCCAGCTGGGCCGCGACGTCCGCGACGTCCTGGCCGGATCGGTGCCCGACGGCGGGGTCTTGCCGGTCGAGCGTGGCCCGGGCGACATCGAGGTCCTCTCCACCGACATCGACAATCTCGACGTGGTCAACCGGACGGCGGTGGGGGAGGCGTTCGAGTCGTTTCGTCCCGAGGTGGTGATCCACGGCGGTGCCTTCACTGCGGTGGATGCCTGCGAATCGGACCCTGACACCGCCTTCGCGGTCAACGCCATGGGCACCCGGCACGTGGCCGAGGCTTCCCGCCGGGTCGGCGCCCACCTCCTCTACGTCTCCACCGACTACGTCTTCGATGGGACCCTCGACCGGCCTTATCACGAATGGGACGCCACCAATCCCCAGTCCGTCTACGGCCGCAGCAAGCTGGGCGGCGAGCTGGAGGTGGCGGCGGTCAGCGGCGGAGGCGCCACCGTGGTCCGGACCGCCTGGGTGAGTGGCGCCCACGGGGCGAACATGGTCAAGACGGTGCTCCGGCTGGCCGCCGCGGGCGGCGACGGACCGCTCCGGTTCGTCGACGACCAACACGGGACCCCCACCTTCACCGCCGATCTGGCCACCGCCATCGTCGGATTGGCCCTGGGCCGCCGGCCGGGGACCTTCCACGTCACCAACCAGGGGGAGACGACCTGGTTCGGATTCGCCCGGGCCACGCTGTCGGCCGCCGGCCTCGACCCGGAGCGGGTGGAGCCGATCGCCACCCAGGATCTCGATCCGCCCCGCCCGGCCCCCCGCCCCGCCAATTCGAGGCTGGACAACGCCGCCCTGCGCCTGTCCGGGCTGGATCTGTTACCGGAGTGGACGGCCTCGCTCAACCGTTTGGTACAGGCGCTGGCGGCGGTGGCGGAAAGCGGCTGAGCGGAATGTACGTAGCATGTTGGGACCACATGGCCGGCGTCAGCCGGTGAACCGCCCTACTGACGGGAGCCGATGACGATGGGGAAGCCATGAGGGATACCGGTTCCAGCGGAGGGTTCGGAGGGCCGGGCAACCGGCCGCGGGACTATTCGGACCCCGGTGGTCCGGGCGCCTACTTCGGCCACCGCGGCGCCGCGGTCCGGGTGCTGCCCAATGCCCACGGCCACGACATCGCCGTCATCGGCATGGGTTACGTCGGGATTCCGACCGCCGCCACCCTCGCCCACCTCGGTCACCGGGTGACCTGTGCGGATTCCGATCCCGAGAAGATCGCTCTCCTGACCGGGGGCAACGTCCCCATCGTGGAGGCGGGCCTCCAGGAGCTGATCCGGGAGGGCCAGGCCGCCGGTCGGCTGCGTTTCGTGGTGGGGGCCACCGCGGCGGTGACCGATGCCGAGTTCGTCTTCCTCTGCGTGCCGACCCCCCAGGGTGATGACGGCTCCGCCGACCTCTCCTATGTGGAGTCGGTGGCTACCGAGATCGGCCCCCACCTGATACCCGGCACCGTCATCGTGAACAAGTCGACGGTTCCGGTGGGATCCACGCTGGTGGTCGAGCGGGTGCTCGGCCGCCGGGACATCACCGTGGTGTCGAACCCGGAGTTCCTACGGGAAGGCACCGCGGTGAGCGACAGCCTCCATCCCGAGCGCATCGTGGTCGGGGCCGACGACCAGGCGGCCGCCGCCCGGGTCGGAGATCTGTTCGCCGGCACCCACGCCGCCCTGCTCATCACCGACGCCGCCACCGCCGAGACCATCAAGTACGCCTCCAACGCGTTCCTGGCCACCAAGCTCAGCTTCGTGAACGCGGTGGCCGGACTGTGTGAGGCGGTGGGGGCCGATGTGCGGGACGTCATCCTCGGACTCGGCTACGACAAGCGGATCGGCTTCGAATTCCTCCGGCCCGGTCCGGGCTGGGGGGGGAGCTGCCTGCCCAAGGACACCCGCGCCCTCGTCCACATCGCCGAACAGGCGGGCTATGACTTCTCCTTCCTGCGGGGCGCCATCGCCACCAACGAAGAGCAGTTCACCCGGGTGGTCGACAAGGTGAAACAAGCGGTTGCCCGGGCCACCGCCACCTCCGCCGATGCGGTGACCCCGACCGGGGGCAACCTGGCCGGCACCGTGATCGCGGTGTGGGGACTCACGTTCAAGGCCGGTACCGACGACCTGAGAAACTCCCCGGCGGTCGAGATCGTGAAGCGACTGGTCGCCGAGGGAGCCACCGTCCAGGCCTTCGATCCCACCGTGGCCGTCCCCGACGGGGAGTTCTCCTCCCGGGTGGCCGAGCTGAGCCACACCGACGCCATGGGCACCGTCTCCACCCTCGACGACTCGGTCCGGGCGTTTCCCGATGCCTACTCCGCCTGCGAAGGGGCCACCGCGGTGGTGGTGTTGACCGAGTGGGACGAATTCCGCTGGCTCGACTTCGCCCAGGTGTTGAAGTGCCTGGTGGCACCGGTGGTGGTCGATGCCCGCAACCTGCTCGACCCAGCCCAGATGCGTCGGTACGGATTCGACTACACCGGGATCGGGCGCCGGTGAGCGGTCGTTACGTGGTCATGGGGGGAAGCGGGTTCCTCGGGTCCCACCTGTGCGATCGGCTGCTCGAACGCGGCGACCAGGTGGTGTGCGTGGACGATTTCTCTACCGGGCGCCGCGAGAATGTGGCCCATCTTTCCGAGCACCAGGGGTTCACCCTCATCGAGGCCGACGTCTCCGAATCCCTCCCGGTCGAGGGTCCGGTCAGTGGCGTCCTGCATCTGGCCAGCCCCGCTTCGCCGCCCGACTACCTGGCCCGGCCGCTGGCCACCCTGGCGGTCGGCAGCGAGGGGACCCGTCGGGGCCTCGAACTGGCCGAGCAACACGGCGCCCGGTTCTTGCTGGCCTCGACCAGCGAGGTCTACGGCGATCCCGAGGTCCATCCCCAGACCGAGGCCTACTGGGGCAACGTGAACCCGGTCGGTCCCCGCAGTGTCTACGACGAGGCCAAGCGATTCGCCGAGGCGCTGACCATGGCGCACCACCGGGAACGGGGGACCAACGTCGGCATCGCCCGGATCTTCAATACCTATGGACCCCGCCTCCGTCCCGACGACGGCCGGGTCGTTTCCAATTTCCTGTTCCAGGCCCTGGGTGGCGAGCCATTGACCGTGTACGGCGACGGGAGCCAGACCCGGAGCCTCTGCTATGTGGCCGACGAGGTCGGCGGCCTGGTCGCGCTGCTCGACGCGGAGCTGACCGGTCCGGTCAACATCGGGAATCCCGATGAATACACCGTCCTCGAACTGGCCCAGGTGGTGATCGAGCTGACCGGCTCGGACTCGACCATCGTCCATCTGCCTCTGCCCTTGGACGACCCGACTCGCCGCCGCCCCGACATCTCGTTGGCCCGAAGTGCCCTCGGGTGGGAGCCGACCACCGGGCTCAAAGAGGGCCTGGCCCACACCGCGGCATATTTCGACGCCGGACTGAGCGGGGGCCACCCCCGGCAACGGGAGATACAGCCGTGACCGAAGTCGAGGCGACCGGTCCCTTCGAAGACGGGAACGGCGCCGATCCCCACCCGGCCTACGCCACCCTGTCGGTCATCGTCCCGGTCTACAACGAGTGCAACACCGTGGCCGAGGTGATCCGGAGGATCCGGGCCGCAGACATCCCGCTGACCGTCGACGTCGTCGTGGTCGACGACGGCTCTTCCGACGGGACCGACAAGGTGCTGGCCGCCATCCAGGACTCGACGGTCAAAGTGGTGAACCACCTGAAGAACCAGGGGAAGGGGGCGGCCATCCGGACCGGGTTGGCAGAGGTCCGCGGCGACCTGGTCCTCATCCAGGATGCCGACCTCGAATACGACCCCGACGACTGGCCCAAGCTGCTCGATCCCATCCTCAAGGGCAAGACCCGGGTCGTCTACGGCAGCCGGTTCACCGGCGAGAGGATGAACATGTTGCCGTCCCACTGGGTCGGCAACCGCATCCTGTCACTGGTGACCAACGTGCTCTACTCCTCGACCCTGTCGGACATGGAGACCGGTTACAAGGTCTTCGACCGGAAGGTCATCGCCGGGATCACCATCGAGTCCAACCGGTTCGACTTCGAGCCCGAGATCACCGCCAAGGTGCTGCGGAAGGGTCATCGCATCTACGAGGTGCCCATCTCCTATGCCGGACGCGAGATCGACGAGGGGAAGAAGATCACCTGGCGTGACGGCTTCGGGGCGCTGAAGGCCCTGGTCAAGTTCCGGTTCTCTCGGCTCGACCCGTGAGCAAGGACCTCGCCGGCGGCGGCGGGGGGCGGACGGCCGTGGTGGTGGTCACCTATGAGTCCGGGTCCGTCCTGGCCGGCGGAGTGGCCAGTCTTCAGGCGGAAGGACCCGCCGAGCTGGTGGTGGTCGACAACGGCTCGACGGACGGCTCGGTAGCCGAACTGCGCCAGCGGTGCCCCGGGATCGTCGTGGTCGATCCCGGCCGGAACCTGGGCTACGGCGCCGCCGCCAACCGGGGGGTGGCGGCTACCGGATCCGAGTACATCCTGGTGTGCAATTCCGATCTGTCGGTCGCACCCGGGGCGCTGACGGAGATGGCTACCGCGCTGAACGCCGACCCGACCGTCGCGGTTGTGGGCCCGATGATCCGGACGCCGGAGGGCGATCGCTACCCGTCCGCCCGGCAGTTCCCCTCGATGATCGACGCCGCCGGGCACGCGATGCTGGGGCAGTTCGTCCCGGAGAATCCGTTCACCCGCGCCTATCAACAGGCGGATCTGGCCCTCGCAGTCGACACGGTATGGCCGGTCGACTGGGTGTCGGGTGCCTGCTTTCTGGTCCGGAGGTCGGCGTTCGAGCAGGTCGGCGGCTTCGATGAGCAGTACTTCATGTACGCCGAGGATGTCGACCTGTGCTGGCGTCTGGGCAAAGCCGAGTGGCGGGTGGTGTACGCCCCGGCCGCGGTGGTGACCCACCAGCAGGGGGTCTCCACCGACCGGCATCCCTACCGGATGATCGTCGAGCACCATCGATCGCTGCTGAGGTTCGCGGTGCGGTCGACGTCCGGCTGGCGGCGGGCCCTGCTCCCGCTGGTCGCGCTGGGGATCGGGGTCCGGGCGGTTCTGGCCGGGATCCGGAAGCGGGGTCAGCTCGCAACCAGGGGTGGCCAGGGGCGCACCGACCGGTAGGGCGCCACGCTGTAGGGTGTCATCCGATCATGCCCAGCAATTCGACAGGAAAATGGGTGGCGCGAGCTGCGTCCACTGGTGGCGGAAAGACCTACCGCGGCCAGATGCCGATCAATTGGTACGCGAGTCTGGTCATCATTGTCATCGTCGGTCTCCTACTCGTCGGGTACAGCCGGTACCAGCGGACCCACAAGGTCAACAACTCGACCGGGGCGCCGGCCACGAATCTGTCCCCTCCCTGGAATGCAGCGCTGGCCATTGACATCTGCGGCACCATCGAGCCGAATCTCCCGGCCAGCACCAACACTTCGGCCACCGGGCTCACCGCGGATGGGAACGGCCTGATGATCATCAGCCCGAAGAACAGCTCGGAATCGGGGGGGAATGCCACCTTGGGCAAGTTCGTGTCCGAGTACAAGGGCCTCACTCTCTCCTCGACCACCTTGGGCTACCCGGGGAAGAAGGTGATGAGCAACGGCGCCACCTGCCCGAAGGGCACACCCGACTCCGGCAAGCAGGGGTTCGTCAACGTCGTCAATTGGACCAACTACCTGTCGAAGACGTCCACCAGCGTCCAGGGGAACCCCAACTCGCTCAAGCTCGCCAATAGCCAGATGATCACCATGGCCTTCTTGCCGGCCACCGCCTCGGTGCCCAAGCCTCCGGGGGCGGTCATTACCAGCCTCATCAACGCGGTCCAGTCCGGAGCCACCACGACGACCACCGCACCGGCCACTGCCACCACGGCACCGCCTACCGCCACCACGGCCCCGACGGCAACGACCGCGGCCCCGACGGCAACGACTGCGGCACCTACGCCGTGAAAAGCTCTAGCGGAACTATCAGGTGAGAGCGGTCGTCCTGGTGGGCGGCGAGGGGACCCGGCTCCGTCCCCTGACGTTGACCACTCCCAAACAGATGCTTCCCATCGTGGAGCATCCCATGATCGAGCGGGTGCTCACCCACTTGGCCAACCACGGGATCGACGACGCCGTCCTCTCGCTCGGCTACCGACCTGACGCCTTCATCAACGCCTTTCCGGATGGAACGGCGGGCGGCATCCGGATCTCCTACGCGGTGGAACCCACTCCTCTCGACACTGCCGGCGCCATCCGGTTCGCGGCCGACCATGTCGGCATCGATGAGACCTTCGTGGTGGTCAACGGTGATGTCCTCACCGACCTCGACATCAGCGCGCTCATCGCCTTTCACAAGGACCACGGGTCGGAGGCGACGATCAGCCTTACCCCGGTGGACGATCCGTCTGTCTTCGGCGTGGTGCCCACCGATGCCAACGGGAAAGTCGAGGCGTTCATCGAGAAGCCTCCTCGAGACGAAATTCCGACCAACTTGATCAACGCCGGAACCTACGTGCTCGAACCCTCGGTCCTGGCTCGCATTCCCGAAGGGCGTCGGGTATCGATTGAGCGGGAGACGTTTCCGCAGCTCGTCGAAGACGGTTCCCTCTACGCCCAGGGCTCCGACGTGTACTGGATCGACACCGGTACTCCGGACGCCTATCTTCGGGCTCATGCCGACCTGTTGCTCGGCCGGCGATCGGTTCCACCCGCACCCGACGCCGTCGAGGACGGCTCACTGGGTGCCGGGGTCTGGCGAATCGGGGAGGTGGAGGTGCGGAGCGACTCGGTGACCCGATCGCTGATCGGGCATGGCGCCCAGGTGGATAGCGGTGCCATCGTCGACGAGTCGGTCATCGGCCATGGGGCGGTCATCGAAGAGGGCGTGTCGGTCAAGGGCTCGGTCCTGCTCCCCGGCGCCCGCATCGCCGCCAGCGCGTCGGTCGAGGGATCGATTATCGGCCCCGACGCCACCATCGGCCAGCGGTGTGTGATTCAACCGCTCTCGGTCATCGGTGCTGATGCCGTGACCGCGTCAGGCACCGTCGTCGACGGTGGTCGCGTGCCGGCCGAGGTCTAGTCGGATGCGCACCCTGGTCACCGGAGGTGCTGGTTTCATCGGCTCGACCCTGGTGGATCGACTGCTGGCCGAAGGACATTCCGTCGATGTCGTCGACGACCTGTCTACGGGTTCCTTGTCCAATCTGGCCGAGTCTCGGGCAACCGCCGGCCACCGCCTGACGGTCAACAACCTCGATGTCCGCTCCGCCGAGGTGGTGGACCTGATGGTCCGCCGGCATCCGGAGGTGGTGTTCCACCTCGCCGCCCAAGCCGATGTACGGCTGTCGGTGGAGCAACCGATCTTCGACGCCGACGTAAACCTGCTCGGGACCATCCGCATCCTCGAGGGAGCCCGCGCTTCCGGCGCCAGCCGGGTGGTGTTCGCGGCCAGCGGCGGGACCCTGTACGGGGATCCGGACCCGGCCGACCTGCCGATCAAGGAGTCGCTCCCACACTGCCCGCTGTCGCCCTACGGCCTTTCGAAGAAGGCGGCGGTCGACTATCTGGTCGCCTACCGCGAGCTGCACAACCTGGAGTTCGCGGCGTTGGCCCTCGCCAATGTGTACGGGCCCCGCCAGGATCCCCACGGTGAGGCCGGGGTGGTGTCCATCTTCGCCGAGCGCCTTCTCCGGGGCCAAACCGTCACCGTCTACGGCGACGGGGAGCAGACCCGGGATTTCGTCTACGTGGACGACGTGGTGGACGCCTTCGTGCGGGGTGCGACCAAAGGTGGGGGTCTGGTCTGCAACATCGGCACCGGTCGAGAGACCTCGGTCAACGAGCTCTTCCGCGAGCTGAGTGCACAAGCCGGTGTCCGGGTACCGATCGAACACGCACCGCTCCGTCCCGGCGAGCTGTTGAGGAGCAGCCTCGACCCCGCTCGTGCCGGTATCCATCTCGGTTGGAAACCCTGGACCGAGCTCGGAACCGGCACCGCCGCGGTACTCGAGTTCGTCCGTGAACAGATCGGTGCCTCGGCCGACTGATTCCCTGCGGTGGGAAATGGCCGTCAGCCGGGTGGGCGGTGGTCGGCGGCGAAGGCGGCCTCTCGGTCTACATACGCCTTGAGCTCGATGGCGTTGCCGCTCGGATCGAGGATCTTGGCTTTTCGCTGCTCTTGGGGTGTACCGGCATAGTCGATGGTCACCGGGTCCAGCCACCGCACCTGGTACCTGCTCGCCTGCTCCAGGACCCGGTCGAGTTCGTCCCCGGTGAGGGTGACCCCGAAATGGCGCACACCCCGCAGCTCGTCGGCCAGCAGTTGATCGGGACGCTCCTGGAGTGTGAGCTGCATTCCGTAGAACCAGACGTCGCACCAGTCGGGGTACTCCCGTCCGGGGGTACAGCCCAGCGCCTCGACGTAGAACCGTCGCGCCTCGGCGAGGTCGTGGACAGGAAGCGAAAGATGCAGGATCGGTTCCACCACTGACAAGGTACTTCCGAGGTTGTTTGGCGACCAGATCGACCTGGATCCTCGCCTGTGCGCTCGGACCGAGGCTCCACGTACTACACTAGTGAAGTCCTGGTGCGCATCAATTTCGCGACAGGCCACGGTCGGGGTCTTCTCCCCGTCGTCCCCCACTGTCGCACGAAAGCGCTTCCATGCCCCTGCCCCAACCTTCGTTCGCCGATCTCGGCGTGCCCTCAGACATCGTCGCCGCGCTCAAAGCGCGATCCATCATCACCCCCTTCCCCATCCAGTCCGCCACCGTCATTGATGCCATGGCCGGCCGCGACGTGTGCGGCAAGGCCCCGACCGGCTCGGGGAAGACCCTGGCCTTCGGGATCGGGGCGGTGGCCCGCCTCACCGGGAAGCCGTCCCGCCCCAAGCATCCCCGGATGCTGGTGCTGACCCCGACCCGCGAGCTCTGCGCCCAGGTTGCCTCCGAGCTGGCCACCCTCTGTTCCTCCCGGAATCTGCGGGTCGAGACCTTCTACGGAGGCGTCGGCTACGGACCCCAACTCAAGTCACTGTCCCGAGGGGTGGATATCGCAGTGGCGTGCCCGGGTCGCCTCGGCGACCTGATCGAACGGGGCAGCATCCGCCTCGACGCCGTCGAGATCGTGGTCATCGACGAGGCCGACCGGATGGCGGATATGGGTTTCCTCCCTGACGTCCGCCGGCTGCTCGACCAGACTCCGGGCTCCCGCCAGACGCTGCTCTT
>DASZIT010000032.1:0-5381 GCA_035948855.1 Acidimicrobiales bacterium | reverse complement strand
CGAAGCCCTCACCCACGTGCTCGACGGGGGCCCGGACATCGACGCCCTCGTCGCCCGGGGCCACCGGCGCACCGCCGCTTTTAGCTGGACGAAGTGTGCCGAGGGACTCGACCGGCTGTACCGGGACGCCTGGGCGGCGCGGGGGTCGGCGGGTGGCCGGCGATGAGCCCGAACCGGGTCCTGATGGTGGTGGAGCAGCTCCGGCGGGCCACCCCGGGCGGGATCGGAACCTACGCCCGCGGTCTTCTCAAGGGACTCGGCGAGCTCAGCCCGGAGGAGATACCCGAGGTCGAGCTATTGGCCAGCCGCCCCCGACGCCGCCGGGCCGATGAGGAAGATCCCATGGCCGGACTGGCCTACCCGGTGCGCAACTCGGTGCTTCCCGGTCCGCTCTTGACCCGGGCGTGGGATCGGGGGGTATTGCGGGCCCCGCCGGGGTTCGACGTCATTCACGCGGTGTCGCTGGCCACCCTCGAGCCAGGAAGCGCGGCATTGGTCTCCACCATCCACGATCTGTTGTGGCGGCGGCTACCCGACGCCTATCCCCCCCGGGGAAGGGCGTGGCACGAGGCCGCCCTCCAACGGGCCCTGCGCCGAGCCGACCAGTTCATCGTCACCTCGGACCCGGTGGCCTCCGACCTGGCCGGGGCGGGGGCCGACCCCGATGCCATCACCGTCATCCCGATGGGATGCGATCACCTCCCTCCCCCCGATCTGGAGGCGGGAGCCTCCCTGTTGCAGCGGATCGGGGCCCACGGGCCCTTCCTGTTGAGTGTCGGCACCCTCGAGCCCCGGAAGAACCTGCACCGACTCACCGAGGCCTACCAGCAGATCCGAGGGTCCCTTCCCGAACCCTGGCCGCTGGTGTTGGTCGGTCCCGGTGGTTGGGGTGAGCAGGTCCGGCCGGGTCCGGGAGTGGTCCTCGCCGGGATGGTCACCCCCGGGGAGCTGTCGGCTCTGTATTCGATGACCCAGCTGTTGGCCTACGTGCCGATCATCGAAGGATTCGGCCTCCCCCCGGTGGAGGCGATGGTGTTCGGCACCCCGGTGGTGGCCAGCCCCCTCCCGAGCACCGCCGGGGCCGCCTTCGAGGTCGATCCGCAGGACACCGGGTCCATCGCCGACGGGCTGCTGAGGGTGGCCACCGACACCGCGGTGCGCTCCCGGCTGCAACTCGCGGGTCGTCACCGGGCCGGGGAACTCAAGTGGTCGAACATCGCCCGGCGCCACGTCTCGGTGTGGGACATCGCCGCCTCCGGGAACGGTGGACAGCAGTGACGGATGACCGGTTGCGCCTCTCGCTCGACGTGACCGCGGTGCCGGCCAACCCGGTCGGGGCCGGCCAGTACACCGTCCAGCTGACCCGGGCGTTGTCGGAACGCCCCGATCTCGATCTGGTGATGGTGGCCCGGAGCCGGGACCGGTCGCGTTGGACCGGGGTGGACCCAGAGGGCGAGTTGGTGACCGCGGCCCCGGAGCGCCGACCCCTTCGCCTCGTCTGGGAACAGGTCCGCCTCCCGGGTCTGCTCAAACAGCTGGCCGTCGACGTCCATCACGGTCCCCACTACACGATGCCGGAGCACGCCAAGGTGCCGGTGGTGGTGACCGTGCACGACCTGAGCTTCTTCGTCGAGCCTCAGTGGCACGAGCGTTCCAAGGTCTTGTTGTTCCAGCGGGCCATCAAGATTGCCGCCCGACGGGCCAAGGTGGTGGTGTGCCCGAGTCAGGCCACCGCCGACGAGCTGGCGCGGTGGTGCCAGGTAGATGCCGCGGTGGTGGTGGCCCACCACGGGGTCGACCTCGATCGGTTCGCTCCCACCGAGGGAACGCCGGGCTCGGATGTCGCCCGGCTGTCCACCCTGCCCGCCGGGCGGGGTGGCTCACTGGCCGACGGGACTCCGTTTCTGGCCTTCGTCGGCACCCTCGAGCCTCGCAAGGACGTGCCCACCCTGGTGCGGGCCTTCACCCAGGTGGCCGGTCGCCATCCCGACGCCCGTCTGGTGCTGGCCGGGGGAGCCGGTTGGGGAGCGTCGAAGGTGGAAGCGGCGGTGGCGGCCTCCGGCCTCGGTGATCGGATCATCCGCACCGGGTATGTGAGCGACGAGGTCATCCCCGCCCTGCTCCGGTCGGCGGTGGCCGTGGTCTATCCCGCCCTCTACGAGGGATTCGGACTGCCGGCGTTGGAAGCCATGGCCTGTGGCGCTCCGGTGGTGACCACCTCCGGCTCGGCCATGGAGGAAGTCGCGGGTGACGCCGCCATCCTGGTAGCGCCCGGGGACACGGTGGCGCTCAGCGGCGCATTGGAGTCGGTGTTGGCCGGTTCCGGACCCGACCCTGACCGGAGACAGCGCGGGTTGGACATCGCCGCGCGCCACACCTGGGCGGCCAGCGCCGACCGCCACATGGAGGCGTATCGCCGGGCGGCCGGCAAATAGGCCGTCGGGCATGGACGGTCGGCGGACCCAGTAGGGTGACCCAGCGTGCGCTCCCTCATCACCGGCGGTCGTGGATTTGTAGGCCACTGGCTGGCCGACCATCTGGTCGAGCAGGGCGACGAGGTCGTCGCCATCGACCGGGAGGTGGACGTCACCGATCCGTCCGCACTGCTCACCAGCCTGGTCGCCGCCGCCCCGGATGCCATCTACCATCTGGCCGCCCTCACCCATGTGGGGAAGTCCTGGGAGGACCCTCTCCAGGTCCTGCAGGTCAACGTGATCGGCACCGCCGTCCTCCTGGCTGCCGCCCGCGAGTGCGGGTCCGATCCGCGGGTGCTGGTGACCAGTTCCGCGGAGGTCTACGGCGCGGTGACCGACCCGTCGCGTCTGCCCCTCCGGGAGGACTCGCCCACTGCCCCGCTCACCCCGTACGCGGCGAGCAAACTGGCCGCCGAGGCGCTGGTCCAACAGGCGTTCCTCGCCCATGGGCAGTCGGTCATCACGGTGAGGCCGTTCAACCACATCGGACCCGGGCAAACCCCGGAGTTCGCGGTGCCGGCCCTGACCAAGCGGATGGTGGACGCCGAGCGGGAAGGGGCCAACTCCATACCGGTCGGGAACCTGTCGGCCCGACGGGACTTCACCGACGTGCGGGATGTGGTCCGGGCCTACCGGATGCTGATCGAGTCGGGGGAGCCGGGAACCATCTACAACGTATGTTCCGGCCGCGACGTGGAGATCAAGGAGATCGCCGACGAGCTGCTGGCCTTGACCGGCGCCTCGCTCAAGTTCGAGACCGATCCCGCCCTGATGCGCCCGGTGGAGGTACCCGTGCTCCGGGGTGATCCGACCCGGTTGCAGAGTGCCACCGGTTGGGAACCGAAGATCTCCCTCGGTGAGACCCTGGCTGACGTGCTGGCCTACTGGCGCCAGCGCACCGACTGACCGCAGGCCGGCAACCAAATCGGGTGCACCGCCACGCGGCCAGCCGAGGGGCCAACTCAGACGCGGGCTATCAGATGCCAGGAACGGACCACCCGGACCAACCCGAGCAGGCCGACCGCCGAGGCGATCGTCATCGCGATGAGCACGACCAACAGATCGGCGGCCAACGGCGACGGGGAGCTTCCCGGAGCGGTTCCGGCCAGGAACCAGGGAGCCGTGGTGGCCGTTGATCCCCACCAGACGGCGGCGGCCGCGGTCATGACCGGCATACCCACCGCGACGGCGACGGCCAACGAGCCGGTGACCTTGAGCTGACCGGTCCGGAGCTGCAGGTGGCGAGTGGCCGAGATGGCCGTCGCCGACCAGGTGGCGATGGTGGTGGCGAACAGGATCACGAAGACCGCGAACAGGAGTTGGTACCACCCGAACCCGGTATTGCGCTGGTGGTAGGTGAGATGCCGGGCCCAGACGGCCATGCCCACCGTGGTGGCCGCGGTACCCAGCGTGGCCACCACCGCCCAGATCACCCGACGCCGGATGGCCGACCACCCGCCGTCCCGAAGGAAGCGGAAGAAGGTCGGGAGGACAACGAGCGCCCCGAGCATTACCGCGACCGCACACCCCCCGGCCAGCGACGCCAGCAGGTTGAAGGAGACGGCGGGCACATGCCGCGCCCCCGGGGAGATCGACTGGTCCCAGTGCTCGCTGATCTTGGCAAAGCCGGCGCCGGGGACGATGAAGAGGGCAAAGGCGCAGAGCACGGTGAAGGCGCCACCCCGGACCCGCTCCGACGGCGGCACCGAGTCGCCGACCAGACCGGCACCCCGGAGGCGCTCGCCCAACCCGGCTCGGGCGATCGACCAGCGGAAGCCCACGGTCGGTGGGTTTCCCCCCAGGTCGTCCTCGATCATCGCCGCGAGCTCGTCGCCGTAGCGGGCCTGCCATCCGGCGGGGTACCACCGGAGCATCGACCCGCTCCTCGAGCCGGTCCCCGTCTGTCGCTCACCGGCGTTCATGCCGGGTGGCCGGCGATTCTGGGTGCCCGGCGGGGGGCGCTCACCTGGTTGGCCACCGCCAGGCGGCGGGCGCCCTCGTCGGCCAGGCGTTGCATCTCACTTACCGCTTCGGAGAGGTAGGCGGAGCCCGCCGCGGAGATCCGATACGGGCGGCGGCGGTCGTCGGACTCCAGCGGCTCGATCAGTCCCCGCTCCTCCAACCGGGTGATGGCCCCGTAGAGGGCGCCCGGCCCCAGCACCACCCCGGCGAACCCCTCGATGTCCTTGGACAGGGCGTGCCCATGCTTGGGTCCGCCTGCCAGGCTGGTCAGGATCAGGATCGGAGGGTCATTGGGCCGGTGGGCCTTGGGGGAGCTTCGTGCCATACCTGCACACTACTACGCAATACGTAGTTACGCAAGACGTAGCAATCCGTGCCGTCGACGAACCTCGGGCGCCGGGACGCGAAGAACGACCCGCACAGGGCGGGCCGTTCTTCGCTGGACCGGAAAGGGGGGTTTCCGGTCCGCTGGCCTTCAAACCCCAGAGGGGGTGAGGCCTGCATCGGCGGTGACCAGGGGGGAAGGTCAGCCGCCGTCGCTATTTGGACAGTCAGCCGGCCGCCGTCAGGATCCGGTCACGAATTTGTGAGCGGGTCTCCTTGGCCTGGGTGCGCACCTGCTTGGCCAGGTCACGGGCCGGGGTGGGCAGACGGTCCTCGAAAGGCACATAGGCGGCTTCGACCTTCGAAAGCACATCCTCGAGCTGGGCGTCCACCGTGTGGATGGCGCCGCTCAGGTCGGTGCGGGCACCCTTGATGCGGCCACCGATCCCGGCTTTGGGATCACCGAGGCGCTTGAGAAGATCCTGGCGCTGGACCTGGGCCTTCTGGTAGCCGAGAACGCCAGCGCCGATGACCACGTAGGTGGCATCCTTGGCGACATTGGCGATGTCCTGGGCTGCTTTATTGATGTTCGCATTGATCTCTGGCATGTTCATCTCCCTG
>DASZIT010000031.1:0-5405 GCA_035948855.1 Acidimicrobiales bacterium | reverse complement strand
CCGGTAGGAGGCAACGAGTCCGGTCTCCGCAGACATATGGTCGATCAGATGCCGGTGGAGTTCTTCCTCGAAAACGCTCAGGCCGTATGGCACTGACTGAGGTGCGATCGTTGCGGTCATGACTCCCCCTTCTGTCCGGCGCTTGAATGCCGGATTCGTTGCTCACGGCTGTTTGCCGCGTTCAAGATCTGAAGAAATTGCATCCAAACTGCATTGTCGTCCGACCCCACGACGACCAGTAGGGCCAATGGCCTCTTTCTGGCCTCACCTAGGTGTACTCGGCCAAGACGTTAGTGACTGATTGACGTAAAGCGAAGGCCTCCAGGAATGTGGTGTTTGCAGACAACACACCCAGGAGGCCTTCAATGTCGCACCGTAATGCCCGACTGACCCCAATGGGTCGCCAGCTCCTCGTCGACCGTGTCCGGGTCCAAGGTATGCCCGTCGCCCACGTGGCTGCAGCCATGGGGATCTCACGCCAATGCGCCCATCGCTGGGTGAGGCGCTTCGATGCGGAGGGCCCGATCGGACTCCTGGACCGCTCGAGCCGACCGCATCGCTTACCTCGGGCCACCGATGCGCGCCGGGTGGCCAAGGTCCTCAAGGCCCGGCGCGACCAGCGCTGCGGTCCGGCCCAGCTGGCCCTGCTCAGCGGCGTGCCCGAGCGCACCGTGTCTCGGATCCTGCGCCGTGCCGGTGTGCCCCGGCTCTTCGAGTGCGACCCGATGACCGGCGAGGTCATCCGGGCCAGCCGCTCGACGGCTCATCGCTATGAACGGGCACGTCCTGGCGAGCTCGTCCACGTCGACGTGAAGAAGCTGGGTCGGATCCCAGCTGGGGGTGGGTGGCGCACCTTGGGTGTCGCGGTCCAGAACCACCGAGCCATGGGCAGTCGCCAGAAGGTGGGCTACGACTATGTCCACTCGATGGTGGACGACCACTCACGCTTCGCCTACTCAGAGATCCTCGACGACGAAACCGGGGTGAGCTGCGCGGCCTTCCTCGGACGGGCGGCGACGGCATTCCGTGACGCCGGCATCGACCGGATCGAAGAGGTCATGACCGACAACGCCAAGAACTACACCCGCAGCGGGGCATTCCAGGGCGTCCTTGCCCAGCTCAGGGCGACTCACCTCCTCATCCGACCTCACTGCCCTTGGCAGAACGGCAAGGTCGAAAGGCTCAACCGCACCTTGTTGATCGAGTGGGCCTACCGTCGCCCCTACCGCTCCAACGCCCAGCGGACCCGTGCTCTGGCAATATGGCTGCAGCGCTACAACACCGAGCGCCCCCACAGTGCCCTTGGAGGGCGGCCGCCGGTCAGTCGGCTGTCACCAACCTGATGGCCGAGTACACCTAGGCTCAGCCGGTGACGTTCGACCGGTCGGCCATCGCCGAGCTGATCTACCGGTACGCCGAATTGATCGACGACGGTGACTTCGCCGGGATGGGCGAGTTGCTGGCCGGCGCCGTCGTCACCTTCGAGGGCAACGATCGGGAGTACCGGGGTGCCGACCAGATCCAGCGCCTCTACGAGCACACGACTCGCCGGTATCCCGAGGGGACGCCATTGACCAAGCACGTGATGACCAACGTGATCGTCATCCCGGTTGATGACGGAGGTGAGGGCGGCTCCGATGGCGCGGCCAGCCGGTCGTACTACACGGTGTTCCAGGCCGTCCCCGGTGGGTTGGCGTTGCAGCCGATCATCGCCGGCCGGTACCGTCACCGTTTCCAGTGCACCGACGGCCAGTGGCACATCACCGGATTTCACGTGATCGTCGATCTGCTCGGGGAGCTCGGATCGCACCTGCTCTTCGATCTGTCTTGAATGCCATCCGGACGAAAGGAACCCGCTCATGATCTTTGGCGCCCACGTAATCGTGTACAGCCAGGATGCCGACGCTGACCGTTCCTTTTTCCGGGACGTCCTCGGTCTTTCGTCAGTGGATGCCGGTCACGGTTGGCTGATCTTTGCGCTGCCTCCTGCGGAGGTGGCCGTTCATCCGGCCGAAGCCGACGTCGGGGAGGAGCTCTATCTCATGTGTGACGATCTCAACGCCGAGATCCGGACGCTCGGTGAGAAGGGCGTGCGATGCTCGGAAATCGAAGAAGCCAGGTGGGGCTCGGTGACCAAGATCCGGCTTCCCGGCGGAGGCGAGATCGGTCTCTACCAGCCCAAGCATCCGTTGGCCGTGGTTCCCGACTCAGCTTGACGGTTCGGCGGCCAACAGGTCCTCGAACCCGTCCGGCGTGATCGAACCCGGTCGGGCGCCAGTGGCGGCCAGCCGGTTGGCAAGACGCTGCAGCAGCGCGTTGACCGGGGTGGGCACGCCGTGGAGTCGTCCGAGGAGGACGACCTCGCCATTGAGATAGTCGGACTCGATCCCCGGAGCCTGGCGGGCCAGGCTCTGCCACGATGAGCCGCCCTGCCGTTTCTGGCCGGCCACCGGTCGGAGCCGGAGCAGATCACCCCGACGTTCCCGGTCCTCCTCGGTGGTGGCGGCATCGATGCCGGCGGCGGCCAGACAGGCTTCCCCTTCCGCCGCCGCCCGCTGGCCGATGGTCCCGCCCCGAGCGACCGGACCGCACACCGCCTCGATGGCGTTCCCGAGGTTGGTGATCAGTTTGCGCCACTTCCAGCGAGCCACGTCGGGGATGGCCCGGGCGTCGAAGGTGGAGGCGGAAAGGGCGGTGGCCACCGAGACGGCCACGTCGTCGACCCCCTCGGGGTAGCGACCGATGTCGAGGATGCCGGTGATCGGCGACGAGTAGGCCTGCACCACCCCCGGCTCGAGGTGGGCGGTCGGGCTGGCCACCGGCACCGCGTAGACGTTGGCGAAGCGCCGCAGGGCCTCGGCCTCGTTGGCCACCCCGTTCTGCAGGCACACGATGGGCAGTTCGGGAGGCGCCACGGTAGCCAGTTCGCTGAGCACCCCCGAGGTGTGCTGGCTCTTCACCGCCACCAGGGCGACGTCGTCGCCGGTCCACTCCACTCCGCTCGGGTGGTCGACCACCGGGGTCGGCAAGGTCTGCTCGCCGGTTGGATCCTGGATGCGGAGGCCGCCGTCGCGGATCGCCCGGTAGTGGTCACCGCGGGCGATGAGGACCACCGGGTGGCCATGCTCGAACAGGCGGGCCCCGACCACACCGCCCACCGCCCCGGCTCCGTAGACCACGAATCGCACCCGGCCAGCCTGGCACGGGGAGGTGGGTTACCGGGGTGGGTGTCTGTCAGCCGGGGCTGGGGGTGACCGCGATGCCGGCGGGGACCAACTCTTCCCAGGTGTTCCCGGGCTGCAGGGTGATGGGTGCGCCGTTGGCGGCGGTGAAGGTGGCCGGAGAGGTGAGCGAGGTCCGGTTCCAGGTGCCGGCGATGGCGGCACCGTTGCGCATGATGACCGCCGGGCCGCTGCCGGTGGTGGTCACCAGTACCTCGTTGCCCCCTTGCTCGTTCTCGACCCAGCTTCCGGCGGACGTCTCCACCGTCATGATGACCACATTGGTGGCCGCGGTCTGACCACCGGTGAAGAGGGTGTCGGGGGCGCCGGCGTAGGAGCGGAGATAGTTCCCCCCGGCCGGGTTCCAGGTCCAGGTGACATCCGAGGTGCCCGAGAACGGGATGTGGACCTTGGCACCCGACCCGGTGGCCGCCCCGGCGGGCAACCCGTTGGAGTACTGGAATATCGGAGCCGGGGGAGTGACGTCGGCCGGATCGAATGCCCACAACGAGGCGGTGTTCACGAAGGTCGAGTACGGGGCCACTCGCCCGGACTGCAGGATGATGGCCGAGGAATTGCCGCCCTGGTAGAGGTCCTTCTCGATCAACGGCGAATTGCTCATGAGCGACAGGACCGGGGGGATCCCACCGGCATGGACGAACAGTGGATCCGACAGCTGGGCGAGGATGCCGGCATCCGGTTGTCGGGCGGAGCGGAGGTCGCCGACCAGTGCCGGGGCCTGGCACTGGAACACCGCCACCAGGCGGGTGATGCCGCCCTCCACCGGCTCCTCGAACACGATGTCCGCGCTGTTGAGGCCGGCCGACGGCCGATCGCCGGTGTAGTTCCCGATCTTGACGCCGAGGGCCGGACGGGCCGGCACCGCGCCCCCCGGCGCGGGTGTGCCGGTCAGGGGACAGCTGGGCACCGGTGTCGCCGCTGCCGCCGTCCGCGTGTGCACCGCAGCTTTCGGGGTCTTGGCGGCGGCAGCTCGGGTACCGGAAGTGGTGAACAGGGCGATGACCGCCCCCACCAGCACCACCACCGTGGCGCCGACGGCATAGACAAGGGTGTGGGGTTGGCGCTTCCGGGCGTGGGCTCCGTGCGAGCGGATGTCGGCGAGCGAGAAGATTGTCGGCGACACCGGGGTCGCCGCAGAGGCCGCCGAGTGGCTGGCCGCGTAGCGATGGGAGTGCCGATGGTCACTCATTGGGCCGAGACACTAGCCCGAACCGCGCTTCCCCCAAGGTGACCCAGGTCGGGAGGGCGGCGGTCATCGGCTCGCGGGATGGTCCTTGACATTGGGAGGTGGATACGGTCCACTATCGAACATGCGTTCGGGTCTAGAGTGATCCGGTCGAGCAGTATCCGTCGGCACCGGACCCGATTCCGGACCCCAGTCGGGTGTCACACCCTCTCCGTAGGGTCAGCCCGGTCAAGTGAACAAGGCATTGAAGGAGAGTGAAAGAAATGGAACGTGACAAGGCGCTCGACATGGCTCTGGGCCAGATCGAGAAGCAGTTCGGCAAGGGGTCCGTCATGCGGATGGGCGAGAACCTCCACATGAATATCGAATCCATCCCCACCGGAGCGCTGGCCCTTGACCTCGCGCTCGGCATCGGCGGCCTGCCTCGTGGCCGCATCGTCGAGATCTTCGGACCGGAATCGTCGGGAAAGTCCACCCTGGCCATGCATGCGGTGGCCGAAGCGCAGCGCAACGGCGGAATCTGTGCCTACATCGACGCCGAGCACGCCATGGATCCGGTGTACGCCAAGGCCATTGGCGTGAACATCGACGACCTGCTGATCTCCCAGCCGGATACCGGTGAGCAGGCGTTGGAGATCGCCGACATGCTGATCCGGTCGGGGGCGCTCGACGTGCTGGTCATCGACTCGGTGGCCGCCCTGACTCCTCGTGCCGAGATCGAAGGAGAGATGGGAGACTCCCATGTCGGTCTCCAGGCCCGCCTGATGTCCCAGGCGCTGCGCAAGTTGACCGGCACGCTGTCCAAGTCGCGGACCATCGCCATCTTCATCAACCAACTCCGCGAGAAGATCGGGGTGATGTACGGGTGCTTCGCCTATGACTCCCGGGTGGTCCTGGCCGACGGCAGCACGGAGAAGATCGGCAAGATCGTCAACCAGCGCCTCCCCGTCGAGGTGCTCTCCTACGACCCGGTGGTC
>DASZIT010000030.1:0-6117 GCA_035948855.1 Acidimicrobiales bacterium | reverse complement strand
TTCATCCTCGGCCGCACCCGCTTCGGGCGCTATCTCTACGCCATCGGCGGAAATGCCGAGGCTGCCCGCCGGGGCGGTGTCAGCCTCGGTTGGAACCGTCTGTGGGCGTTCGTTCTCACCGGGGCCACCTCGGGGGTGGCGGGGATTCTGTATGCCTCTCGACTTGGCTCTATTTCGAACAACGTCGACGGCGGCACCTTGGTCCTCTACGCGGTGGCCGCCGCCGTCATCGGCGGCACCAGCCTCTTCGGCGGCCGGGGCAAGATGGTCCACGCCCTGCTGGGCGGGCTGGTTATCGCCACCATCTACAACGGCATGGGTCTGATCGGGTTGGCCGCCTCCTACCAATTCATGGTCACGGCCCTGGTGCTGCTGGCCGCGGTGACCATCGACGCGCTGGCCCGCCGGGGCCGAGCCAACGCCTGATCGGCACGCCCACTTCCTGCTGCCGGTACAGCTCTTTGGTGGCGGCCGCCCCGCCGGGGTGTCGCTTGCACCACCCTGATCGGCGTGGTTGCCGGGTAGCGGTCGGAGTCATCCGATCGGGTCGGAGACGTCCTTGTCATCTTCGACGTAGGGGACCGGATGGTTTCCACCCATCTCGCTGAAACGTTCGTTGAGCGCATGGGCGATCACGTCATGGTCATGGGCGCTGGGCCGGAGGGCGCCGTAGAGGAAGGCTTCGAGCTGGAGGTGGGTGCTCATGCCTCCCAGTTCGAAATAGCGCAGCCACAACTCACCGTGGGTGAGATTCGCGTCCTGACGGTAGACGTCGAGGACATCAGACGGGCCATCAGGCATGCCCCTCCGTCTGTGGTCGCCCATCGGGGGCGGCAGGTGGCCGCCGGGCCGACTCGACGATGGCTTGGGCCCGCTGGCTCAGGGGGCTGCCGTGTTCGACGGAGAACCGGCGGAGGGCCGTATAGGCGTCGTGCTCGCCGACGCCATCCCGCTCCATCAGGATCCCCTGGGCCTGAGCGATGACCTGCCGGGTTCGCAGGACCTCGGCGAGCTTGCTGGCGAGCTGTTCCTCAGTCGTGTCCAGCCCGGCGTCGCCGAGGATGGTCGATGCCTCGCTGGCGAAGATGGACGCCAGCTCCTGGTCCTTGGGCGCAAAGGCGGCCGTCGTCCGGGAATAGATGTTCAGCGCCCCCACCGGAACGTCATGGGCCATCAACGGCGAGGACAGGATGGAGTTGATGCCGAGGGCTTGGGCCTTGGGCACGAACTCAGGCCACCGGCTCTCCTGGTCCAAGGACTCGGCGTGGAACCACCGTCCTTCCACCGAGGCGTCGACGCAAGGCCCCTCACCGGTGGCGTATTGACCGGCATCCATATCGGTGATGATGCGGTCACTGGCGGCCACGGTGGACAGGTGCCCGCGGCGCCGAAGCGACACACTCACCCCGTCGGCCCCGCCCACCGTGGCTCGGGCCAGGGTCACGACCAGGCGGAGGGCGCCGTCGATCACCTCGTCGTTGGAGGGAATCGAGGTGACCATCCTGAGCTGCTGGGCCAGCTCATGTACCCGGGCGGCGCTCGCCGGGCTCTCCGGCTCTTCCGGGCCCAGCCGTCCCAGGTCTCCCGTAACGGGCTGGAGTTCTTCGACGGAGACCATTCGGCTGAACCCGGTGACGTCGAGGAGATGCCCGACCTGGACGGTGGGGTCCTGGATGATGAGCGAGCCGCCGGAAAGCTTGAGGCGAATGGTCTCGCCGGCCATCACCGACAGACCCGAGGAGTCGAGAAAGTCCAATTCCGCCAGGTCCAAGGTGATGTTGACATGGCCCTGGTTGATCAAGGCGTCGAGGTAGCCGCTCAAGTCGGGTGCCGAATGGATGTCGAGTTCGCCACGAAGGACGAGCACGGTCTGATCACCAACGAAGCTGGAATCGATGTCGAACGCCGGAAACGAACTGCCGGTGGTCGTCACTTGGGGTCGACATCCAGACAACTCGGGGACAGCCGCGGGGAACTCCACATGGGATCGCCGCCTTGGGGTCGGAGCCGATCTAAACGACCGGCCCGTACGAACCCTCGCTGTAGAAGGCAACCCCGATCGTACACCTCGACCGCCCGGATCCCAACCGCGGTGGCCGATGCCACCGATCCGCGTCGGGCGAAAGCGCCCTCCCAGGCTCTAACCCAGCGCCTTGGCCACCTTGGCCCCCAGGTCGCCATCGACCTGGCGCCAGTACTCGCCGACCCGGCTGGCCACATCGGCGTCGAGCCCGGGCCCATGGCTGGCGTGACCCACGATGTTGCCGAGCAAATGCTCCCGGTCCGTCTCGGACATCACCTCGCGGTACATGGTGCCGGGTTGGACGAAGTCGGTGTCGTCCTTGTGGGCGTGGTACGCGGTCCTCACGATCTCCCCGGTGATCTCGTAGGTCGGCTCGGAGTAGCGATCCGGGTCGGCCTGGCTGCCCCCGTAGGAGTTGGGGGCATAGACCGGATCGCCGTCGATGCGGAAATTCATCTGGCCGTCCCGGCTGTAACCGTGCACCGGCACCAGCGGCTGGTTGACCGGCAGCTGGAGGTAGTTGGGGCCAATGCGGTACCGGTGGGTGTCGGGGTAGCTGAAGAGACGGCCCTGCAGCATCTTGTCCGGGCTCGGGGCGATCCCCGGAACCATGTTGGCCGGCTCGAAGGCGGCCTGCTCGACCTGGGCGAAGTAGTTCTCGGGGTTGCGGTCGAGGACCATCCGGCCGATCGGGACCGGCGGGTAGTCCGAGTGCGGCCAGATCTTGGTCAGGTCGAAGGGGTTGAACCGGTAGTCGGCGGCGTCCTCGAAGGGCATCACCTGCATCTCCAGGGTCCAGGATGGGTGATCGCCCCGCTCGATGGCCTCCCACAGGTCGGCCCGGTGGAAGTCGGGATCCTCGGCGGTCATGGCCTTGGCTTCGGAATCGGTGAAGTTCTCGATGCCCTGGTCGGTCTTGAAGTGGTACTTGACCCAGAACTTCTCGCCACCGGCGTTGACCCACATGAAGGTGTGCGAGCCATAGCCGTTCATATGCCGCAAGGTGCGAGGGGTTCCCCGGTCGGACATCAGGATGATGACCTGATGGGCGCTTTCGGGGGAGAGCGTCCAGAAGTCCCACTGGCCGTTGTGGTCGGTCCGACCGGTGTCGGCCCGGCGCTTTTGGGAGTGGATGAAGTCGGAGAATTTGGAGGGGTCCCGGATGAAGAAGACGGGCGTGTTGTTGCCGACCAGGTCGTAGTTGCCCTCCTGGGTGTAGAACTTGAGCGCGAACCCGCGGGGGTCGCGGACGGTGTCGGGGAAACCCTGCTCGCCGGCGACGGTGGAGAAGCGGGCCACCATCGGGGTGCGGGTTCCCTTCTGCAGGAAGTCGGCCTTGCACCATTGGCTGACATCTTCGGTGGCCTCGAAGAACCCGAACGCCCCGTGGCCCTTGGCGTGGACGACATGCTCGGGAACCCGCTCCCGGTTGAAGTGAGCCATCTTCTGGATCAGGTAGTGATCCTGGAGGAGCAGCGGGCCCTCGATACCGGCGGAGGCGGAGAACTCGTCACTCGGTGCCGGGATCCCGGCGTCAGTGGTGGTAACCGGATTGGGAGTTTCATCGCTCATATTCTCGGGTCTAGCACCGGCGGTCGCGCCGAGTCACGGGCAGGCCGAAATATACTGTGGCCAGGGGATTCGGCGAGATTCCCCCCAGATACCCCCACCGGCTGCGCGGGGCCGACCCCCTGGTCGCCGCCTGGCCTCAACCATCGGCTCTGAGACCCCCGATTGCGGCCCGCCGCGATCGTCGTAAATCACCCGGCCGCTGGCTAACCTCCTGACGAGATGGTCTACATCCTCGCTCTGGCGTGCGCGTTGTCGAATGCCCTGGCCAGCATTCTCCAACGGATGGGGGTGGAGGACGCCCCCGACCGCGACACCCTCCGCCTCAGCCTGGTGACCCACGCCTTCAAGCGGGGGATCTGGCTCCTCGGGTTCGTCTTCATCGTGACGACGTTCGCGCTCCAAACCGTGGCGCTCCACATCGGGAGGCTGAGCCAGGTCCAGCCCATCCTCACCACCGAACTGCTGTTCATCGTCCTCTTCCTAGCCACCTGGTTCCGGTTCCGGGTCGGACTCCGCGAATGGCTCGGTTGCCTGGCCGCCGCCGGTGGTCTCGCCGGCTTCCTGGCCTTTGCCCAGCCTGGCGGGGGCAAGTTGGTGCCGACTGCGTTCGAGTGGACAGTGGCCGGCTCGGTCTGCGCGGGCACGGTGCTGGTGACGGTGCTGCTCGCCCTCCACGGCCCCCGTTGGTGGCGGGCCTTCATGTTCGGGACGGCGGGTGCCGTCGGCTTCGCCTTCGCTGCCGCGCTCATCAAGTCGGTGAGCGATATCGCCACCGCCGACTGGACACACCTGGTCTCCCACTGGGAGACCTACGCCCTGATCGTGTGTGGGGTGGGGGCACTGTTCCTGGCCCAGAATGCCTTCCACGCCGGACCGATCGCCGCCTCGCAGACCGCCTTGGTGCTGGTCGACCCCCTGGCCAGTGTGGCCTTCGGCCTCGGGCTCTACGGGGACAGCCTGCGCACCACCGGCGCCTACGGCCCGCTGGAAGCCGTATCCCTGCTCATCATGTTCATCGGCGTCGCCTCGATCGCCCTCTCCCCGCTGGTGTCGGGCTTGAAGGGGGATGACGCCCGCTATGCGGAGCTGCTTTCCTCCCGCTCCCGGTCCAAGAGCCTGGCCGCCGCCGTCCAGGATCTCCATCCGGCCGGCGGATCTCCTAAAACGAGCCAATCGAGCCCGACAAGCCCGACGTCGGCGGATCGGTAACCGGCAAGCCGCCCTCAGGGTCGTCGCTGTCGGTGGCGGTTCGTTGTATGTTCCTCCCGTGCCGGCCATGACGAGCTCTCCAAGAATCCCCTGCCGGTGAGCGGGGCGGCGGGCAAGATCGCCCGGGTCGGGACCTGGCCGATGTGGGTTCTCGGACTGGCGGTACTGATCGACAACGTCGACCAGTACATCGTGCGGGGTACCTCGAACCAGATCGAGAAGGCGTTCGGGGTCGGCGACTTCCAGATCGGGATCCTGTTCTCCGCCTTCATCGTTGTCAACGGGCTGGCCACCATGCCGGCCAGCTACCTCGGCGACCGCTGGAGCCGGACCCGGATCATGGCCGTCACCATCGTCGCCTGGTCGGTGGTGAGCGCCCTGGGCGGGGTGGTCCCCGCCGGCGCCTTCGGGCTGCTGGTGGTCATGCGGGGGGCGTTGGGCTTCGGCCAGGCGGTGACTGACCCGTCGGGCTCGAGCCTGCTGGCCGACTTCTACGGGATCGATCGGCGGGGGAGGGCCTATTCGATCCAGCAGTGCCTCATCTACGTGGGCCTCGGCCTCGGGCTGGCCATCGGCTCCTTCTTCGGCACCCACTTCGGGAGCTACGGCTGGCGCCTGGCCTTCGGTGTCTCCATCTTCCCGGGTCTGCTGATTGCCTACTTCTGCTGGCGCCTGCCCGAGCCCCGCCGGGGGACTGCCGACCGGGCCCACGTCACCCGAGACAGCGACATGGAAGTGGCCGGTGAGCGGCAGCCGTTGTTCCCCGAGGGCGGTTCCCGGTTCTTGGTGGACATGGTCACCGGCTTGCGGGCCGACGTCAAGACCATCCTGTCCATTCCCACCATGCGCTATGCCCTGGTCGGCGTGTCCACCATCCTCTTCGTGGTCACCGCCCTCGCCAGTTGGATGCCCACGCTCTACGAGCGCCAATTCCATCTCAGCCAGGGATCGGCGAACCTGGCCTTCGGGTCACTGGTCATCCTGGCCGGCATCCCCGGCACCCTGGTGGGAGGGCTCATGGCGGATCGATGGATCAACCGATTCCTCGGCGCCCGGGTCGTCATCCCCGGGGTGTGCCTCATGATCAGCGGGGTGGTGCTGATGGTGTCGTTCATTCCCATGCCCTTTGCCGGCGCCTTCGCCCTCCAGATGGTGGGGTTCCTGGCGGCGGCGTCATCGGTTCCGGCGTTGCGGGCCGGGCTCTCCGACTCGGTTCCCGCCAATCTGCGGGGTACCGGCTTTGGCGCCTTCAACGTTGCCTCCATCGTGTTCGGGGCGGCGGCGGCACCCATTCTCACCTCCGCGGTGGCGTC
>DASZIT010000029.1:0-2135 GCA_035948855.1 Acidimicrobiales bacterium | reverse complement strand
CCCGGGATCACGCTGTGGCTTCAGGTCCGGGCCATCGCCGCCGCCGTCGACGAGCTCTCGTCTCGGGGCGTACCCGTGGTCCGCCCACCCACCCTCGAGCCGTGGGGGTTGCTGGAGGCATGGATCGACGACCCCGACGGGCACCGCATCCATCTGGTGGAGGTGCCGGCCGACCATCCCCTGCGCCGCGACCAACGCAGGCCTCCGACCGCGGGTGCCACCCGATGACGGGTCCGACACATCGGGTGATCGGGATCGACCACGTCCAACTGGCCATGCCCCCGGGACCGGACGCCGAACGTAGGGCCGAGGCCTTCTTCGAGGGACTGCTGGGGCTGCCCCGGGTGGCCAAGCCGGCCGAGCTGGCCGTGCGGGGCGGCTGTTGGTTCGAACGGGGAAAGGTCAAGGTACATCTGGGCGTGGACGAGGACTTCCGAGCGGCCCGCAGGGCCCACCCGGCGCTGGTGGTGGCCGACCTCGACGGCCTCTGCGGCCTGCTCGATCGTTCGGGCCACCCGACCCGGCGCACCGAGGACGTCCCGGGGCGTCCCCAGTTTTATGTGGACGACCCGTTCGGCAACCGGATCGAGCTGGTCCCCGAGTAGGCGAGGCCTAGGGCAGAAGGCCGGCCACCTCGGCCCGCTCGGCCTCGAGCTCCTCGGTGGTGATGCGGATCCGCTCGGTGGCGAACTCGTCGTGGGGCAGTCCCTCGACCACGCTCCACCCGCCCGACCCGTTGGTCCGCACCGGAAAGCCGAACTGCAATCCTTCCGGCACCCCGTACTCACCCCGGGAGATGACGGCCAGCGAGGTGAAGTCGTCGCCGGGGGTCGCGCTGCGGATGCTGACCACGGAGTCGATGGCCGCATTGGCCGCGGAGGCGGCGGAGGAGAGGCCGCGGGCCTCGATGATGGCGGCGCCCCGCTTCTGCACCGTGGTGATGAACTCCCCCTGCAGCCAGTCGAGGTCGTCGATGACCTCGCCGGCCGGCTTGCCGTCGAGGAGGGCATTGGCGTAGTCGGGGAACTGGGTCGCGGAATGGTTGCCCCAGATGGCCATGTTGGTCACCGAGGCCACCGGGACCCCGGCCCGGTGAGCGAGCTGGCTCTTGGCCCGGTTCTCGTCGAGGCGGGTCATGGCGAACCAGCGGTCACCCGGCACCTCGGGGGCACTCGACCGGGCGATCAGACAGTTCGTGTTGCAGGGGTTGCCGACCACCAGCACCCGCACATCCGAGGCGGCGTTGGCGGCGATGGCGCGGCCCTGGGGGCCGAAGATCCCCCCGTTGACCGTCAGCAGGTCTCCCCGCTCCATTCCCGCCTTGCGCGGGATGGAGCCGACCAGCAGCGCCCACGAGGTGCCGTCGAAGGCAGTATCGAGATCGGTGGTGGTCACGATATCGCTGACCAGGGGAAACGAGCAGTCGTCGATCTCCATGACCACTCCTTCGAGTGCCTTCATGGCCGGCTCGATCTCGAGGAGCCGGAGCACCACGGGCTGGTCGGGGCCCAGCAATTGGCCCGAGGCGATGCGGAACAGAAGGGCGTAGCCGATCTGGCCCGCAGCCCCGGTGACGGTGACGTGGATCGGAGAGTTGGCGGCCATGGAGGCGAGGCTAATCGGACCGGTTCCGGTCGGTCGAACCTGGCCGTCACTTCGCCGTGACTGCCTCTCTGACGTCTCCCCGACGGTGCGTCCCGGACCTACAGCCGGTCCACGATGGCAGCCGCGAACTCCGAGCACTTGACCTCGGTGGCGCCGTCCATCAGACGGGCGAAATCGTAGGTGACCACCTTGTCGGCGATGGTGGCCTCGAGGGCGGCCACGATGTCCGCCGCCGCCCCGGTCCAACCCAGGTGCTCGTACATCATGACCCCGGACAGCACGACCGAACCCGGGTTGACCTTGTCCTGCCCGGCATACTTGGGAGCCGTCCCATGGGTGGCCTCGAAGATGCCGTGACCGGTGACGTAGTTGATGTTCCCGCCGGGGGCGATGCCGATCCCGCCGACCTGGGCGGCCAGTGCATCGGAGAGATAGTCGCCGTTGAGATTGGTGGTGGCGATCACATCGAATTCCTCGGCCCGGGTGAGCACCTGTTGCAACGTGATGTCGGCGATGCCGTCCTTCACCAA
>DASZIT010000028.1:0-35137 GCA_035948855.1 Acidimicrobiales bacterium | reverse complement strand
CTTGTAGGAGTTGACAGTCGGGCAGGTGACCGCGGTGAGGGCCTGGGCGTGGTCGAGCAACCCGGCGACGAATTGATACCCCATGGTCGACATGCCGAGACCCCGCACGTCGGTGTCGTCATCGAATAATGATTGGTCATTCCGGTCCCACAGGCTGAGATGCATGTGGAGACCGTTACCGGTCAACGCAGTGAACGGCTTGGGCATGAAGGTGGCCAGCATCCCGGCCTGACTGGCCAGGGAGTGCACCATGTAGCGAAACACGACGACCCGGTCGGCGGTCGTCAGCGGATCCGCATACTGGAAGTTCTGCTCGAACTGGCCGTTGGCGTCCTCGTGGTCATTGGCATAGTTGGACCATCCGAGGGCATTCATGTTCCGGGAAACCGAAGTCAGGTGGCCGTACATCCGGGTGAGGGCTCGGGCGTCGTAGCAGGGCGCCGCGGCCACATCGAGGGGATCCGCCACGCGGATTGAACCGTCCGCCTCCCGGCGAACCAGGAAGTATTCGACCTCGGCTCCAACCTTCAGTGCGAGTCCGGCATTGTCGAGCAATTCGAGTTGCCGCCGGAGGATGACCCGAGGGGCGTAAGGCCAGGGCTCGCCTTCCACCGTCGGATCGCACTGGATGATGGCCAACCCGGGCTGCCAGGGTGCTGCCATGTAGGAGCTGAGGTCCGGTACCGCGATCAGGTCCGGCGACGACGGCCGCTGACCCATGGCCCCAGCCGCATACCCGGCGAAGCCAGCCCCGTCGGTCATGAGTTGGTCAACCGCCGACGACGGGACCAGCTTGGCGCACGGCTTGCCGTGGAGGTCCACGAACATGGCGAAGATGAACTCGATGCCGTCGCGCTCCAGCACGTCGACCAACTCGTCGGCGGAGGCCGGCGGTGCGCTTTCCGGCATGGCCGGCGGGGACGGATTCGTCGTCAACAGCTCGACGCCCACTGCCGTCTCCCCGAGGCGGCACGGCTCAGCCTGCCCCTCGGCGGATCTGGATCGCTTATTTGCCGGACTCCACCGGTTCCCAGTGCCATTGGAAACAATGTTGCACTTTGAGAAACACAATGGGTTTCGCCCGCGTTACGAAATGTTACTTGCCGATGAACGGAGCGCCGGCTCGGCGATGTTTTCGGTTGCCCACGGGGACCCCGTCTTCGGCTGACAGGCGGTCTTCCGTGCCCGACCTGCCCCCGCCGGAATGGACCACGCTCCTGGCCTTCCCGTAACACTCCCGAAACCCAATGGGTTTCATGGTGTGCAACACTGTTTCTCATGAGCCACCGACCGGCCGGATGGGGCAAGGACTCTCGTTGACCGGGCCCATCTCGGAGCGGACCACCCTGCATCGCTATGCCCACCGCGCGGTCTATGACCGGGCAACGGTCGACGCCATCCTCGACGAAGGGGTGGTCGCTCACCTGGGCATGCAGACCGACCAGGGATACCCCCTGGTCATTCCCCTCGTCTATGGGCGGCACGGCGATGCCGTCTACCTCCACGGGTCTGCCGCCAGCCGCTTCTTCCGGACGGCGCGCACCCCCTCCCGCGAAGTGTGCATGACCGTGACGCTGGTCGACGGGGTGGTCGTCGCCCGTTCCACCTACAACACCGACATCAACTACCGCTCGGTGGTGATTATCGGAACGGCTTGTGAGGTGACGGACCTCGAGGAGAAGCGACGGGGCCTCGACCTTCTGGTCGAGCACATCCTCCCGGGCCGGAATGCCGACGCCCGACCACCCACGGAAAAGGAGCTTCGAAGCACCATGCTCTTGCGGCTCCCGATCAACGAGGCGTCGGCCAAGGTCCGGACCGGCTGGCCCCTCGACGACGACGAGGACTACGAGCTTCCCGTCTGGGCGGGCGTGATACCGCTGCGGTCGGAGTGGGAGGCGCCCCGTACCGATCCGGCCCTCAAATTCCGGCTCGAGGCCCCCACCTATATAGCCGCCTATCAGCGTCCGGGCCGGCTGTGAACTCCCGGGTTCCTGGGGTCATGCCCATCCGTGAGTCGCGGAGAGGCGAGTAGTCATGTGCGGAGTGATCGGCCTGCTGATCCGAGACCCGGCTCTCGAACCCGAACTCGGCCGGATGCTGGTACCCATGGTGGAGGCGCTGGCTGAACGCGGGCCCGACTCGTCGGGGATCGCCCTCTACTCCCGACGGGCGGCCGATCCGGATGGCGAGCCGATCATCCAGGTGTCCCTGGGGACCGATGAAACCGTCGCCTGGGACGATCTCGCCGCCTGGGTGTCCTCCCGGTTTCCCACTGCCGGGGTGGGGGTTTCGGGCTCGGGGGCGCGGGTTGATCTGCCGGAGACCACCGTCGACGAACTGGTGGAGTCGGTGGGCCAGATGTGGCCCTCGGTACACGTGTTCGGGACCGGGCGAATGCTCACGGTGGTCAAGGACACCGGACCGCCGGAGGACACCTGTCGTCGATACGGGGTGGAGGCGTGGTCCGGCCACCTGGCGGTGGCCCACACCCGGATGGCCACCGAGTCGGCGGTCACCGCCCGCCATGCCCATCCGTTCGTGCCCGGGCCAGATCTCTGCGTCGTACACAACGGCTCGTTTTCCAACCACGCCAGCGTGCGGCGCCGCCTGGAGGGCGACGGTGTCCGATTCGACTCCGACAACGACTCGGAGGTGGCGGCCCGTCTGCTGGCCCAGCACCTGATGAGCGGTGACGATCTCGATGAGGCCACCCGCTGGGTGATGAAGGAGATGGATGGGTTCTTCACCCTGGTGGTGGGCACCGCCACCGGGATGTCCGTGGTCCGGGATGCCTTTGCCTGCAAACCGGCGGCCGTCGCGGTGACCGACGCCTATGTGGCGGTGGCGTCAGAGTACCGGGCGCTGGCCGGGCTCCCCGGAGTCGAGCAGGCCCAGATCTTCGAACCCCAACCCGAGGTGGTGTACACGTGGACACTTTGAGCTGTGACGCATGGTCGGTTCGAGAGGTCAACCACCAGCTTCGTCGGATGCCGTTCGGAACCTCTTGTTCGGTCACCGCCCCTCGGGGCAAGCACAACCTGGGCGTCGGGCTCACCGAGGAGATCGATCTCTACATCGAGGGCAACGCCGGGTACTTCCTGGGCGGCCTCGGCGGTCGTTCCGACGGCACCGGGCCCGACATCACCGTCGACGGCTTCGTGGGTTGGTCGGTGGGAGAAAATCTGATGGGCGGGTCCGTGCGGGTTAGGGGCAGCGCTTCCCAGAGCGCGGCCTCGAGTGCCCGGGGGGGCACGGTGATGGTCGAGGGCGACGCCTCTCTCCGGGCGGGCATCTCTCTCAAGGGCGCCACGCTGGCGGTGGCCGGTGACGTCGGGCCCATGGCCGGGTTCATGGCCCAGTCGGGCACCATCCTGGTGGGCGGCGACGCCGGGCACGGTCTCGGCGACTCGCTGTACGAGGCGGTGATCTATGTGGCCGGCACCATCGCCTCGCTGGGCGCCGACGCCACGGTGGAAGAGATGGTCGATGACGACATACTCGCCATCAAGCGTCTGGTGGAACTGACGGGATTCGACCACATCGATCCGGGCCGGGTGACCAAGGTGGTGTCCGCCCGGACTCTCTATCACTTCTCCGCCGACCACCACGGCGTCTACTGATGAGTGAAAGCGGACCGGGGGCGCCCGAACCACCGCGGCCGGAGATGACCAATGCCACTTTCCCTCCATCGGCCATCGGGCGCATCCACCAGATGGCGGAGACCGGCCTCTACCCGATCAGAGGTCTCGGGGCCCGGCGGAAGGTGCCGACCTTCGACGATCTGGTGTTTCTCACCGCGTCGGTATCGCGCTATCCGCTGGAGGGCTATCGCGAGCGGTGTGAGACCCGTACCGTGCTCGGCGGTCGCCACGGAGCCGACCCCATCGAGCTGGACATCCCCATCACCATCGCCGGGATGAGTTTCGGCGCCCTGTCGGCCTCGGCCAAGGAAGCCCTGGGGCGAGCCGCCACCGAGGTAGGTACCTCGACCACCACCGGGGACGGGGGGATGACCCCCGAGGAACGCAAGGCGTCCTCCCAACTCGTGTACCAGGTCCTCCCCTCGCGGTACGGGTTCGACCCCGCCGATCTGCGCCAAGCCGACGCAGTGGAGATCGTGGTGGGCCAAGGGGCCAAACCCGGTGGCGGCGGCATGCTCCTCGGCCAGAAGGTCAACGAGCGAGTGGCCCAGATGCGAACGTTGCCGCCCGGGATCGACCAGCGCTCGGCCAGCCGCCATCCTGACTGGGTCGGACCCGACGATCTGCGGATCAAGATTGAAGAACTGCGCGAGGCGACCGAGTGGCGGGTGCCCATCTACGTGAAGCTGGGCGCCACCCGGGTCGACTACGACGTGAAGCTGGCCGTGGCCGCCGGCGCCGATGTCGTGGTGGTCGACGGCATGCAGGGTGGCACCGCCGCCACTCAGGATGTCTTCATCGAGCACGCGGGGATCCCGACACTGCCCGCGGTTCGGCTGGCGGCGCAGGCGTTGGCCGAGCTCGGAAAGGCCGACGAGGTGCAACTGATCGTGTCCGGTGGCATCCGCTCGGGCGCCGATGTGGCCAAGGCGTTGGCCCTCGGGGCTAATGCAGTGTCCATCGGAGTAGCCGCCCTGGTGGCCCTCGGCTGCAATCGGGCCACCTATTCGTCCCGGGACGGCCGGCAGATCGACGTCACCGACGGTTATCGACGGTTGGGAACGTCGGCTGGACACTGTGCGCATTGTCATACCGGGCAATGTCCGGTGGGCATCACCACCCAGGATCCAGTCCTGGAAGAGCGTCTGGACCCGGAACTCGGAGCCACCGCGGTGGCCAATTACCTCCGTGCCCTCACCATGGAGGTCACCGCCCTGGCCCGGGCGTGCGGGAAATCCGATGTCCACCATCTCGAACCCGAGGACCTGGCCGCGTTGACCATCGAGGCCTCCGCCATGGCCCAGGTTCCCCTGGCCGGGACCGACTGGATCCCCGGGCTCCGGTCCGGCGGGTGAGCCCGGAGAAGACCGCCGACATCGTGGTGATCGGCGGAGGGGTGACCGGGCTGAGCACCGCCCGGGCGCTGGCCGAACTGGGAGAGGGCCAGGTGATCTTGCTCGAGCGGGCGGCAATCGGGTCGGGAGGGACCGGCAAATCGAGTGGGGTGGTCCGGTGTCACTACGGTGTCCGGTCGCTGGCTGCCATGGCCTGGCATTCGCTGTCGGTGCTCGAGCGCGCCGCCGAGACCCTCGGGGCCGACGCCGGCTTTCACCGCACCGGGTACCTGGTGGCGGTCGGGCCGGACAATGAGGCATCGCTCCGGGCCAACGTGGCCATGCACCAGGAGTTGGGGATCGAAGTGGAACTGCTCGGGAACGGCGACGCGCCCGGCTTGTGGCCCGGCGCCAGCTTCGATGACGTGGCCGCGGTCGCCTACGAGCCGCTCGGCGGCTACGGCGACGCCCATCAGACAGCCATGGCCTTCGCGGTGGCGGCCCGGCGCTATGGCGCCTCCATCCACCAGCAGTGTCCGGTGGCCGGGATCGAGGTGACTGCGGACCGGGTGGTCGGGGTTCGGCTGGCGGACGGCGACCGGATCGCCACCGACCGGGTGGTGGTGGCCGCCGGCCCCTGGTCGGTCGAGCTTGTTGCCTCGGTGGGCGTCGATCTTCCCATCGCCGCGCAAAGGGCCCAGGTCCTCCTGGTCGACCCCGGGCGCCGGCTCGGGCTGATCCCGGTCCTCTCCGACCTGGTGACGTTGCAGTACATCCGACCCGACGGCTCGGCGTCACTACTTGTCGGCGACAGCGACCACGCCGAACCGGAATGGGCCGACCCCGACGACTACGTCGATCGCGCCGACGACGGTTTCGTCGAACGGGTCATCACCAAATTCACCCACCGGTTCCCCGGGCTCTCCGCCGCCGCCCTGGAGACGTCGTATGCCGGGTGCTACGACGTCACCCCCGACTACAACCCGGTGATCTCGTCCTCACCCATCGAAGGGATGTGGATCTGCGCCGGGTTCAGTGGCCACGGCTACAAGATCTCCCCGGCGGTCGGCGAGCTGGCCGCCGACCTGGTGTCCACCGGGTCCAGCCGTCATCCGGACATCGACCACCGAGACTTCCGGTTCGAGCGTTTTGCCGAAGGAGACCTGCTCACCAGTCCCCACCCCTACCTGGGTGCCGGCCAGATGCGCTGAAGTCCTGTTCGTGAGTGATCTGACGAATGGCGCCGCCTATGGTGGCCTGGTGGCGAAAGGACGGATTGCCAAGAAGGCTGCTGGCAAGACCCTGGCCGGGACCAATGGGGGCACCGCCAAGGTCAATGGATCGGACCTGGACAAGCCGACTCCTCTCCTCGAGCCCACCATGCCGGGCTCAAGTGGCCAGTTGGAGTGGGTAATTGCCAACCACGTGCGCAATCGCCGCCAGGCCATCGGCCTTACCGTCGCCCAACTGGCCGAATTGACCGGGATCTCCAAGGGGATGTTGTCGAAGATCGAGAACGCCCAAACCTCCCCCAGCCTGGCCACCATCGAGCGCCTGGCGGCCGCCCTGGATATGCCGGTCACCTCCCTCTTCCGGGGTCTGGCCGAAGAGCGCGACGCGGTGTTCGTCAAGGCCGGCACCGGTCCCGAGATCGTGCGCCAGGGGACCCGGGCCGGACACACCTACGAGCTGCTCGGCAGCATGCGAGGTCCCTACAAACGGGTCGAGCCGCTTCTGGTGTCCCTCAGCGACCGCAACGAGGTCTTCCCCCTTTTCCAACACGCCGGGATCGAAATGCTCTACATGCTGGTCGGGGTCATGGAGTACAGCTACGGACGCCAGTCCTATCGCATGGTGCACGGTGACACCCTCCAGTTCGAAGGCGACATCCCCCACGGTCCCACCAAGCTCATCAAACTGCCGATCCGCTTCCTGTCGATCACCATGTACGGGGACCGGACCTGATCAACAGATAACCGCCCGCACCGGACCCCGGGGGTCAAAGCGGTGACGTGGCCTCATGAGGAATCTCCCACCTACATGCCGAATGCATGTAAGTGGGAGATCAACCTCCTTCGGCGTGGATTCAGCTGCTGACCGGCTGATTGCCGACCAGAGCCAGCCGGCGAACCTCGGCGTCCGGCTCACTGCGACGCCCGCGGATGTTGAGCGGAGACGGGGCGGTAAGAACCGGCAGCGGAGTTATCCGGGTAACCCGCTCCCGCACGCCCTTGCCGAAGAAGCGGGTGAGCCAGCGATGCCGATGAGAACCGAACACGATGGCATCCGCGCCTACCCGAGACGCCGTCTCGGCGATACGCGGGGCCAGCGAGAAGCAGTTGGCCAGGGTAGTTTCGCCGGTTGCCTCGATCCCTGCCGCCCGGAGCTGGTCAACTGCGTTTTCGACCAGCCGGTTGGCTTCATCTTGGGTCTCCACGGTCACCCCGCGTCCTCCGATGATGAACTCATTGGCGTGGAACACATGCACCGAGGCCCCGTGCCGATGGGCCAGGGCGGTGGCAAAACTAGTCCCGACCTCGCCGGCCGTTGTCTCGTCGATGGCCAGTAGAAAGCGTTCGAACATGGTCGCCTCCTTCTCCTAGGTGTCTGGCCGTCTCCGGTCAGGCGCCGGGCTCGAACTTGTTTGTTACCATCATGTTAACAGCTTCCGGGCCAAAAAACTTCCCCGTAGGAATCAAAGTTGCCTGTTACGAAACTTTTACGCCCGGGGCCGATCCGCTCTCCCCGGACCTGATCACATCGGGCCGGCGCCGCCCTCACCGGTCACGAGTACTGGCGCCAATAGGGTCGGTCCTCACGGCGCTTCTCGAGCAGGATGAAAACGGTGCCCCAGGGGTCGTGGAACCAGGTGGTGCGCAATCCGGCCACATCGGCCACGGCTGAGGTGAGGAACTCGATCCCCTTTGCCTCGAGTTCTTTTCGGGTGGTCACGATGTCATCACACACCAGTCCCATGTGGGTGAGGCCCGGGGTGGTGATGTCGGGCTGGCTCCGGTGCCCTTCGAGGACCGGAGCGTTCGGGTACTCGATCAACTCGAGCACGTGGTCGTCGGCACCGAGCCCCAAGATGGCGGCTTTCACCACCACCGGAGCAGGCAGCAACTCCCCCATGTCCCTTGCAATGGCGTCACCGGCCATCTCGTACGGAGGGGAAAGGACCTGAAGGCCGAGGACCTCCGAGTACCACCGGGTCGCTTCGTCGACGTCGGCAACACAGATGGCGGCATGGGCAAAACCGGTCAACATTCTGTGAGCGTAGGTCCCGGATCTGCCGGTGCGGTGGGGCCACGTCTCGGCCGGCGCTGCCGGGTTGCGCACCGAAGACCGAATGGCCGCCGAGCCGCCTGCCCGCGAATCCGGAATTGGTGCCCATCAGGTCGGAAAAGTCCCTGGTGGGCATCAATGGCGACGCCCCTCGGCCGACGACAACTCCTATCATCGGAATGTGCCTCCGGTTCCTGCTCCGCCCAAGGATCGTCCGAGGCACATCGGTCGGAGGGTGTTTCTCGGCATGGTCGCCGCCGGCGCCGCGGGGATCGTCTTCGGCTCCCGGGTGCAGAGCGCGGTCGGGAGCGCACTCGGGTCGGGTCTCGGCGGCTTGTTGCCGGGTGGCGATCGCTTCCGGTTCTACACGATCACCAACTCCTTCCCGCAAATCGCCTCGTCGAGCTACCAGCTCCACGTGACCGGGCTGGTCGATCAGCCGCTCACCCTCAGCTTGCAGGATTTGCAGAACATGCCGAAGACCAAGCTGGTGAAGGACTTCCAGTGCGTCACCGGCTGGCGGGTCCCCCAGGTCCACTGGGAAGGGGTCAAGCTCTCGGAAGTGCTCGCCGCCGCCGGGGTCCACAGCAACGCCGCCGCCCTCGCCTTCGAGTCGTACGACGGTCTCGACACCGAGAGCCTCACCCTCGATCAGGCCAACCGACCCGACGTCATCGTCGCCTACCGGATGCTGGGTGCGCCGATCACCTCCGAGCACGGTGGCCCGGTCCGGCTGTACGTCGCCCCGATGTACGGCTACAAGTCGATCAAGTGGCTGTCGGCGATCCGGGTGGCGAAGACGGTGACCCCGGGCTTCTGGGAGCAGAACGGCTATTCCACCGACGCCTGGGTGGGCAGATCCAACGGCCGTGACGACGCCCCGATCCAGTAGCCGGAGCGTAGGCGGCCGCCCTCGGCCCGAGCCGTGGTCGGCGTCCCGCCGGATCCTCCGCTTCGACGGGGTGGAGCGGGCCGCCCACTGGGCCACCTCCTTCCTCTTCGGCATTCTCATGTTGACCGCCCTGCCGCTCTATTTCGTCCAGGTCGAAAGCCTGGTGGGGCGCCGGGCCCTCATGGCGGAGATCCACACCTGGGCCGGGGTGGCGCTGCCCATACCGCTGATCATCTCGTTGGCCGGTCCCTGGGGGTCCCGCCTGCGGCGCGACGTCCGGCGTTTCAACCTCTGGACGACGGAGGAGATCCGATGGCTGCGGACGCTCGGGCGTCAGCGACTCCGCGAGGCCGACAAGTTCAACCCCGGCCAGAAACTGAACGCCCTGTTCACCGCCGGCGCCATCGTGGTGATGCTGGCCACCGGTTCGATCTTGAAGTGGACCCGGTTCTTCCCGCTCAATTGGCGGACCGGGGCCACCTTCGTCCATGACGTGCTGGCGCTGGGCATCTTCATCGTGGTGCTCGGCCATATCTCCTTCGCGCTCACCCATCGGGACGCGCTCCGGTCGATGTTCAAGGGGTGGGTGACCGAGGTGTGGGCCAGTCGCCACGCGTCGGCGTGGCTGAAAGAACTCAAGGAAGAGGAACAGGAACCGGTACCCCAGGAATCGGAATCGGTCCCCACCAGCTAGGTATCCTGCCCGGGACTCGAATGGGAAGGCCGGCTCCTCAGGCGGTTCGGCCTCTCCGGATGCGCCACGCCCACCCCAGCAGGGCCAGGCCGATCACCACCACGATGCCGCCGAGCACCGCGTAGCCGGCATGGCCGCTCATCATCTTCGATCCCCCCAGGGCATTGGTGCCCTGGGCAATCCATACCGCCCCGGCGAGACAGAAGATGACGCCGATCACCCCTCGAGCCCACATGGTTGACTCCGTTCTGGGTGGCTCTCCCTACCCGCACCCTGGATGGGCAACCTATCGCCGTTTCTGTGCCGTCGGCCGTCGGCACCTGGGCAAAGGTCCGGGTGGATCGAGGGAGAAAATCGGGTTCCGCCACCAATGCGGCCCGCGCCGACCGGCGTCGAACCTAGGGTAAGAAGGTGCTGTCTCCCCCGCTCGAGCCGGTCAGCCTGGACTGGATCGCCATTGGCGAGGACCGGTTGCCGGTCGAACAGGCCCTGGCCTGGGCATCGCGCCCCGACTGCGGCGGGATCGTCACCTTCTGTGGGACGGTCCGCAACCATTCCGATGACCGGCCCGGTGTCACTGCCCTGGAGTACGAGGTCCATCCCGAACAGGCCGTCCCCCGCCTCGAGCAGGTGGCCGCCGCCGCCCGCGGCCGGTGGGCGACGATCGGAAGGTTGGTCCTGCTCCACCGGATCGGCCGGCTGGAGGTCGGTGACGTCTCGGTGGTCGTGGTGGCCTCGGCCCCGCACCGGGCGGAGGCGTTCGACGCCGCCCGCTATTGCATCGACACCCTGAAACGTACCGTCCCGATCTGGAAACGGGAGACGTGGTCGGGGGGCACCGACTGGACGGTGTGCGATCATGCCATCGAGGACGTCGGGGCATGATCCCCCTCCGGGAGGCCCAGGCCTTCGTCCTCGGGGCCTGCTCGCCCGGGGCGCCGCGTCCGATCCCGATCGATGAGGCGTTGGATTGCGTCGTGGCGGCCCGGGTGGTGGCCACCGAGCCGGTCCCCCCGTTCGTGAACTCGTCGAGAGACGGCTATGCCCTCCGGGCGGCCGACACCTCGGCCGCCGATGACACCGGGCCGGTACGGCTCCGGGTGGTCGGGCTGATCATGGCCGGCTCCATGTTCGAGGGCGTGGTCGGCCCCGGCCAGGCGGCCCGGATCATGACCGGTGCCCCCCTCCCGGCCGGAGCCGATGCGGTGTGCATGCTCGAGGACTGCCAGGTCGAAGAGGACGGCGAGGTGGTGGTGATCGGTCAGCCGGTACCCGGGGGCGAAGCCGTGCGGAGGGTGGGCGAGGATGTCGCCGTCGGGGACGTCCTGGCCGAACCGGGGACCGTGCTCACCCCGGCCCGGCTCGGGGTCCTCGCCAACCAGGGAATCGCCGAGGTGATGGTGCATCCCCGTCCCCGGGTCGGGATCCTCTCCACCGGCGACGAGCTGGCGTCCGGTGTCGGACCGCTGGCCGCGGGTCAGATCCGGGACGCCAACCGCCACACGCTGCTGGCCCTTGTCCGCCGGGAGGGGTGGATCCCGGTGGACCTGGGGATGGTCGGAGACGACGAGGACGGGATGGGCGCGGTGCTCGATCGGGCCGCCGCCACCTGCGACGCGGTCGTCACCAGCGGTGGGGTGAGCGTGGGTGACCACGACATCGTCAAGGTCGTCCTCGAGAAACGGAGCGCGGGGACCATGCGCTGGATGCAAGTGGCGATCCGGCCGGCCAAACCTTTCGCCTTCGGCACCCTGGAGGGCCCCGGGACCCCGGTGTTCGGGCTCCCGGGCAACCCGGTGTCGGCCATGGTCAGCTTCGAGCTGTTCGTGCGGCCCGCCATCCGCCTGATCGGGGGTCACCGTTCGCTGGAGAGAATCGTCGTCCCCGCCGTCGCCGAGGCCGACCTCCGACGGAGCCCGGACGGGAAGACCCACTTCGTCCGGGCCCGGATCTCGTTGGACGCCCAGGGTGCCTGGCGGGTCCGTCCGATGGTCGGACAGGACTCCCACCAGCTGCGGGCCATGGCCGATGCCAACTCGCTGGCCGTGCTGCCCGACGGCGAGGGTGTTGGAGCCGGGGGCCAGGTCGAAGTCCTGCTCACCGAGCCCGAGGGGCTCATCGCCGATGCTGTCGGATCCGGGACCCGACGATGGTGACCACGGTACCCATCGCCCTCTCTCCCGGGCCGGGCCGGCGCCCAGCCGGGTCCGGGAACGGGTCAGCCGATCCGATGCCCACCGTCGGCCCGATGACCGACAGCTATGGGCGGGTCCACGACGACCTCCGTATCTCGGTCACCGATCGTTGCAACCTGCGCTGCACCTATTGCATGTCCGAGGAAGGCATGACCTTCCTCCCCCGCGCCGCCCTCCTCTCCATCGAGGAGATCGTCCGGGTCGCCCGGGTGGCCAAGGGCCTCGGGGTCTCGTCGATCCGGCTGACCGGCGGCGAGCCGCTGGTCCGGAAGGGTCTTCCCGACCTCGTCGCCCAACTGGCCGCCATCGGGTTCGAGGACCTTGCCCTCACCACCAACGGGATGCGCCTGGCCGGTATGGCCGACGTCCTGGTCACCGCCGGACTGCGACGGGTGAACATCAGCTGCGACTCGCTGCGGGCCGATCGGTTCGAATCGATCCGGAGGCGGGGTGACCTCGACACCGTCCTGCGGGCCATGGAGGCGGCCGAGTCGGTCGGGCTCTCACCGCTGAAAGTCAACGTAGTCCTCCTCCGAGGTCACAACGACGACGAGATCCTCGACTTCGCCGCCTTTGCCCGCGATACCGGCCGCATCGTCCGGTTCATCGAGTTCATGCCGCTCGACGCCGAAGGCTCCTGGGACCGCAGCCAGCTGGTGCCCGGCCACGAGATCCTCGAGCGGATCTCGGCGGTCTGGCCGCTCGAGCCCGATGACCACCGCGGGCCGGCACCGGCCGAGCGGTTCCGATTCGCCGACGGCCGCGGCGAGATCGGCCTCGTCTCCAGCGTGAGCCAGCCGTTCTGTGGGAACTGCAATCGGCTGCGTCTCACCGCCGATGGCGCCATCCGCAACTGCCTCTTCTCCGACGACGAGCATCCGGTGCGCGACCTGTTGCGGGACGGCGGAACCGATGCCGAGCTGGCCCTCCTGTTCCGTCGGGCGGTATGGGGCAAGCTCCCCGGCCACGGGATCAACGAACCGGGTTTCCTGCGGCCGGTGCGGTCGATGTCGATGATCGGCGGCTAGGGGGTGGTGAGCCGAACCGACCACGAAGAGCCGAACGGGCGCCTCACCCACGTCGACGAGCACGGCAAGGCCCACATGGTGGACGTGACCCACAAGCGCCCGACCCGGCGGGTAGCCGAGGCCCGGTGCTGCGTGCGCACATCGGCGGACATGGCCGCCATGTTCGCCGACCCGCTGGAGGCCGCCGACCTCATCGAGTCGGCACGCTTCTCGGGCATGCTGGCCGCCAAGAAGACTTCCTCGCTGATTCCTCTCTGCCATCCGATCCGGATCGACGGCGTGACGGTCGAGGTGGAGCCGGCGCCCGATGGTTTCCGGGTCATCGCAGTGGCCGAGATCACCGAGCGGACCGGGGTGGAGATGGAAGCCTTGACCGCCTGCGCCGCCACCGCCCTGGTGCTCATCCAGCCTCTGCTGGTGATCGATCCATGGGCATCCATCGAGGACCTCACCCTGTGGCGCAAGACCGGTGGCCGGTCCGGCACCTGGCAGCGCTCGGTCGATGGCGGCATGCGGGGCGAAGGGGAAGGCGAAACTTCGGCTTCTCGGTAGTTGGCGAGCATTAGAGCTGTATTTGCTGGCTAAATCACCTGATTATTCGACATATGCGAGGATTTCTGGCTAGCTTCGAGGCCCATGGCGCAGTACCGACCGGGTCAGCTGGTGGATCTCCTCGGGGTCAGCGCCGACACCGTCCGCCGCTGGTGCGACGAGGGCCGGCTCGAGACCGTGCGTTCCGAGGGTGGCCACCGGATGGTGGACGGCGCCTCCCTCGCCCGATTCGTCCGTGAGCAGCAGGAGGCCTATGCCCCCGATCAGCTCCTCTCCCAGTCGGCCCGCAACCGCTTCCGAGGCGTAGTCACCCGGGTCGAGCGGGACAAGCTCACCGCCCTCATCGAGATCCGCGCCGGCCGTTTCCGGATCGTCTCCCTCCTCACCCGGGAGGCGGCCGACGACCTCCGGCTCGAAGAGGGCGACCTCGCCACCGCGGTGGTCAAGTCGACCAGCGTCATGGTGGAGGTGCCGCCGGGATGACCAACCGATGACCCGCACATGACCAACCGATGACCAAAGGAGATACATGAGCCAACGCCCGCACCCGACCTCCACGCCCTGGCGTGTCCTGGTGGCGGGGTCGCTCACCGCCCTGGCCCTGGCCGCCGCCGCCTGCGGGAGTTCGAACGGATCCGCGAGCACCACCACGACCGGTCCGAAGCTGACCGGGTCGATCACCGTGTCGGCGGCATCGTCGCTCACCGCCGCCTTCGGCCAGCTCGGCACCACGTTCCAATCCGCCCACCCGGGGACCACTATCGCCTTCAACTTCGGGTCGTCGGGAGCGCTGGCCACCCAGATTCAGCAAGGGGCGCCGGCCGACGTCTTCGCCTCGGCCGCCCCCGCCAACATGGCCACCGTCCAGCAGGCCGGGGACATCTCCGGGCAGCCGGTGACCTTTGCCCGGAACAGTTTGGAGATCGTGGTCAAGCCGGGCAACCCGCTCGGCATCCAATCCCTGGCCGACCTGACCAAGGCCAACGTGGTCGGGATCTGCGTCAGCACCGCGCCGTGCGGCGCCACCGCCGCCCAGGCGCTGGCCGAGGCCGGCGTCACCATTCCCACCTCCAAGATCACGCTGGGACCGGATGTGGACCACACCCTGGCCGAGGTCACCACCGGGGATGCCGACGCCGCCATCGTCTACGTGACCAATGCCAAGACCGTCGGCGCGCAGGGGGTGGGCATCCCGATCCCGGCAGCCAAGAACGTGACCACCAGCTATCCGATCGCGGTGGTCAAGGGGACCCAAAATCCGACGTTGGCGCAGGCCTGGATCGCCTACGTACTGGGCCCGATCGGCCAGAGGGTGCTGCAGGCAGCCAGCTTCCTCCCGGCCCACTGAACCACCCGTCGATGACCACCCGGACCCGGAGCCTCCGGCCGCCGTGGGTGGTGGTGATCGTCGCCGTCGTCACGGTGGCGTTCCTGGCGGTTCCGCTGATCGGGTTGCTGAGCAAGGCCTCCTGGTCGACCCTGTGGTCGGATCTGACCACCCCGGTGGCCGTCGACGCCTTGAAGCTGTCGCTCATCTGTTCGTTGTGGGCAACCGGCCTGTCGCTGGTCTTCGGGGTCCCCCTCGCCTGGGTGCTGGCCCGGACCCAGTTCCCGGGACGGAGCCTGTTGCGGGCGCTGACCATCCTGCCCATGGTGCTTCCGCCCGTCGTCGGCGGGGTGGCCCTCCTCCTCGCCTTCGGCCGCGACGGGATCCTCGGGCGGCCGCTGTATGACTGGTTCGGCGTGCAGTTCACCTTCAGCACCGCCGGCGCGGTACTGGCCGAGACGTTCGTGGCCATGCCCTTTCTCATCATCACCGTGGAGGCCGCCCTGCGATCGATGGACGGGCGGTACGAGGAAGCCGCCGCCAACCTGGGGGCCGGCCGCTGGACGACGTTCCGGCGGATCTCACTGCCGATGATCGCCCCCTCTCTGGTCGCCGGGACCGCACTGACCTGGGCGCGGGCCCTCGGGGAGTTCGGGGCCACCATCACCTTCGCCGGCGACATCCAGGGACGGACCCAGACCCTCCCGCTGGCGGTGTACCTGGCGCTCCAGGAGAACGAACACGTGGCCGTGGCGCTGTCCCTCGCCCTGCTGGCCATCTCCATCGTGGTTCTGGTCTCGCTGCGGGGACGCTGGTTGGGGGCCATCAACCCGTGACCCTCACCGCCGAGGTCGAAGTCACCAGCGGGACGTTCGACCAGCGACTACATCTGGAGGTGGCCGACGGCGAGGTGGTGGCGGTGCTGGGTCCGAACGGCAGTGGGAAGACGACCCTGCTGCGGGCCCTGGCCGGCCTCCAGCCGCTCTCCGGCGGCCGGATCGTGCTCGACGAGGTGGTGCTCGACGACCCGGTCGCCAAGGTGCTGATCCCGCCCGAGCATCGGCCGTGCGGGATGGTGTTCCAGGACTACCTCCTCTTCCCCCACCTCACCGCGGCGGCCAATGTCGCCTTCGGTCCCCGGAGCCGGGGCGTCGCCAAGGCCGACGCCGCGCAGACCGCCGTCGAGTGGCTCGGCCGCATGGGCTTGGCCGACAAGGCCAACGCCAAGCCCCGCCAACTCTCGGGGGGCGAGGCGCAGCGGGTGGCGCTGGCCCGGGCACTGGCCACCGATCCGCGGCTGCTGCTGCTCGACGAGCCGATGGCCGCCCTCGACGCCGGCGTACGCGGTTCGGTGCGGCACCGGCTCCGTCACGACCTCCGCGCCTTCCGCGGCTCCTGCGTCATGGTGACCCACGACCCGCTCGACGCCGCCGCCATCGCCGATCGGCTGGTCATCATCGAAGACGGGCGGTTGGTGCAGCAGGGAACCCTCCAGGAGGTGACTACCCGTCCCCGCACCGACTACGTCGCCCAGCTGATGGGACTCAACCTCATCCGGGGCCGCGCCGAGGGCACCCGCCTGGTGCTGGCCGACGGCACCACCCTCGAGACGGCCGACTCCTACCAGGGCGACATGCTGGCGGTCATCGCCCCCCGGGACATCGCCCTCTACCTGGCCCCACCCGGAGGCAGCCCGCGCAACACCTGGTCCACCCGGGTGGCCGAGGTGCACCTGATGGGCGACCGGGCCCGGGTGCTCCTCGATGCCCCCATCCGGGTGACCGCGGAGATCACCGCGGTGGCGATGGCCGAGCTCGGACTCACCGACGGGTCGCCGGTGTGGGCATCGGTCAAAGCCACCCAGATTGACGTCTACCGAGCTGACGACAACTAACCAGAGCCCGGATCAACCCTCGGGGCGATCCGGACCCTAGACAATCGCCTCGGGTACCTCTTCCGCCGCGGCAGCCGACCCCTGGTTCGGCAGCAGGACGAGCACCAGGACGGCAGCCACCGCCACCACCGCGGTGGCGATCATCAGGGCCAGGTCCATGCCGGAGATGAACGACCGGCGGGCGAGCAGGGCGAGTTGGCTGCCGAGGGCAGGGGGGGCGTGCTGGGACACGGCCAGAGCCGCCCCGAGTGAGCTCTTGATGAGCCCCTGGACGCCGGACGGGAGCCCCGCATGGGCCACCACCGGGGACATCAAGTGCTGGTACCGGAGAATGAGCGCGGTGCCGAGGACACCCACCCCGAGGGCGCCGCCCAGTTGCATGGCGGTGTCATTGGTGGCGGACCCGACTCCGGCCTCCTCCTTAGGCAGCGATCCCATGACCGACTCGGTAGAGGGAGCCAGGGCCAGCGCGACCCCCACGCCGAGCACCAGGAAGGCGGCGATGCAGTCCCGGTAGGTGCCGGCGACCGTGGTCCGCGACAGCAGACCCAGCCCGAGGGCGATCAGGGCCATACCGCTGACGATCACCACCTTGCTACCGAACCGATGGGCGGCCAGGACCGACAGCGGCGCGATGACCAGGAGGGCCAGGGCGACCGGAGCGATCCGCACCCCCGCCTCGAGCGGGCTGTAGCCGAGTACGAATTGGAGGTACTGGGTCATGACGAAGAACATGCCCAACAATGCGAAGAGCACCAGGGCCAGTGCGCCGATGGCCACGCTGTAGCGGCGGCTGGCGAAGAACCGGAGGGGCAACATCGGGTGGTCGATCCGCCGCTCCCACACCACGAAGGCGGCGATGAGTATGACCGCGGCCCCGATGGCACCCACGATCAGCGGAGACGACCAACCTCGACTCGGGGCCTCGATGATGCCCCACAACAGTGACCCGCCACCGAGAATGGACAGCACCGCGCCGATCGGGTCCGGCCGCGTGGAGGCCGGGTTGCGGGAGTTGGGCACCAACCAGATGGCGGCGATCAAGCCGAGGACGGCAACCGGCACGTTGACCAGAAAGACGGACCCCCACCAGAAGTGGGCCAGCAGGATCCCACCCAGGATCGGGCCGAGGGCGACACCCAGACCGGTGGCCCCCGACCAGATGCCGATGGCCCGGACTCGCTCGTCCTCCTGGGTGAAGACGTTGGTGAGGATCGACAGCGTGCACGGCATCAGGGCGGCCGCCCCGATGCCCATCACCCCGCGGGCGACGGTGAGGCGGTCCGGGCTCCCGGACCAGGCGGCAAACGCCGACCCACCACCGAAGACCACCAGCCCGCTCATGAAGACCCATTTGCGTCCGGCGCGGTCGCCGAGCGCCCCGAGCGACAGCAACAGGCCGGCGAAGACCACCGCGTAGGCGTCCACCATCCACTGGAGCTGGCTGGAGCTGGCTCCGAGGCTCCGCACGATCGACGGGAGCGCGACATTGAGCACGGTGTTGTCGAGGCTGATGAGCAGGAGGGTGACGCAGAGCACCGCGAGGGTCGCCCATCGGCGACGGAAAATGGGCGAACCATCGGTTGCCACCCCGTTCGGGGCCGGGGACGTCGCCGCCGGGCGAACCAGGTTCGACATCCCGTCCCTCCTGTGGTTCTTACGTCTCCTACATCTGACAATAAATGGTCACGGGGACAAAGTCAGACATCCGGTCATGCCGTTCGGCGGGCATCCAACGGGTCCGCCAGGCGCGCGGCTATCCAAGCCTCTGACAACGTCAACGGGCCGGTGTCGGGGAGCACTACCGGGATCCGGTCATTGTCAGACCCGTTCCAATTGCTCAGGGAGACGAGCGCACTCTGGATGGCACGGCTGGCCTCGAGAAGATCCATGTTCGGGAGGGACGCCTCGCTCATGCGGTCGATCTCGGCGGCAATATCGTGCAACCCCCCTGTCACCCGATGCATGACTCCATCCGTGTCGATGCCCCCCAATGCCACGTCGGGTACTTCAATCGTGCTCATCCTGCTCTCCAAACCGGCGGCCTATCCATTGCGATGCTTACATCCGGAGCTTCGAGACCGGTCTCCGGTCATCTGGAGGCCCCCCACGGTGAAGGACAAAGGGGCCTCCGCGGCTTTACTGCTTTGAGGGGGTGACCCGCCCAGATCAGGCGACCCGGCGAAGATCAGTGCGTTCGATCTGCTCGGCCTGGTCGTCAAACTTGCGATTCAGTCCGGCAAAGAAGGCAACAACCGCATGGGCCAGGAGCGCCACTCCACCCACCGCGATTCCGGTGATGGTGATACCAACCCAGTCGTATCGAAGTTGACCGATCGACCATCCCGTCCACATATTGAAGTTCGCCAGCCAGGCAAGTCCCACCCCGAATGCACCGGCCAGAAATGGCCGGGCGTCCCGACGGTTCCAAGGGACACGAAGAAGTTGGCCCACACTTTCACCGAATGCAGTGAGAGCCATAACTCCGAAAGACATCAACAAAAGGACCACGAAGAAATGCATGACCTTCCTCCTCTTTCCGTTCCGTCTCTATATGCCGTGTTCATCCAACTCGACAATGCACACAACAATTTTTGCAACCCACCCGATCGAGCCGCTATTCCCATAGCCGACACTTTTCATTGGCTCCGATCACCAACCAACGCCGTGTGCGGTCACTCGTTGTGGTCGTAGTGCTCCTCCCGGACACTGCTGCCCGCTGACAAATGCGTGGGCCCGTGTAATTGTCAACTTCGGATCTCGTGGTCGAATCCGCCAGGGCACAGGGCGAGTGGCCAGTCATGCCCCAACCCAGACCCTGGCCGGACAGGTTTGCCGAGTGACCAGGCAGTGCCTAGCCTTTGGCGGTGACGGCGCCCGGATCCAGCCGACCTGGCCCGGGGCTGCGTGGCCGGCGGCACGAATTCGAAGTGCTCGACGGGCTGCTCGAATCCGTTCGCGCCGGAGAGAGTCGGACGCTCCTGGTGCGGGGCGAACCCGGCGTGGGCAAGTCGGCGCTGTTGGACTATCTGGTCGAGCGGGCGTCAGGCTGCCGTATCGAACGGGCGGCCGGGGTCCAATCGGAGATGGAGCTGGCGTTTGCCGGGTTGCATCAGCTGTGTGCGCCGATGCTCGATCACCTCGAGCAACTCCCGATTCCACAGCGCGACGCCTTGCGAACGGCATTCGGCCTGAGTCCCGGGTCGGCGCCGGATCGCTTCCTGGTCGCGTTGGCCGTGCTGAGCCTGCTCTCCGACGTGGCCGAGGAGCAACCGCTGATCTGCCTGGTGGACGACGAGCAGTGGCTCGATCACGCCTCGGCCCAGGTCCTTGCCTTCGTGGCCCGCCGCCTAGGGGCGGAATCGGTTGGTTTGGTCTTCGCCGCCCGGGGACCGAGCGATGAGTTGGCGAGTTTGCCGGAACTGGTGGTCGATGGCTTGGGTGAGCGGGAAGCGGGCGAACTGCTGGACTCAGTGGTGGCCGGGCCGCTGGACGCACGGGTGCGCGACCGAATTGTGGCGGAGACCCACGGCAATCCCCTGGCCCTGCTGGAGCTCCCCCGGGGCTTGACTCCGGCCGAGCTGGCCGGCGGGTTCGGACTCCCCGGCTCGGCACCGATCTCGGGGCGGATTGAAGCCGAGTTCCAACGGCGGCTCGATGCGCTTCCGGGCGACGCCCGACTGCTGTTGCTGATCGCGGCGGCCGAACCGGTCGGCGACCCGGTGTTGGTCTGGCGAGCAGCCAAACGGCTCGGGGTCGGGGACCAGGCGGCAACACCGGTGTCCGAGGCGGGTCTACTCGAATTCGGGTCCCACGTGTTGTTCCGCCACCCACTGGTCCGCTCGGTGGCGTACCGGTCGGCATCCCTCCGGGAGAAACAGGACGTGCACCGCGCCCTCGCCGAAGTCACCGACCCCGAGGTCGATCCCGACCGCCGTGCGTGGCACCTCGCCCAGGCGGCGGCCGGTCCGGATGAAGATGTCGCCGAGGAGCTGGAGCGCTCGGCGGACCGAGCCCAAGCCCGTGGAGGGTTGGCGGCCGCCGCCGCATTTCTCGAATCCGCCGGGATACTGACCCCGGAACCGACTCGCCGTCTCCAGCGCCTACTCGCGGCGGCCAAGACAAAACGCGACGCCGGCGCGCTCGACGCCGCGCTCGGGTTGCTGGTGGCGGTGGAGGCTGGACCGCTCGACCCGCTCCAGGCTGCCGAGGTGCAACAACTGCGGGGGCAGATTGCCTTTGACCAGCGCCGCGCCTCGGACGCCGCTCGCCTTCTCCTCGGGGCGGCAAGAAGCCTCGAGACGCTCGACGTCGAATCGGCCCGCACGACCTATCTCGAAGCCTTGAGGGCAGCGATCTGGGCGTCCGGGTTCGGGAGTCCGGCGCCCCTCGTGGAGGCGGCTGAAGCCGCCCGGGCGGCGCCCCCCGGACCCGAGCCGCCGCGTGGAGTTGACGTTCGGCTCGACGCCTTCGCAGTGCGGTTGACGGAGGGGTATGTCGCGGCGGCTCCGTTGCTGACCCAGGCGCTCGAGCTGTCGCTCACCCTGCCGGAAGGGATCGACCAACACGGTCGCTCTCTCTGGCTGGCCGAATCCCGAGCCAGCGACGTCGTTGCCATGGAGCTGTGGGACGCCGACTCCCTGTATGCCCTGGCCGCTCGGCAGGTGCAATTCGCCCGAGACACCGGCGCCCTGGTGCAGTTGCAGTTCGCCCTGAACTTCCTGGCCTCGATCCACCTCCTGGCCGGAGAGTTGACCACCATGGTCCAGCTCCTCGAAGAGGATCGCCGGATCGCGGAGGCGACCGGAAACCCCCCGTTTGCCTATTCCGAGGTGCTGCTGGCTGCCTGGCGGGGCCGGGAACCAGAAGGGTCGGCGGCGATCGACAATGCGTTGCAGGATGCAGAGTCACGGGGCCTGGGCCGGATGGTCATCTTCGCCACCCACGCGCGTTCGGTGCTCTTCAACGGACTCGGGCGCCACGACGAGGCACGAGATGCCGCCTGGCAAATATTCCAGACCGATCACCTGGGTCTCGGGCCATTCGTGATACCCGAACTGGCCGAGGCGGCGTCCAGGACCGGTGACACCCAGTTGGTCAAGGCGGCCCTCGAGTGGCTGTCCGAAAGCACTGGTGTCATCCCCAGCGAGTGGGCATTGGGGATGGAAGCCCGGGTTCGCGCCCTGCTCAGCCAGGGCGACGATGCCGACAGCCTCTACCGAGAGTCCATTGAGCGGCTCGGTCGAACCCGGGTCCGGGCTCAACTTGCCCGCGCCCACCTGCTCTACGGGGAATGGCTCCGCCGGGAGCGCCGGCGGATGGACGCCCGTGTCCAGCTGCGCACCGCCCACGACATGCTGGACACCATGGGCATCGAGGCGTTCGCCGAGCGGGCCCGGCGCGAGTTGTTGGCTACCGGCGAGACCGCCCGCAAACGCTCGGTCGAGACCAGCGATGACCTGACCGCCCAGGAGGCCCAGATCGCCGGCCTGGCCCGTGACGGCCTATCCAACCCGGAAATCGGTGCCCGGCTGTTCATCAGTCCGCGGACCGTCCAGTACCACTTGCGCAAGGTCTTCACCAAGCTGGGGATCAGCTCTCGCAACCAACTCGACCGGGTCCTTCCCAGCGACCAGAACGCCATCCGGTCCTCGAGCCCATCCCGCCGACCGGGGACGGTCTGAGGGCCCAGTCGGCGACGACTGGCCAGTCGACCTGTCCGCTGGCGGATGCGAGGAGGGCCCGCCGACCTGACAATGGAAGACCTAATCGCTGGTCGGGAAGCCCAAGGTGTGAGCAGGAAGGAATCGCCGACCGGTGGCCAGTAGGCCCATTCCGTAGGAGCTTCAGCGTGACCACCTGGTTGGACACATCTGAAACGCAGTTCCGGACCATCGACGGCTTGTCGATCCGATTCTCCGAAAGCGAGGGCCGGAGGGACGACGCCATTCTGTTGAGCCCGTGGCCTGAGAGCCTGCTCGCCTTCGAACCAACCTGGGCGCGGCTCGCCCAACACGCCCACCTGGTGGCGGTCGACTTGCCCGGCTTCGGCCATTCGGAGCGGCGCAATGACCTCCTGGCCCCGCGGCCGATGGGCGAGTTCGTCATCCGGGTCGCTGACACCTTCGGGCTCGAGAGCCCCCACGTGGTCGGACCCGACGTCGGGACCGGGGCCTCGCTCTTCGCCGCGGCACTCCATCCGGATCGATTCCGGAGCCTGGTGGTGGGAAGCGGGGGCGCGGCGATCCCGCTTCAGTTGGGTGGAGCGCTGAAGGACTGGGTAGAGGCCCCCGATCTCGAGGAATACCGAAGGGCCGACCCCCGACAGATCGTCGCCAGCGCCCTGGCCGACATCGAGCGGTACAACATTCCCGACCCGGTCCGGGAGGACTATCTCTCCTCGTATGAGGGGGATCGATTCGTTGAATCCATGCGGTACGTGCGGGCCTATCCGACGGAACTGCCTGCTCTCCGCGACCTGTTGCCCGACATCCAAACGCCGGTCCAGATCATCGCCGGGAGGCGAGACCCGGCAGTGCCGCCGGTCAATGCCGAGTTTCTCCATGAGCACCTGCCCAACAGCAAACTGGACATCCTCGATGCCGGCCACTTCACCTGGGAGGACGCCGCCGATGAGTTCGCCGATCTCGTCATCAACTGGTGGGACGACGGCCATGCCGCCACCAGAATTACGGCTGGGGGCTGACGTCATGAGCCCCACCTCGCTATCGGCCCACGAGCCAACCCAGAATCCGCGGCTATTCAAGGCTTCACAGGCCCAGGAGCAGTGGCTATCGGTTCCCGATGAGAAGGGGATCAACATCGCAGTTGCCGTCCAGGTCGACATCTACGGCGGAGGCGAGGGGCAATACGAGCAGATCGCCGCCGGCCTCTTCCCCGACGGGAACCTCCCCGAGGGTTGGCTGCTGCACTTCGCCGGCCCTACCGAGGACGGCTGGCGAGCGATTAACGTTGTGCAATCACGAGACCGGTTCGAGGCCTTCGCCCGCGATCAGCTCGTCCCGGCCGTCCAGCAAGCCGGGGACCTGCGGCCACAAGTCACCTACTTCCCGATCAACACGATGATCAACGCGCGTCGATGACGGCTCGAGACGACGGACTCACCCTCAGGTTGTCGCGGGGCCAGTTTCGACGGTGGTGGTTATCGGGGTGCCGATGGCCAACGTCACCGGCGTACGGGTGGCGATATCGGCAAGGCGGTCGCGTTGGTCATCGCTGAAGCTCGGGGGGACGGTGATCGTGCGCCTGATCGACGCCTGCTCGGATTCATCGATGTCGTAGCTCACCTCCACGGTGATGTTGGCAAGTTCCCAGCCTTTGTGGGCCGCGTACATCCGCAGCGTCATCGCCGTACAGGCGGCGAGACTGCTGGCCAGGAGCCCGAGGGGGGTCGGGCCGACGTCGCCGCCCCCGGCGGTCACCGGCTCGTCGGCCAGGAGATGGTGCTGAGCAGCGTCCAGCTCGACTCGATAGGCGGGCGCACCCGACCCGGTCGAGCCCACCGCGTGGGCGAGGTGGCGCAGCGTTTTCACCGGCCCGGATCCGGCGTCAACGCGTCCGGCAGATCTTCCGGGTCCAACGCCCAGGCGGGGAGCGCAGGCGGACCGGACAGCCGGCCGACCTCGGCGGCGGGCTGCCCGTCGATCTCGGTGCGGGCGCCGAACTGGGAGCGCTGTTTGACCACCGAACCGGCACGGACGACCGACTCTGGGCCTACCACGCTGCCATCGCAGACGATGGCGCCGGGCTCGATGACGCACGATGGGCCGATGTGACACCCGTGGATCATGGCGCCCGGCCCGACGGTCGCCCCGTCCTCGATGACCAGGTCATTGTTCGGAAGCAGGTGCAACACCGTGTTCTCGAGGATCTGGACGTCATTGCCGATGCGGACGGGTCCGTTCGAGTCCCCGATGATCTTGACCCCGGCACCGATGATCGAACGTTCACCGACCACGACGTCGCCGGTAATTTCCGCCGTCGGGAATACCACGGCCGTTGCGGCCACGATCGGCAAGACGCTTCGATAGGCATGTAGCTGGCCCATGGCGATGACCCCTCCTCGGTGCTGGATGATGATGCCGGACGGAGCCGGGACGGACAGGTCGCCGCCTCGGAGCGAGCGGAGCCGATCGAGGTCGCCGGCCGAGAAGGCCCGGATGATGCGGGCCGGCCGGCCGACGGCGACGACGTCGTCGGGAATCGCCATCCCCGCTGGTACCACCGTGCCTTCGCCGAGGAACACCCGATCGCCGACGGTGGCCCCGGGCATGAGCACCGAACCATTGCCGATCTCACAGAAGTCGCCGACGGTGGCGCCGATCACTAGGCAGCGGTGGCCGAACACCGTCCGCCGCCCGATCACCACCGGGATACGCGGGTTGCCGACCACCACAGAGTTCTCGATCACATAGCTGGCGGTGCCGATCGCGACCCCATTCTTGGTCGACCGAACGATGGCACCTTCCGCCAACGCCGAGTTGGTCCCGAAGGTCGCGGTGCCCAGCACCGCAGCCGACGAAGCGATCTGGGGCGAGCTCTCCTGCCGGGTCGCGACTCCGGCGCTGGCGGGACCGGCGCTCATCGCCGGAGCTGGGTTCGGCCTCGGGCGGGAGAAACGGCCATGACCTCAGAGTAACTACCACCGGTGGCTGTTCGCATCAGCCGGTGCACAGTGGCGCTGGCGAGTCGAGGCCTGGCGGCCCGCACGCTTGGCTTCCCGCATGTTCCCCTCCGCGACGACTGGCCAATCGGCGGATGCGAAACGGGCTCCAAGAAGCCCAGCATGGGATGTGTGACGCTGACCCGCGAGCCACCGCAGCCGAGCTCGGAAACAGCGTGGGACGACCGCTCACGCCGCTCGTTTCGGAGCACGACCAACACGGAGGAGGAACAACCATGACGACCGCCCAGGATTCCCACCGCTTCACCGCCCTGCCTGACGACAAGGAGCTGGCCGGCACGGTCGTGGCCTTCGAAGAGCATGGATTCAGTGTCGATCTCGTGGAGGACTTCGACACCGCCAGAGACACCGTTCTCGCCCGCATTCCCAACGGCGCCTCGGTGATGACCAACACCTCGGTGACCCTGGAGGAGACCGGGATCGCCGACGCGATCAATAACAGCGGATCCTACGAGTCGGCCCGCACCCGGATGTTCGCGCTCGACTTCGAAACCCAGGCGCAGGAAATGAAGGCGATCGGCGGCCAACCCGACTACGCCCTCGGCAGCGTCCATGCCTTTACCCCAGAAGGAACTCTCGTCATCGCCTCGGCCTCGGGAAGCCAGCTCGCCTCCTACGCTTGGGGCGCGGCCAACGTCATCTTTGTCATCGGGGCGCAGAAGTTCGTCCCCACCCTGGAGGCGGCGCACGAGCGCATCTACCAGCACAGCCTGATCCTGGAGGACGCCCGCGCCTATGCCGCCTACGGACAGAACAGTTACGTGGGAAAGGTTCTGGAGATCCATCAGGAGCAGCCTGGCCGCATCCACATCGTCCTCATCCGGCAGTCGGTCGGGTTCTGAGAGCCGGATCGCAATGACGGCCGAGGCGTCGCCGCCGGTGCAGTTGCCGCGGATTGCCATCCTGGGTGCGGGACACGTCGGCCCCGCCATCGCCCGGGTGGCGATGGCGGCGGGTTTCCCGGTGAGCCTGGCTGCGTCCGGCGATCCGGAGAAGATCGCGCTCATCACCCAGGTACTGGCCCCGGGAGCCGAGCCGCGATGGGCGGCCGATGCGGCCCAGGATTCGGACATCGTGGTACTGGCGTTCCCGCTCCATAAGTTCGCCGCCTTCGACCCGGGCCTGGTGGCTGATCGGCTGGTGGTCGACGCGATGAATTACATGCCGTCCCTCGATGGCATCCAGGAGATGTTCGAGGATCGCCGGTATGGGAGCAGCGAGATCGTTCAGCAACGGCTTGCCCGATCGACGATCGTCAAGACCTTCAACCACGTCGGCTATCACGAACTGGAAGACGAACGTCGCCCGGTGGGCTCGCCTGACCGTCGCGCCCTCGGCGTGGCCAGCGACAAACCTGGAGCGGTTGTCGTCGTCGCCAACATCATCGAGCGCATCGGCTACGACGCCGTCCGGCTTGACAGCCTGCGAGCCGGCCGTCTCCTCGGACCCGGCGGCCCGGTGTTCGGCGTCTCGCTTCGTCGGGCCGAGTTCGAGAACGCCGTCCGGGACGAAGCCGCCTAACGATGCCCTGCCTGCCCCTCCTCCGCCCCCACGCCAGACAAGGAGGCGCCAGGTGACCACCCCAGCCTCCGATGTCGTGACAGATTCCTCCGGCCGGGCTGGGCGGTTCCCACTCGTTCTCGGCCTCGATACCTTCGGCGACGTCACCCACAACGATGACGACCGCCCGATCTCCCATGCCCAAACCATCCGGAACCTGGTCGAACATGGTGTCCTGGCCGAGCAGGTGGGCGTGGACTTCTTTGGAATCGGCGAACACCATACCGATGACTTCCCGTTGTCGGCCGCCGACGTGGTCCTCGGCGCCATCGCCGCCCGCACCCATCACATCCGCCTCGGGTCGGCCGTCACCGTATTGAGCTCGGACGATCCGGTCAGGGTATTTCAGCGCTTCTCGACGCTCAATGCCGTCTCCGGGGGTCGGGCCGAGGTCATCCTGGGACGGGGTTCCAGCGTCGACTCGTTCCCGCTCTTCGGGTATGACCTAGCCGACTACGAGGAGCTCTTCGAAGAGAAGACCAACCTCTTCGCCGAGTTACTCAAAGGCGGACCGGTCAACTGGCAGGGCAAGACCCGCGCATCGCTCTCCGACCAGAATGTCGTGCCCCACCTCGAATCGGGACCCTTCCCGGCGTGGATCGGCGTCGGAGGGAGCCCCGAGTCGGTCATGCGAGCCGCTCGCTACGGATTCTCGCTGATGCTGGCCATCATCGGTGGGTCGCCGCGGCGTTTTGCCCCCTTCTCCCGCCTCTTCCGCCAGGCGCTGGAGAGCTTGGGGCAATCCCCCCGGCCGGTTGGAGTCCACTCCCCCGGTCATGTGGCTCCCACTGACGAGGAGGCTCGGGACGAGTTCTGGCCGCGCTATCTGGAGGTCATCCGCCACTACAGCCGGATTCGCGGTTTCGCGGTCCCGACCAAGGAGTCCTTCATGTACGAGGTCGGGCCGGACGGAGCCCTCTACGTCGGCTCGCCGGAAACCGTCGCCCAGAAGATCGCCGCCAACCTCAGGGTTCTCGATGCCAACCGCTTCGATTTGAAGTACGGCATGGGAGGTCTGTCGGACAAGTCGCTCATGACCAACATCGAGCTCTACGGGTCCCGGGTCATTCCTCGGGTGCGCGAACTCTTGGCGTGGCCGTCAGACACAAACACCTAACCGTCGGTTGAAAGACCCTTGGCTACCGGTTACAGGTCAGGTGGGAGACGGAACTCGGAGGCCGTCACAGACGATGTCAAGCATGCGGTCACGAGACGCATCTTCCGCGGATGACATGTCCACCGCCTTGCACACACCGACCACCAGGCCGATCACCTCCTGGGTGGTGACACCTGGGCGCACCGCACCGGCCGCTTCGGCCCGCCGGATCATCAAGTCGACTCCGGATTCAAGATCTTCGACGGTCATCGCGCATTGGGACTTGATGTCAATACCTGCCGCGCTGAGCGCGTCGATGAGGTCGTGCTTGATCGACACCTTGCTGGCGAACGTTCGGATGAACGCGTAAAACGCATCGCCGGCATCCTCACCGTCGGCCGGCGCGGCCGCCGCCGCCACCAGCTCCTGGAGACCCGTCAGCACGATGGCCTCAAAGAGGGCCTCCTTGGTGGGAAAGTGCCGGTAGACGGTGCCGACACCGACTCCGGCCTGTTCGGCCACCAGGTCGATCGGAGCGGAGAGCCCGTTGGCGGAAAATACTTCCTCGGCCGCCTGCAGAATGCGGGCTCGGTTCTTGACCGCATCGGCCCGCATGGGCCGTTGGTCGGGGGCCTCCGCACCCGGAGCAACAAGGTCATCGACCCGAACATCGGTTGCCGCACCCCCGGTGCCCACTCTGCCCCCCTGGCTCGAATTCAACATTTCAAGTGTCCCTTGACAAGCGGAACGATCGTTCCGTATAGTGTCCGTATAACCGGAACCACTGTTCCGACTATAGCGAGTTTTCTCCCGAAAGACCAGCAAAACCCTGGGACCAGGGGCGGAGGCCGCAATCCGGCACCAGGAGGCACCTATGACAACCACCGAAATCGCTCCAACCGCAGACCAGCCGGAGGCCGGGCTCGATCCCCGTCGCTTCTGGGCCCTGGCCGTGATCGCGGTGGCCCAGCTGATGATCGTGCTCGACGCATCGGTCGTCATCGTCGCCCTCCCCTCGGCCCAGAAGGCGCTCCACATCTCCATCGCCAACCGGCAGTGGGTGATGAGCGCCTACACCCTGGCCTTCGGCAGCCTGCTCCTGCTCGGCGGCCGGATCGCCGACTACCTGGGACGGCGCCGAATGTTCTTCTACGGATTGATCGGCTTTGCCGGCGCCTCCGCCCTCGGCGGGCTGGCCCAGAACTCGGCCATGCTCTTCGGCGCTCGCGCCCTGCAGGGCGCCTTCGCCGCGGTCATGGCCCCGGCCGCCTTGTCGCTCCTGACCATCACGTTCACCGAGCCCCGGGAACGGGCCCGGGCCTTCGGCGTCTACGGCGGGATCGCCGGGGGCGGCGCGGCCATCGGCCTCGTCCTGGGTGGGACCCTCACCCAGCTGGCGTCGTGGCGTTGGACGCTGCTGATCAACGTGCCCATTGCGCTGCTGGCCGCCTTTGCCGCCAGCCGGTTCATCCAGGAGAGTCGAACCGAGTCGCGGTCCGGGTACGACATCCCGGGCGCGGTCTCAGTCACCGCCGGGCTGTTCCTCCTGGTCTACGGGTTCACCACCGCCGGAACCAGCGGATGGGCGGCGCCGCTGACCGTCGCCCTCCTGCTGGGTGCTGTGGCCATGCTGGCCCTGTTCGTGAGGATCGAGCTGCGATCCCCCCATCCGCTGTTGCCCCTGCGGGTGGTGCTCGACCGGAATCGAGGCGGCGCCTTCCTGGCCGCCCTGCTGGTCGGGGGGGCGATGCTCGGCACCTTCTTGTTCCTGACCTACTTCTTCCAGGGGACGCTCGGGTACTCGGCCCTCAAGACCGGGTTCGCCTTCCTGCCGTTCTCCGGCGGGATCATCCTGGGCGCGGCCATCGCCAGTCGGCTGCTGCCGAGGTACGGCCCCCGTCCGTTGATGACGTTCGGGTTGCTCATGGGCACCGTCGGCCTCGCCTGGTTCACCCGTCTGGGAGTGGACAGCACCTATGTCTCCCACATTCTCTTTCCCGAGATCATCGTGAGTCTGGGCATGGGGATGGCGTTCGTCCCGATGAGCAGCACCGCCCTGGTCGGGGTTGATCCGAAGGACGCCGGCGTGGCCAGCGCACTGGTCAACACCACCCAGCAGGTGGGCAGCTCGCTCGGGACCGCTCTGCTCAACACCATCGCCGCCTCGGCGGCCGCCACCTTCGTGGCCAGCCATGTGCACACCGCCACCGAGGCCCGGGCGGCCGTCGTCCACGGCTATACGACCGCCTTCACCGTGAGTGCGATCCTGCTGTTGCTGGCCGCCGGCGCCGCCGCCGGGCTCATCCACGCATCCCGCCAGGACATCCAGGTGGAGCAGGACATCGACCCCGAGCTCGAGCCGGCGGTGGATTCCGCCCTGGTCGACGCATTCGGATAGCCGCCGGGTCGGATCTCTCCGGACAGCGGATCAAGCGCGGGTCAGCAAGCCGTCATGCTGCCCCGCGCTTGATCCTTCCCCGGAGGGCGGCGAAACACATCGACATGCTGATCAGGCCGACAATGGCAATGGCCAGCAGCGCCTCGCCGAGTTGGGTCCACTGCCAGCTGTTGCCGATGACCAGCGATCGCAGGCCCCCGAGCAAATAGGTGACGGGGTTGACCCCAGCCACCGTGTTCAGCCAACCGGAGAGCTGACTGCGGGGTACGTAGGACGAGGTCAGGAACAAGAACGGGAAGAACAGCAGGAACGTCGAGTTCACCGCGGCCGGGTTGCCGGTCTTGAGGGCGATGGCGTAGGCGAAACCGGCGAAGGCCAGGCTCCAGAGCGCGGCCAGCAGGATGAACACCACCACCCCGACGGGTCCGTCCAAGAACCGGACCCCGAGGATGAAGCCGAGGACCAGGATCGGGACGGTCAGGGCGGCGGCCACCGCCACATCGGCCGCCATGTGCCCGACCAGGATGGCCGTCCGCCGCACCGGGGTCAGTAGCAGCCGGTCGAAGTACTTGTCCTGTACGTCGAGCACCAGGGCCGGAGCCCGGGACACCCCGGTGACCCCTAAGAGGATCGCCGTCGCCACCTCGAACGAGGTGTAGTTGAAACCGGGGATGGAGGCGGTCACCTTCTTCAGGGTGGCGATGTTCACCACGAAGAAGAACAGCGCGATGAAGATCGGCGGTACCACCGTCGAGACGTCGCGAGGCACGGCTCGGAGGGCCCGGCCGGCGATCGAGCTCAAGTCGTGGAGGAACCCGGCCGGTCGGGCCCGGATCACCTCCGCGGAGGCATCGAAGGCGACGGTTCCGGTGGCGACGGTCATGAAGGGTCCTCCTCATTGTTGTCCTGCTCGATATGGCTACCGGTGAGGTCGAGGAACACGTCGTCCAGGGTCGGGGTGCGCAGGGTCAGATCCCGCACCACCACCTCGCTCCCAGCCAACGCCACCGCGATCGGACTGATGGTCGCCGAACCGTTGGCGGTGGCGATCACCAGCTCGTTGCCGTGGGCCTCGACGTTGCTCACGCCCGGCACATTGGACAGGATCGAAAGCACCGCGGCCGCATCGCCTTCGACCCGGGCGACGATGACGTCGGACCCGACCGACCGTTTCAGCTCCGCCGGCGTGCCTTCGGCCACGATGCGCCCGTCGTTGATGATCCCGACCCGATGGGCGAGCTCGTCGGCCTCCTCGAGGTACTGGGTGGTCAGGAAGATGGTCATCCCGAGCTGTTGGTTGAGCCGGCGGACCTCGGTCCACACCTGGACCCGGCTGACCGGATCGAGCCCGGTGGTCGGCTCGTCGAGGAACAGGATCTCCGGGTTGTGGATCAGTGCGGCGGCCAGATCGAGGCGCCGCCGCATCCCCCCGGAATAGGTCCCGATCAGACGGTCGAGGAACTCACCGAGGTCGATGAGGTCAGCCAGCTCGGCCACCCGCTGGTTGGCATCCCGGCGAGACAGGCCGTACAACCGGCCCTGCAGGCGCAGCAGCTCGGTCCCGGTCTGCTTCGGGTCCAGGGCCGCCTCCTGCAGCGCGGCGCCGATCCGGAGGCGCACCCGCCCGGGCTCGGAAGCCACGTCATAGCCGGCCACCCGGGCCTGGCCCCCGGTCGGAGCCAACAGTGTGCACAGCATCCGCACCGTGGTCGACTTGCCGGCGCCGTTCGGCCCCAGGAACCCGTAGATCTCCCCGGCGGGGATGCGGAGGTCGACCCCGTCGACGGCCTTGACCCCGTCGAAGTGCCGCTGTAGACCCTCGGTGAAGATGGCATCGCCGGAGGTTGGGGTGTTTGCTGTCACGATCGGCAGAGCAACGGCTCGATCGGTGGCCGGCGCGTTCTGTGCTTGCATGCCGGTATCGACGACAGCGGGCGGCCAAACTCATCGCTCATGGCAGAAATCTACGGGGAACTGCTGGGCTCCGCCGGGATGGAGACTTTGGAGCTGAAGAGGAGGCGCGGCGAATGCGACGAGAAGTGCCACCCGATGCGCGGGGGCATCAAGGGGGCGCCATAAGGAGTAGCTTGAGAGCGTTGACCTTCGACAGTGAGGGTTCCGTGGGGACGTCTCAGTTGTCCCACTGCCCCGAAAGACACGCGTGAAGTCGCTGCCACCGTGCTGTTGTCGACCTGCTCGGCGGCGGGCTCGTGGCTCTGAAAATCGACTTCGAGCCCTCGCGGAACAGCCCAGGGCCAACAGGCAAGGAGGGCGAAGATGCCGGCAACTCTCAAGCTGACCCATAAAGCGATCGGAGTCGAGGTCCGTCGTGGCGCGTTCGATGTCGTGGTCGACGGTGAGCGTGTCGGGTCGCTCGATATGAACGACACGATCGAGATACCAATCGAACCGGGACATCACACCCTGCAAGTTCGCAACGGCCGAAACTTGAGCCGCACTCTGACCTTCGACGCCGCCGACGGCCAGGTCGTCGCCTTCCGGACTACCGGAAAGAGGTTCTTGCCGATCTTTCTCGCGTCGTTCGTTGTGCCACGCCTGGCGCTCTCGCTCCGTCCGGAGTAGCAGGGACTCTCAGAATCGGAGGACCCCTTCAGGTGCGCCCGTTCGACGCCGTCTAGCCTCTGACCTGGGGTTTCTGGAGCGGACGACGGGATTCGAACCCGCGACCCCAACCTTGGCAAGGTTGTGCTCTACCAACTGAGCCACGTCCGCGTAAGGGCCTCACTGTAGCAGCCGCCCCAGCCTGACCTGGGCTCGGCGCCGTCACCCGGGCTCTGCCGGACCCAGGGCCGCGACACCCTGGCCTCGGCCTTTGCCCTACGTCGGTGGGTCGGTGTGCCACCACGGGACCGGTCGGTGGCGGCGGTTGGCTTCCTTGACCAGATCGGCCAGCGCGTCGACCATCCCGTTGGGAATGACGTCCACGTCGGGCACCAGATCCCAACAACCCTGCACGCCGACGTACATGGTACCGAGATACGAGAACACGGTGACGTTGACCCCGACGCCTTCCGCCACCGGGCCGATGGGGTACATCGCCACCATCCGCGCCCCGGCCATGAACAGCGGCACGTCCGGGCCGGGGATGTTGGAGACAACGACGTTGAACAGTGGCGGCAGGTGGTCGAACAGCCGGAGGTTGGTCACCAGCCGGGAAACCCGGGTGGCCACCATCGGAAACAGCGCCTGAGCCCAGTTGGAGAAGAGTTCCGACCCGACGGTCTTCTGTTGCTCCTTGGCCAGTTGCATACCCGCGCTGATGACCTGGAGGCGGGCGGCGGGGTCCTCCACTCCGGTAGCCAGCGAAACCAGCATCGCCGACACCCGGTTGCCCAACGCGCCGCGTTCAGCATCGTTCCGCACCGAGATGGGGACCATGGCCACCAGCGAACTGTCCAGCACCTCGCCCCGGCCGGCAAACAGCGACCGCATGCCGCCGGACACGGTGGCCAGCACCACGTCATTCACCGTCCCCCCGAGCCCGGCTCGGACCCGGCGGATGTCCTCCATCGGCAACTCGGCAAACGCCACCCGGCGGTGCGACGAGATGGACCGATTGATCGAAGTGCGGGGAGCCTGGAACACCGACGGGGGAACCGCGCCCTCCGCCTGGCGGCTGCGACCGGTGTAGTCCCGGACAGTGCGGGCGGTGGCCCCGAGAGTCCGGGCCACCGCATCGGTCTGGCCGGGCAGCGAGCCCAGCGCGCCGCGGAGTTGGTCGACATCACCGGGCACCGGTTCCGGCGCCCACACCTCGGACTCCGGCTCGGGTCCGGCTTCCGACGTTGACGGGCCGGCAGAGTTTGATGACGGTGGCCTCTCGGTTGACGGCGTTGACGGCCGGGCCGAAAGGTCGAAGAACGCCGCCATGATCTCGGCTCCCGACACCCCGTCGATGATCGAGTGGTGGACCTTGGACACCAGCGCGATATGGCCGTGATCGAGGCCCTCGACCACGTGGAACTCCCACAGCGGCCGTTGGCGATCCAGGGGCCGCTCCACGATGTCACCCACCAGGGCGGCCAGTTCGCCGGGCCCGCCGGGTTGGGGCAGGCTGACTCGACGCACGTGGAAGTCGACGTCGAACTCGGGGTCGTCGACCATGGTCGGGTGGGCAAGGCCGAACGGGACCTCGACCATCCGGCGGCGGAACGGCGGGACCCGCGACACCCGGCTGGCCACCAGGTCCCGGATCTGGTGGAATCCCACCCCGCCCGGCACCCCGGCCGGGTCGAAGACCAGCACCCCGGCGATGTGCAGGTGGGTGGTCGGCGACTCGAAGGCCAGGAAGGCCCCGTCGAGCCCGGTCATCCGCGGCATGCCGGGGTTACCGCCCGGTGGACCCGAAGCCACCCAGGCCCCGCTGGCTCGACGACAGCTCATCGACCTCGGTGAACACCGCCTGGGCCACCTGCTGGATCACCAGCTGGGCGATCCGGTCCCCGCGGTGGACCTCGTAGTCGGCGTCGGGGTCGGTGTTGATCAGCAACACCGCGATCTCGTCCCGGTAGCC
>DASZIT010000027.1:0-2305 GCA_035948855.1 Acidimicrobiales bacterium | reverse complement strand
ACCAAGTACTTGAGTCTCATCGTCCTGTTGATGACCGTCTTCGGCCTCACCTTCGAGTTCCCGGTGCTGCTGGTGTCGCTGGAGATCGCCGGGGTGCTCACCCCCAAACAGCTGTCCTCCTGGCGCCGGTGGGCCATCGTGTTGATCGTGGTGGTGGCCGGGGTGGTCACCCCGAGCTCCGACCCGTTCTCGATGATGGCGATGGCCATCCCTCTCTACCTGTTCTACGAGGCGTCGATCGTCATCGGTAAGATCCTCAACCGTTGAGGGCTCCCGGGCGGGACGGGGGACGGCCGGGGGACGACCCGGTCGATGCGACGCAGCTACGGGCCGGGTTCGAAGCCGGTCTCGGCTTTCCCCTCGACCCCTTCCAGCACGAGGCGATGGATGCCATCGACCGGGGGGAGTCGGTGCTGGTGTCGGCCCCGACGGGTTCAGGCAAGACCATCATCGCCGACTACGCGGCGGCCACCGCCCTGGCCAAGGGGGCCAAGGCGTTCTACACCACTCCCATCAAGGCGCTGTCCAACCAGAAATTCTCCGAGTTGTCGGACCGGTACGGAACCGATCGGGTGGGCCTGCTGACCGGGGACATCTCCCACCATGCCCAGGCGTCCATCGTGGTGATGACCACCGAGGTGCTCCGGAACATGCTGTTCTCCAATTCGTCGATGCTCGACGGGTTGGATGTCATCGTCCTCGACGAGGTGCACTACCTGCAGGATCCCTATCGGGGTTCGGTGTGGGAGGAGGTGCTGGTGCTGACCCCTCCCCAAGTGAGGTTCGTCAGCTTGTCGGCCACCGTCAACAATTCGGCCGACTTCGGGGCCTGGCTGTCCTCGGTGCGGGGGACCACCCATGTGGTGACCGAGACCCACCGGCCGGTCACCCTCCAGCACCACTATGCGGTGGCCGAACGCGGGAGCCACCGGATCACCGTGCTGCCGCTCCTTCGCCAGGGGAAACCCAATCCCGACGGATTGCGTCTCGATCAGCGCCGGCAGCGCAATACCCGCCACCGCTTCCGGACCCCCCGTCGCACCGAGATGGCCGACTATCTCGCCGACGCCGGCATGTTGCCCGCCATCACCTTCATCTTCTCCCGCGCCGCCTGTGACGACGCCACCCGCCAATGCCTCCAGGACGGTGTCCGGCTCACCACCCCCGAGGAGCGGGAGCGGATCCGCGAGCTCACCGAGGCGTCGGTGGAACGCCTGTCCGACGACGATCTCCAGGCTCTCGGCTATGGGCCGTGGTCGGCGGCCCTGGAGGCCGGGATCGCCCCCCACCATGCCGGCCTGGTGCCGGCCTTCCGCCAGGCGGTGGAGCGCTGCTTCTCGGAAGGGCTGCTCAAATTGGTGTTCGCCACCGAGACCCTGGCCCTCGGGATCAACATGCCCGCCCGCACGGTGGTGGTGGAGCGGTTCGCCAAGTTCCGGGGCAGCGACACCTCGGCGCTGACCGCCGGGGAGTACCAGCAGCTGACCGGCCGGGCCGGCCGGCGGGGGATCGACACCGTGGGTCATGCGGTAGTGCTCTGGTCGCAGGCCACCACCTTTGCGGCGGTGGCCGCCACCGCCTTGGCCGAGCCACCCGATCTGGTCTCCTCCTTCCATCCCACCTACAACCTGGCCGTCAACCTGGTCCGGCGGTGGGACCGGGAGGCGGCCCACAACCTGCTGGCTGCCTCCTACGGGCAGTGGCAGGCCCCCCCGGGGTCGTTGTCGCTTCCCGCCCAGCTCGACCGGCGCCTGGCGGTGCTGGAGTCCCGGGGCTATATCGACGGATGGCGGGTCACCGCCGCCGGCCAGGTGTTGGCCGGCATCTACCACGAGTCGGACCTGCTGGTCTCCGAGGCGCTGCGGGCCGGCCTCTTCGACGGGCTGGAACCGGCATCCCTGGCCGGCGTGGTCTCCGGGCTCACCTTCGAGGCCCGCCGGGCCGAGGAGAACCCGCCCGGTCCCCGGCAACGGCAGGTGGCCGAGCGGCTGGCCGAGCTCGACGCCCTGGCCGGCGATCTGCGGGCCGAGGAGCGCCGGCACGGGCTCCGGCGGACCCGCCGGCCGGATGCCGGCCTGGCCCGATCGGCGGTGGCCTGGGCCCAGGGTGGGCTGTTGTCCTCGGTCCTCCGGAACAACGATCTGGCCCCGGGCGACTTCGTGAGGAACATCCGCCAGCTGATCGATCTGATGCGCCAGCTGGCCCAGGTGTCGCCGGATCCGGACACCGCGGAGGCGGCGACCCTGGCGGTGGCCCTCATGCGGCGGGGGGTGGTGGCCGCCGATGATCCTGTTCCGGTGGGATC
>DASZIT010000026.1:0-16188 GCA_035948855.1 Acidimicrobiales bacterium | reverse complement strand
GTGGCCGAGAAAGTCGGGATGACCCCGAACGCGGTGGCCGCCTTGGCGTACCGGGCCCGGTCCCGGCTTCGAGATCTGCAACCCGCCGAGGCCGACGATCTCGACCAACGACCGCGAGCTGTCCCGCTCACCGGGTGACCCCACAGCAGACGTAGGCCAGAAACGAAGCGCTCATCGGCCACTGGCCGAACCGGCGCCTCTCAATGTGGCCAGGCTCGACTGACTGTTCTCGTCTGATTGGAGAGAGCCGGCTGCATTGGCCCTCTCCATAGTCAGTGACTATCAAACCGAGAGCAAGCATGTCTTTGCCCTCTGGAGGTCCCGGATTTAGGGTCGCGGACATGGCACTGGATCTTCGCCCGGCATCAACCGGCCAGGACCGCCCCAGCCCCGCCGCCGGCGTCGCCGCCGCCAAACCCATCGTGGAGATCGCTTGGTCTTCCACCATCGGAAAGAAGGCCGTCATGGCCGTGACCGGCCTGTTGATGGTGCTCTTTCTGTTCGTCCACATGCTGGGCAACTTGAAAATCTTCTTCGGGCCGAACGACTTCAACGGCTACGCCCACTGGTTGCGGACCATCGGCGAGCCGGTCCTCCACAACTCCTGGTACCTCTGGTTCCAGCGGTTCATCCTGGTGGTGGCCGTCGTCCTCCACGTGACCTCGGCGGCCCAGCTGTCCCGCCGGGACCGGGCCGCCCGGCCGATCCGCTACCAGCACCACCCGCGGTGGCAGGCCAGCTTCGCGACCAGCACCATGCGGTGGGGCGGGATCATCATCGCCCTCTTCGTAATCTGGCACGTGCTCGACCTCACCGTGGGAGCGCTGAACCCGCACTTCATTGCCGGGCAGCCGTACCAGAACGTGGTAGCCGACTTCCAGGTCTGGTGGATCAACGTCATCTACATCGCGGCCCTGGTCGCACTGGGCTTCCATATCAACCACGGCTTCCGGAGCGCGGCGCGGACGCTGGGCATCGAGCGGCCGGACCGGGCGCGGGCCGTCCGGTTCGTGGGCACCGCACTCGCGCTGGGAATCAGCCTCGGTTTCATCGCGGTGCCGGTGGGCGTCATGACCGGGGTGGCGCACTGAGATGATCGGACATACAACCGGCGTGGACATCGCCGACACCAAGGCGCCCCGCGGCCCCATCGGGGGGCGCTGGTCGGACCGGCGGTTCGCGGCCAAGCTGGTCAACCCGGCCAACCGACGCAAGCACCGGATCATCATCGTCGGTACCGGTCTGGCCGGCGCCTCGGCCGGCGCCACCCTGGCCGAGCAGGGCTACCACGTCACCCAGTTCTGCTTTCAGGACTCGCCCCGCCGGGCCCACTCGGTCGCCGCCCAGGGCGGGATCAACGCGGCCAAGAACTACCGGAACGACGGCGACTCGGTCCACCGCTTGTTCTACGACACGGTCAAGGGTGGGGACTTCCGCTCCCGGGAGTCCAACGTCCACCGGCTCGCCGAGATCTCGGTCCAGATCATCGACCAGTGCGTGGCCCAGGGCGTGCCGTTCGCCCGTGAGTACGGCGGCCGGCTCGACAACCGGTCGTTCGGCGGCGTGCAGGTGTCCCGGACCTTCTATGCCCGAGGCCAGACCGGCCAGCAGCTGCTCCTCGGTGCCTACCAGGCGCTGTCCCGCCAGATCGCCGCTGGCAACATCGAGATGCACCCCCGGACCGAGATGCTGGACCTGATCGTGGCCGAGGGCCGGGTCCAGGGCATCGTGGCCCGCGACCTGGTCACCGGCAAGGTATCGACCTACCTGGCCGACGCGGTGGTGCTGGCCAGCGGCGGCTACAGCAACGTCTTCTACCTCTCCACCAACGCCAAAGGATCGAACGCCACCGCCATCTGGCGGGCCCACAAGCGGGGCGCCTACCTGGCTAATCCCTGCTTCACCCAGATCCACCCGACCTGTATCCCGCCCTCCGGCGACCACCAGAGCAAGCTCACCCTGATGAGCGAGTCGCTCCGTAACGACGGCCGCATCTGGGTGCCCGAACAGCCTGGTGACCACCGCCCACCCGACCGGATCCCCGAGTGCGAGCGGGACTATTTCCTGGAACGGATGTACCCCAGTTTCGGCAACCTGGTACCCCGAGACATCGCCTCCCGGGCGGTCAAGAACCAGTGCGACGGAGGCCGAGGAGTCGGCCCCGGGGGGTTCGGTGTCTACCTCGACTTCCGCGACGCTATCCAGCGGATGGGCCGGGCGGCGGTGGTGGAGAGGTACGACAACGTCTTCGACATATACCGCCGGATCACCGACGAGGACCCCTATCAGGTTCCGATGAGGATCTACCCGGCTGTCCACTACACGATGGGCGGCTTGTGGGTGGATTACGACCTGCAGAGCAACCTACCCGGGCTCTTCGTTATCGGCGAGGCCAACTTCTCCGACCACGGAGCCAACCGGCTGGGCGCCTCGGCCCTGCTGCAGGGGCTGGCCGACGGCTACTTCGTCCTGCCGACGTCGATCGCCGACTACGTGGCTCGGCACCTGGGTGGCCCGGTCGAAACTGACCACCCGGCGGTGGGGGAGGCCCACCAGGGGGTGGCCGACCGCCTGACCCGGCTGCTGTCGATCCAGGGCAAGCGGTCGGCCGACTCCTTCCACCGGGAGCTGGGCAAGCTGATGTGGGACAAGTGCGGCATGGCCCGCAACGAGGCCGGCCTCCAGGAGGCCCTGGACCGGATCCCCGAGCTGCGCGAGGAGTTCTGGCAGAACGTCACCGTCCCCGGGGGCGGCGCGGAGCTGAACCAGCAGCTGGAGGTGGCCAACCGGGTTGCCGACTTCCTGGAGCTGGGTGAGCTCCTGGTGCTCGACGCCATGGTCCGCGTCGAGTCGTGCGGTGGCCACTTCCGGGAGGAAAGTCAGACACCCGACGGCGAGGCCCGCCGGGACGACGAGCACTTCAGTCACGTATCCGCCTGGGAGTTCACCGGGGTGGGCGAGGATCCCGTTCTTCACAAGGAACCCCTCGAGTTCAGCCACGTCCACCCCACGCCGCGGAGCTACACGTGAAGCTCACCCTGCGCATCTGGCGTCAGCCCGGTCCCGACGCCCCCGGCCACATGGTTGCCTACGCCGTCGACGACATCCGCCCCGATATGTCGTTCGTGGAAACGCTCGACCTGCTGAACCAGGACCTCATCGCCCGGGGCGAGGACCCAGTGGCCTTCGACAACGATTGCCGGGAGGGCATCTGCGGCTCCTGTGGTGTGGTCATCAACGGCCGGGCCCACGGGCCGGAACCGACGACCACCTGCCAGTTACACATGCGCACCTTCACCGACGGCGACGTCATCGACATCGAGCCCTGGCGGGCCAAGGCCTTCCCGGTAATCAAGGACCTGGTGGTGAACCGCTCGGCCTTCGACCGGATCATCCAGTCCGGCGGGTATATCACCGCGCCCACCGGCAGCGCCCCCGAGGCCAATTCGACCCCCGTGCCTAAGCCCGTCGCCGACCTGGCGTTCCTGAACGCCACCTGCATCGGATGCGGGGCCTGCGTTGCCGCCTGCCCGAACGGCTCGGCCATGCTGTTCACCGCGGCCAAGGTGGCCCACCTGAACTTCCTCCCTCAAGGGCGACCCGAGCGGGAGAGCCGGGTCCGGCGGATGGTGGAGACAATGGATGAGGAGTCCTTTGGCGGGTGCACCAACACCGGGGAGTGCGTCGTTGCCTGCCCCAAGGGCATCCCGCTCGAGAGCATCGCCAACCTGAACCGGGAGTACCTCCGGTCCCGGCGACGCCGCGCCGGCATTGCGCCCGGCTAGCTCCCGCGGCTTAGCTCAACGAGTTAGCTGACAGCCGAGCCATGGAACCGAGCGTTCCCGAAGGAGAACACCCCGCCGTCGGCGCCCAACAGCCAGTAACCGCCTCCATTTGGCGGTGATGCGATTCCTATGATCGGAGCCGACGGTGAGATGCCGAGCCCGGGCAAGGAGCCGAAGAACGGCGCCGAGGGATTGATCTGGTTCTCTCCAAGGACGATGGGGGCGAACACCCCTCCATCGATACCCACGATCCAGACCCCCGTACCTGACCGGGGGGTGGCAACCCCGCTGATCTGCGCTGCGATTGACCCCGAGCCGAAGAAGGAGATGTTTCCGTAGTTGGTGAATGGAGGGCCGCCGCCACAGGGTTGTCCGGGACCCGGGAAGGCCACACCGGGCCCGCCGGCAGACACCTGGTAGTAGCCCGCAGTGTCCGGCTGGGCGGCGATGCCGATATCCCAGACCTGTCCGGTGACGGACCCGGGCGGTACGACGGTCCCACCTCCGGAGATCGCCGGAACGGTGCAGTAGGGGGCATCTCCGAAGGCGAACACCCCAGAGTCGGCACCACCGAGCCAGTACCCGCTTCCGTCGTGGCTGACGGCAATGCCGACGATCGGGGCGGCCGCTACGAGGTGCAAGCTGGGGAGCGAGCCGTGGAACATGGCGTCCCCGAAGCCGAACACTCCGCCGTCGCTTCCCACCAGCCAGTAGCCGCCGCCGTCACGGGTGGCGGCGATGCCGACGATTGGAGTTGCCGGGACCACGCCCAGGCCAGGGAGCGACCCATGAAAGGAAGCGTCACCGAAACTCCAGACACCTCCGTTGGCCTGGGCCAACCAGTACCCACCTCCATCTGGCGTCGGGCTGATCGCCACGAAGCGCCCCGGGGTTACACCCCCAGTCACCGTGAAGGGAGCGGTAAACGTGGTGAAAGGAGACGAGGACGATCCCGTGGAGCAGGACACGGCGAACTGATAGCTCCCGGGCCCGACCATCTGGGCCGGCCCCGACCCGATGAAACTCGGGACCAGGGCTCGTTGGCTGCCGGCGAAATCCAGCGCGGTGGGAACGCTCGAACCGTTGGCCGACTCGAACACCGGACTTCCGCAGGAGCCTGACAAGTTGACGGTGACGACGGTGCCTACGGGCCCGGACGAGGGCGTCACCGATAGGCCCGGGGGCGCCGGTGGTGGCAAGGCCGAATTGGCGGGCACCGCGGACACCAGCAGACCGGCAGAGAGAATTGCCACTACGAGAATGAAGAGGGGTTCCGTTACGGATCTTCGTACCGATCGATGTGTCACGCCGTACCCCCGGGTCACGCACCCGTGGGCAAACCTACTCGACGGACGGAGTCAGGCTGCCGCCGGTGCCAACGAGTCTGATCCGGCCGGAGACAGCGAAATCGTTGTTGCCAGACAAGCCCGGGTATCATTCGAAGCACTCGATCTTGTTCGAGATGCACGAAGCCAGTTGGCGCAACTTCACACCCAAGGGGTGCTCTCGGATGCCGAGTTCGATACCCAAAAGGCCCGCCTCCCCCGAGAAGAGCCGTGCGCTTCCACGCTGAGCACCACATCAACGGATCCGAGGAAGCCGTGGCCGCCCTCCTGGTCGATGCTGGCTTCTATCTCCATCTCGCCCTCCCGGACCTGAGCCTTCCGGAGCTGGTCGAAGAGCGGTCGGAAGGAGACCACGCCATGCTCCGGCTCCGCTACGAGTTCGTCGGGAGCCTCGATCCGATCGCCCAACGCCTGCTCGGCGCCAGCCGGTTGGCCTGGATCCAGGAGGTGCGGGTCGACAGGTCGGGGGGCACCGGTGCGCTCACATTCGAGGCGGAGAAGGATCCGAGGCGCCTGCATGGTGCCGCCGATTTCGTCCTCACCGAATCCACGGGAGGCACCCTTCGACGCATCGACGGCGATCTTGTGGTGGCGGTGCCAGGCATCGGCCGTATGGCCGAGCGACGCATCGTTCCCGGCCTCCTACGGCGGATGGACATCGAGGCTGAGGCGATGGACGAAAAGCTCCAGGGGGTGGAGTCAGACTGAACCGGCAGACCTCCGACGCTCCGCTCATGTCCCTTCAGCCGGTTGGGGAGAAACGGCAACCAGTGACGATCGGCGGGAGGTCAGCGCCGTAGCCCGCCCCCCGCCCGCCACTACATCTGTATCTCGAACCGGTTAGGTCGAGGCGGCTCCGGAAATCGGCGACACCAGCTTGAGGGCCCCCAGGGATCCGAAGAAGCCGGCCTTGCCGAAGCTGAAGACTCCACCGTCGGACGCCACCAACCAGTAGCCGGTGGCCTGGAGGGAGAAGTTGCCGAAGTTCAACGCGTAGGGACCGGGGGCGATGCTCACGATCGGCTTGTTGAGGGGCTGGCCGCCCATCGAGCCCATGAAGCCGGCGTTGCCGAAGTTGAACACCCCACCGTCCGAGGCCACCAGCCAGTAGCCGTCCCCGACGATGGACCCATTGTTCGGGTTCACCGATCCGGCGGTCGAGGCGATGCCCACGATCGGCTTGTTGAGGCGCTGTCCGCCCATCGAGCCGAAGAACTTGGCGTCACCGAAGGAGAAGATGCCTCCGTCGCTGGCCACCAACCAGTAGCCACCGCCCGACGGCGTGGCCGCCACCCCGACGATGGGGGCGTTGAGTCGCTGGCCGCCCATCGAGCCCATGAAGGCGGCGTCGCCGAATCCGAACACGCCGCCGTCCGAGGCGACCAGCCAGTAGCCGCCCCCGTCCTGGGGAACCGCGATGCCCACGATGGGCGCATTGAGGGGCTTGCCCTGGAGGGACCCGTAGGCAGTGGCGTCACCGAAGTTCGCCACGTTGCCGTTGCTGGCCACCAGCCAGTAGCCGCCGCTGTCCGGAGTGTGGGCGATGCCCACCGTGGGAGCACCGAGCGACGATCCGGGCGACGAGCCATAGAAGCCGCTGGCCCCGAAGCTGAAGACACCGCCGTCTCCGGCGGCCATCCAGTAGCCGCTGCCGGCGGCGGGCACCGTGAACACCGGCGTGCCCCCGGTGTTGACCGAGATGTTATTGCCGGAGATGGCAGTCGAGGCCAGGGCCGACTGCCAGATGCCGTAGAAGACGTTGGAAATGTTGTTGCCCTGGATCACGGTGCCGGTCAGCGGTGCAAAGACGGTCAGGACCTGGATACCTGCGCTCTGGGTGAGGTTGGCGCTCGCCGGCGGACCCTCGATATCGCCCGGGCCGCCGCCGGGACCGCCATGGAGAGCGTCCTGACTGAAGTTGTTGTTGGTGATCACGTTGCCGTTGATGTCCTGGAGCGGGGCGTGACTGTGGATGGTCATGCCCGCCAACCCGTTCCCGATGGCCGTGTTCCCGGTGAACGTGTTGTTGTAGACGGCAGAGCCCGATCCGCCGGCCGCGGCCAGCAACCCGGCCGCGCCGTTGTTGTTGGCCGTGTTGTTCACGATCATGTTGTTGTAGACCCCGGCCTGGGTCGGCTGGGGTTGGCCGGTGGTCGGCCCGTTCGTCGAGACTGCGCTGGTGCTGTGGCCGGCCAAGGTGATCCCGCAGTCGGTGGCATTCCCCGACACGGTGTTTCCACTGATGGTGTTGCCGTCGGTCGGCCCTACCTCGTCGGTCAACAAGATGCCGCCGACGTTGTTCTGGACGGTGTTGTTGGACACCGTGGAGTTGGCCACGCTCAGGAGATGCACGGACTCGCCGTAGTCATCGAACGGGTTCGGCGGCTGTGGACAGTCGGCCGCGGTGGGGTGGTTGATGCAGGCGTCGTTGTTGTTGACGATGTTGTTCTCGATGAGGGCCCCGGTGACGCTGGTGGGCGGCGGAGGCGTGGCCGGCTGCGACAGCAGACAGCCGTTGGTGAAGGCCGTCGCCGGGGTAATGCAGATGCCTTCGTTGTCGGCGTTGAGGATCGACAGACCGTTGACGGTGACGTCATTGGCGTTGATGACCAGGCCGTTTGGTGCCCCGGTGGCGTCGATGATGGTGTTGGCCGCCGATCCGCCAACCGCGGGGTCCGAGGTGATGGTGACCCCGTTCAGGGGGGCCGGCACCGTGTCAGAGGTGCCCGTCGGATTCTGCGCCGACGGGTAGGTACCCGGCTCGAGGACGATGGTGCTGGTAACGAAGGCCTTCGAAATGGCGAAGCCCAGCGTCAGGCAGTCGGATTCCGTGCAGTCACCGGTGTCGTGTCCAGTTGTCGACACCCTGAGTGTCTGGGCCGCCGAGGCCGGAGATGCCGCGATCAGGGATATCAAGGTCCCGCTCCCCACCACCAGTGCGGCTGCCGCGACCAACCGGCCGAGCCGGCTTCCCTGACGTCCAAAAGACCGTGCCATCAACGTCCTCCCCAGTACCACTGTCGTGTGCCCGTCGCCGTATCTGCCGCCGACCGCTGGGATCATATATGGTCCGCCCTCGTCTGTCTCTTGTCTTTTTGCGAGGTCGGTCGGCGAAGGGTCCTAGCCCTCAACCGGCAGGTTCCGCGGATCTGGCTTTGAGACCAAGGGTGCTCCCACCACCCTCATCGGGTGGCCACCCCCGCCGTGAGGGTGGGCCTGCGCCCGGCGCAAGCCGGGCGCAGGCACGGTCCTCAGCCGATGAGCGCGTCGGTCAGGGGGCCGATTCCCGCCAACCGGGATGCCAGCTCGTCGGGGAGGTGGTGGCGTGCGGCTAGGACGTCCGGGCTGGTGAAGCTGACCCGGGTCTTACCGTCATCGTCCCAGATGAGGACCTTGAGAGGCAGATCCAGAGCCGCCAACGGGAACGCCTGCATGACCGGTGTACCGCCGGTGGGGCTCCCGAAGATGACCAGCTTCGTATCCCGAAGGTCGAGACCGTGGCTTGCCGCTTCGCCGCTGTGATCGATGACCGTGAAGACCATCATCCCGCGGGCCTCGACCAGCGCAGTGAGCTTGGCGATGGTGTCGGCGACCGTTCCCGGGGCTGTCTTGGTGACGACCCCGGTCCCGGGGTCAGCGTTGGGGGATGCAGGCACCCAGCCAGCCTCCTATCCCCTGGGCGAGGGAGCAAGCCGGCAGGTCGCCGTCAACGTCACGGCTCGGGCAGGTCGGAGGCGACAGTCAGGGGCACGCCGAGGACGGTCGACAGCTGGTCGATCAGAGCGTAGGGAGGCAGCCCCTTCTCGATGAACCCGGCGGCGCCGGCGGCGACCAGGTCCGGGCCCGCGCTCCGGGAGGTGTGGGACAGGATGACGATCTTTGCCTCCGGAGCGACCCGGAGTAGGTCGGGAAGGATCTGACCACCGTCGGTGTCGGGAAGCGACAGGTCGAGCAGGACCACATCGGGAACGAGCCTCTGGGCCGATTCGACCGCCTGGTGCCCGCTGGCGGCCTCCGCGACCACCTCGAGGGAGGCGACGCAGTCGAGAACCGCTCTGAGCAGGCGCCGGGTCGAGGGGGCGTCGTCAACCAGGACGACTCGCAATGGCGGTGCCTTCGGATCGACGCGGGTCCGGGGGTCCTGGGGCATGGTCATTTCGATCCTCTCGGTAGCGTTGTGCTCGACGGGTCGAAGTCGATGTCAGCCGTGCCCTGGGGCTGACCGGTCTCTCGGGCCAGAGCCTCAAGGGCACGCCGGGAGTTCGTGGCGAGTTCGGTGATGAGGGCCTGGGCCCCATCGAGATTGCCGCTGGCCGCCAGCTGCTCGAGTGCGCCGGCGGCCGCCGCCACCCGTTGGGCGCCCATATTGGCACTGCTTCCGCTGAGGGCGTGGGAGGTCTGCCGCAGCGCCACTGGATCATCGTCGGCGAGGGCGCGATCGAGGTCGCTGAGGTACCGTCCGACCTCATCGTGAAACAGCGAGACCAGCTCGTCCAGGAGGGCGATGCCGCCAAGATCCCGCAAGCCGCCGACGATCGCCGGGTCGAGGTCGGAAACCTGTTCGTCGGCCTCGACCGTGTCATCAGCCACGTCGCCATCGGAGTCGGCAACGACCGCGAACGGGAGGGATCCATCGAGCGGGGCCCAGCGTTCGAGGGCGGAAACCAGATCCTCGACCTGCACCGGTTTGGCCAGGTAGTCGTCCATGCCGGCCGCGATGCATCGCGCCCGGTCGGCGGTCATGGCCAAGGCGGTCAGGGCGATGACGGGTGTGTGACGGCCGGGTCCTTCCATGTGGCGAAGACGTGACGTCGCTTCGTAGCCGTCCATCACCGGCATTTGGCAATCCATGAGGACCGCGGCATAGCGATGTCGCTCCAGGCACTCCAGCGCCTCGGCGCCGTTGACGGCGACGTCTGCGCTGTATCCGAGCCGGGAGAGGCGGGCAAGGACCACCTTTTGGTTGACCTCGTTGTCCTCCACGAGTAACAACGTACGCGATTCGACCGGAAGGGTGGGTACGGGCGGGACCGAGCGCCGACCGGAAGCCGTCGGCTGGCCTTGGCTTTCGGCGTTGGCCTGGCTGATCTCAGTTTCCGGATCGGGTTCCGGGAGCGCTCGGGTGGGAGGCACCGGGGCGGTGTCCGGGTGGACGGGGGATCGGCCTTCGGCGAAGTCCATCGCATGTTCGAGCGCGCTGCGCAATTGGGATGAGCGGACCGGCTTGGTCAGATATCCGGAAATTCCGGACTCCTCGTTCTTCTCGACATTCCCGCGCTGTGCCGAGCTCACCAGCATCACGATCGGGGTGTGGGCCAGACGTGGGTCGGCGCGTACTAGCCGAGCTACCCCGAAGCCGTCGATACCCGGCATGTTCAGGTCGGTGAGCACCACGTCAAAGGGGTTGGCCTCCTCCAGCGACCCGAGCAGCAATTCGACCGCCTGACCTGCCCCGTCGGCGGCAACCGCGTTGCCTCCGAATCCGACGACCATCTCTTCGAGGACCCGACGGTTGGTGGCATTGTCATCGACGATCAGGGCACGGATGCCAACCAGGCGCGGGGGACCGGTGGCGTCCGCCACGCTGGCCCCGAGCAGGAATGGGATGACGGTGGTGAAGGTACTGCCGGCGTCGGGCTCGCTGGTCACGGTGAGGGTCCCACCCATCAGCTCGACCAGATGATGGGAGATGGCCAAGCCGAGACCGGTCCCGCCGTAGCGCCGAGTGGTAGAGGAGTCGGCCTGGGTGAAGGCGTCGAACAGATGTTCCAGGCTGGCGGGGGTCATGCCGATGCCGGTGTCTCGTATCTCGATCTCGACCTCCACCCATCCGTCTACCGCGTCGCCCAACAGCCGGGTAGTCATGTCCACCTCTCCGTCGGACGTGAATTTGACCGCGTTGCTGAGCAGGTTGAGCAGTACCTGCCGGACTCGTCCGGGGTCTCCCTGGAGTTCGGAGGGCAGCGCGGGGTCGACGAAACAGGTCAGTTCCAATCCGGCTTGCTGGGCTCTCGGCGCCAACAGGACTGCGCATTCTTCGACTACGGAACGCAGATGGAAGGGAACCCTTTCCAGATCGAGCATTCCCGCCTCGACCTTGGAGAAGTCCAGGATGTCGTCGATGACGGTGAGAAGTGCCTCGGCCGAGGAGCTGGCGGTCTCCGCATAGTCCCGTTGCTCCGCATCCAGACCGGTGTCAAGCAGCAGGCGGCTCATCCCGATCACCCCGTTCATCGGGGTGCGGATCTCGTGGCTCATGTTGGCCAGGAACTCGCTCTTCAGCCGGGAGGCCTCCATGGCATCGTCGCGCGCCGACTCGAGTTCGGCCTTGGCCCGGCGGTGGTCGGTGACGTCGCGGAAGCTCCACACCCGTCCGACCTCGGCGTTCTCGATCCGGTACGGCTTTGAATAGCGCTCGAAGACCCGGCCGTCGCGGAACTCCAGGACATCCGAGCTGTCGGCGGTTGGATCGATGTACAGCTCCTCGACCTTGGCCAAGAAGGCGTCACTATCGGTGAGCTGGCCCACGACGAATGCGAGGAGTCGGCCGTCTTCCCGGGTGGCGATGATCTCGTCCGGGATGCTCCACATGGTGAGGAACTTGCGGTTGAAGCTGGCGATCTTTCCGTCGCTGTCGACCACCAGGATCCCATCGGCGGTGGACTCGAGCGTCGCGGTGAGGAGAGACAGGGCGCGTTGGAGGTCCTCGTGATCCAGCGTCCGCTCGCTCACGTCCCGGGTGTTGAGAACCACCCCGCGGACGCTCGGATCGTCCAGGAGATTGGTGAGGGTCGTCTCGGCATGGAGCCAGGATCCGTCATGGGCCCGCATGCGGCACTCGAGCATCAAATTGGACCGTTCCCCTCGCAGGGCTTCTTCGACAGAATTGATGGCATCGGCGGCATCCTCCGGGTGTATCCAGTCAGCCAGGACCTCCCCGGTGAGGTCGCGGGTGTAGCCGAACACCCGACCGAGGGAGGAGCTCTGGTAGATGATCACGCCTTCCGAGTCGATGATGGTGATCACGTCGCTGGAGTTCTGGGCCAATGACCTGAATCTCGCTTCGGTTCCGGCGGAGTGTTCGAGGGCGGCGCCGGCCAGCGTCGAGATGAATGACGCCAGCTGCAATTCCTCCGCTCCGAACAGGCCGCCGACCTGGCCGTGGGTCACGTAGAAGCAGGCCCTGGCCACGCCCTCGCAGACGATCGGTGCGCACAATACCGACCTCACGTCGGAAAGCACCAGACTCTCGGCAGTGTCGACGCCGTCTCCCTGTCCGGAGAGCACGGGCTCACCGGCTTCGACGGCTCGGCGAATGACGGTCCGGCTCAGAAGGTCGGCGTCTTCGCCGGAGACGGCGATCAGGTCCTCCGGATTGCCGCCGCCCAGCTCGAAGACCCGGCACTGATCGCCGCGCAGGATCGTCATCGCCGCCTCTTGGACCGCGTCGTACACGTCTTCGGGAGCTGACAGCGAGGCGATGAAGCGGCCAACCTCCAGCAGCGTCGAGAAGCGGTCGGCGAGGCCCAGGGTGGGCGGTGGACTCATCTCGGCGCTGGGATGCGATGAAACCCGGACGGGGCGAAGTTCGGTGAGCAATGCCTCGGACTCCTGGAGTTTCGTCGTCGCGTCGCTCCAACCCAGCTCAATGCCCACCCGCCCGGTCGCCTGCAGGGTTTGAGCCTCCTCGAAGCGGGCGCCTTGGGCTTGAGCGATGGCCAGGCTGGCGTCGAACCAACGCCGAGCGGCTCGGGAGCGACCGGTTATCGCCGCCATCATGGCCCGCTCTCGCAGGGCATGAGGCAGATTGTTCTTATAGAAGCGCGAAATGCGGGCGGCTTTTGCGGCCATCCGCTTGGCCTCTCGAAGCTGTCGTCGGCGGGCGGACATCGCATAGGGCGGACCGGCCTCGATCTGCATGCGAAGCGCGGTGGCCAGCCAGGGAACCACCGGTGCTACGTACTCCTGGCGAAGGCCGGCTTTGCGCACGATGGCCCGGGCTTGCCGCAACACCTCCACCGCCTCGCCAGGCTGCTCGGCCGCCAGGAGCCGAACCCCCTCGGCCAGTCGGATCTCGACACTGGTATGGGCGTCTTCGTCGTCGCGCTCGAGCTGGGCGCGGATGATGGAGCCAGGCAGATCACCTTCCGATGCACGTGCCCAGGCGCTGAGGGAGATCCCGGCCGCCGCCTGGTCACCGATCTTCAGGGCACCCTCGTACACCCGACGGGCTGCCTCGACGGCGGGGCCCAATTCGCCGAGTCGGTAGAGGGCAAAGGCGGTGTTCCAGGCGCTGGTGTTTCCCTCCCAGCGGTCTCCGGTACGTTCGAGAAGTCGGCTGGCCTCATTGCATTTCTCGATGGCGTCGCGGTATCGGGAGGCGGCATACAGGGCGACCCCGTAGAAGTTGAGGGACTGTCCCTGACCCCATTCGTCTCCGAGTTGGGTCCGAATCGCCAGCGATCGCTTCACGTACTTGCTGCCCCGACCGAACCAGGGGATCATCGTCATCACCGGCCCCTGCTCCGAGTACGCCTGGGCCAGCTCCGGGGTCGGGGGATAGCGTTCGGCCAGGTTCATCTCCCGCAAATGGGCCCAGGCACATCGCACCAGACCACTGTGGAACCAGTGCATATAGGCCAGCCGGCTGTACAGCCGCATGGCCAGCAATTGACGGTCGGCACCGTCGAGCGAACGGCGGCCGAGAAATCGGGCCGGGGCCATGGTGTGGCCGATCTGGACGATCGTCTCCCACAAGAGGGCGACGGCGAGCCCCAGCCGGGTCCGTGGGACCCGGAAATGGAGATGCCGGATGGCATTCTCGAGCGAGCTCCGGGCTTTCCCCAGGTCCCCACATTTGAAGGCCACGTCGCCGAGCTTCCCCTCGAGGGCGGCCTGGGCGACCGGATCGGGGGCCAGGCTGAGGGCTCGCTGGAACTTGAGCGCCGCCTCGGTGTAGTCACCCCTCAGGGTGAGCACGTCTCCCAAGCCCTCGGCCACCCGCACCTGGGTCTCCGTATCGGCCTCCGCCACCGCCGGCTCGGCCATCCGGTAGTGGGCTTCGGCGACGTCCAGCGTGTACTGGCGGCGGGCGTGCTCGGCGGCGGCGAGGGCGTAGGGCAGCCCCTGATCGTGAGCGCCGGCGGCGTTGAAGTGGTAGGCCAACTCGAAGATGCGGTCCGGGTCGGTCGTCTCGATGTGCTGGGCCGCCCGCAGATGGAGGCCGGTTCGTTCCTCGAGTGGGAGGCCGTCAAGTAGGGCTTCACGAAGTTTGTCGTGGGTGAACTGGCCGCGGCCGTGAGCTTCGTCCACCCAGACCACCCGTCGGCGCCGGGCTTCATCCAACGCGGGAACCGCCCGGCCCGGAATCTGGCCGGCCAATTCCATCGCCAACAGGAGGTCGAAGTCCTTTCCCAGCACGGCACCGATGGAGAGCAGCTGCAGCGCATCGGGTGACAGTTGCTCCAGCCGCTTCACCAGGAAGAGCGCCGCTCTCCGTGAGGTCTGTACGTCGGCGAGGGCGACCTCGTTGACCCGCCATCCGGATGGCGCCTCCTCGGCCTGGATGAGGGCGCCGCACTCCACCAGGCCCAAGAGCACCTCGCTGGCCATGAACGGACTGCCCTCGGCCAGCTGAGCCACCGTCGCCACCACCGGCTCGGGTAGCGGACCGGCCATCGACTGGGCCATGTGGCTGATCTCGGGAAGGGTCAGTGCGTTCAGCGACAGGACCGCCTCGGGCGCCATTCGGCGAAGTGGGTGATCGGGACCCACCTCCTCCGAACGGAAGGCGGCGACGAGCAGGACATGGCTTCCAGACCGACTGGCTTCGCTCTGCCATTCGCTGAGCAGCTTGATGGTTATGCGGTTTGCCCACTGGCAGTCATCCAACACGACCAGCGCCGGACGGCCACTGGTGCCCAGGGCGTTCAACAGAGTTGAGAGTGCGGCGACGCTCCGGACCTCGCCGTAGGCCTCGGGGAGGTCTCCGTGCTGGACCCTTCCAAAGAGCCAGTCGAGCTCGGGGAGGGCAACCGCGACGGCTTCGGCCCGATCGCCAAGTTTGCCGCGCAGCCTCCCTATCAGAGCGGGTTCATCCGCCGCGCCCCGGCCGATGCCGGAGGCCACGCCTTCGAGAAGCTGATACGGGCGCTGGGCGGCCTGGTCCACTCCCTGGCCCTGCAGGATCCAGGCGCCCAGACGGGCGGCCTGGCCGGCGAACTCCTCGAGAAGCCGGGTCTTGCCGCCACCGGACTCGGCCGCGACAAAGACCAGCCCTCCTTCGCCCCGACGGGAGGCCTCCAGCTGGAGGGTGAGGTAGGCGAGCTCCGTCTCCCGGCCGACAAAAGCCGGCGCGGTGAGAGAGGAGCGGATGTCGCGCAGACCGATGACCAGCGGTGGGTCGGCGACGCCTCGGGCGAGACCGGCGGCTATCTCCTGGACGTCGTATAGGGCGGCGGAAGCCGTCTGGTAGCGCTGGCCTGGCTCTTTGCCCAGAAGGCGAAGCACCACCGCCTCCAGGGCGCGGGGGACGACGATTCCGGTTTCCCCGAAACTCGGCACCGGCATGCTCAGGTGCTGGCGGAGGACTTCACCAACGGTCGATCCCTCGAAGGGTGGTCGACCGGCCAGACACTCGTAGAGGACGACCCCCAAGGAGTAGAGGTCGGAACGTTCGTCGACGGGTGAGTCGAGCAGTCCGGCTACCTCCGGGGCGAGGTATCGGGCGGTTCCGACGGCCTGGTCCCATAGAGCCGGTTCGAGTGAAGCACTTCGGGCGAGACCAAAGTCGATCAGGGCGGCGGCTTCCACCGGCTCCACGCCCGGGACGATCACGTTGGCCGGTTTGACGTCCCGGTGCAGAATCCCGAGATCGTGGGCATGTTGGAGTGCGGCTAACAGGTCGATGGCGATGGTAAGCGTGCTGGCAACAGAAACCGGCCCGTGGGAGAGTCGCTCGGCGAGGTCCTTACCCGGAAGGTAGGGCTGGACGAAATAGAGGTGCTCGTCGTTGCGGGCGTAGTTGAGCAGCGGGCGAAACGTTGACCCACCGAGCC